>QKCC01000134.1 GCA_003245835.1 Spirochaetales bacterium | reverse complement strand
GGAACCTTCGAGAACATATTCACCGTGTCCATCCGGAAGCCGTCAATTCCCTTGTCAAGCCACCACTTCATCATGGCATAAACTTCAGTGCGTACCTTTTCATTTTCCCAGTTCAGATCAGGCTGACGGCGCGTGAACAGATGCAGAAAATACTGATCTGTCTTTGAATCATATTCCCAGGCACTGCCGGAAAAGTGGGAAAGCCAGTCATTCGGTGTCCTGCCGCCTTTACTGTCGCGCCAGATATAATAATCCCGGTATTCACTGTCTTTTGAGGATCGTGACTGGACAAACCATTCGTGCTCATCGGAAGTATGGTTTACAACGAGATCCATTATCAGCCTCAACCCCCTCGAATGCAGAAGCTGAAGCAGCTCCTCCCAGTCAGCCATTGTACCGAATTCATCCATGATGCTGCGGTAATCGCTGATGTCATAACCGTTATCATCATTCGGGGACTTATAAACCGGGTTCAGCCAAATCACATCGATTCCAAGGGATGCTATATAATCAATCTTTTCGATTATTCCTCTTATATCGCCTATCCCGTCGCCGTTTGAATCAAAGTAGCTTCTCGGGTAGATCTGATACACGACCGCTTCCTTCCACCATTTTCTCTCTGTTTCAGTATTCATCGCCAACTTCCTCTATAACACACGATTCCCGGATTAGAAGGTCCGGTTCTATCACCTTGCGAATTTTTTCCGTTTTATTCCCGTTCTCAATCATCTCTACAAGTTTACGGCAGGCTATTTCTGAGTACAGCTCTTTCGGCTGGTGAACTGTAGTCAGCCGCGGCTTGAAAAAATAATCTATATCGATATCGTCATAACCGACGACTGCAATATCCTGCGGCACACGGATTCCGAGCTCTTTCATCGCCTCAATCGCTCCGATTGCATTCATATCGGTCTGGGCAAAAATTCCGTCAATTTCGGTAAGCAGTTCCCTGTTTTCGTAAATAAAATTGTACCCCGATTCAAAACCGCAGGACCCGTAAAAGGTTCTGCCGGCGTCAGCACCGATCCCTGAGCTTTCGAGAGCTGAAAAGTACCCCCGGGTCCGCTCATCAAACTCGATCTGGCCGTCTTCCGCGGTCAGCGTTACCGTGCGTCTGCAGCCGGCACGCAGCAGGCAGTCCGAGGCAAGGTACCCGCCCCTGAAATTATCGGGGTAAACATAGCTGATTTCCTGCTGGCGGCTGTCTGCCCATTTAAAATGGAGCGACACGACAGGGACTCCCGAATCAACAATCATTTCCCAGTCATCATCAGCTACATCCTGTACAACAAGCAGCAGGCCATCGACCTTTTTCTGCTGCAGAAGTCTTCTGATATTACTTCTGCCTGTTTTCGGATTGACAGGAAAGGTAATTATACTGTCGTACAGTTCTTCTTCAATTGTAAAACGCAGACTGTTCATAAGGGAACCAAGATACTGCATGTCACGGTAACTGTCCCTGAGAACAGGGAAAATCACGCCGATCGTATCGGTTTTTCTGGTCCGCATTCCGCGGGCGCTTGCGTTAAGATCGAAATTATACTCTTCAGCAAGCTCCCGCACCCGCAGCCTGGTTTTTTCCGAGATAAGCGGACTGTCGTTCAAGGCCCGCGACACAGTCGAATGATTAAGTCCCGCGATCGCAGCAAGTTCTTTAATCGTCAAAGCTGCTCCTGTCAAAAATAAGAATATGGAATATAAATTTGATTTTAATGCACACGTTTGCATTAGTCAACAGCGAAACTTTCCGCAATTTCAGGAATAGACATAAGCATTGCAGTATAACAACTATGCAATAATCCGGCCGCAGCCGGCGATGAGGCTGAATAATTGAATTATATCGAAGTTATAAAACTTTTTACCCTTTTTACTGTACATATTATTGACATTTTTACAGTATTTTAGTCATTATTATGTATTCACTAAAGCTTACAATAAGCAGGAGGTCTCAGTATGTACAATTTTCACAAACCGGAACAGTCGCTTGTAAATCCTGAATTGCCCGAACTTTTCCGCGAACAGTTCCCCTACAGCGAAGTCCCGAGAATAATGTTCGACAATAAAACAGTTCCGATGGATCCGCCGGAAAAAATCTGGATCACCGACACAACATTCCGTGACGGACAGCAGGCGAGACCTCCGTACAGACCTGAACAGATTCTTCACATTTTCGATCTGCTGCACAAGCTTGACGGAGGAAGCGGAATCATCCGCCAGAGCGAATTCTTCCTCTACAGCGAGAAGGACCAGCAGGCAATTGAAGCCTGTATTGACAGAAAATACGACTATCCCGAGATAACCGGATGGATAAGAGCCAACGAGGATGATTTCAAACTCGTTAAGAAATATTCTCTCAAAGAAACGGGAATCCTGACTTCGGTTTCCGACTATCACATATACCTGAAACTGAAAAGCAACCGAAGGAAGATAATGGATTCCTATTTAAATATCGTTAGAAAATCTCTCGAAGAAGGCATTATTCCGAGATGCCATTTCGAAGACGTAACAAAAGCCGACATTTACGGATTCTGTCTTCCTTTCGCGGAGGAGCTTCTTAAGCTTTCGCAGGAAAGCGGCATTCCTGTAAAAATCAGGCTCTGCGACACAATGGGTTACGGCATATCCTACCCCGGTGCAATACTGCCCCGCAGTGTTCCGAAGATGATCCATGCTTTCAGACGGGAACTAGGCTACCCTGAGGAACTGCTTGAATGGCACGGTCACAACGATTTTCATAAGGTTCACGTCAACGGTGCCACAGCCTGGCTTTACGGATGTTCAGCCCTGAACACCTCGGTGCTGGGTTTTGGTGAAAGAACGGGAAACTCACCCCTCGAGGGAGCTGTTATCGAATATATCGGGCTGACAGGAAGCAGCGGGGGCATGGATACCAGGGTAATCACCGAAATAGCCGACTATTTCAGGGATGAAATAAAAGCGCCGATCCCGACAAACTATCCGTTTGTCGGCGAAGATTTCAACACAACAAGAGCCGGAATCCATGCTGACGGCCTTCTTAAAAATGAAGAGATTTACAACATTTTCGACACAGAAGAGCTGCTGAGCCGGCCGTTGAGGGTTATGGTTACCGATAAATCAGGCATGGCCGGTATAGCCCGGTGGCTGAATGAAAATATTCCGTCAATCCGGAAAGGTGAGGCTGAAGAAATCGGTAAACGGCACCCGGGGGTAAAATATATTTTCGACTGGGTAACGAAGCAGTACGAAAACGGCCGCACAACGAGCATCTCAACCGAAGAAATTCTGTCAAAAGCCAGACACTATATCCCGTCGCTTTTTGAATCAGATTTCCAGAAAGCCAAGAAGGAAGCAAGAGCGCTTGCTCAGCGATTTGCCTCGTATATTTCCAATTCTCCGGAACTCTCAGGCGAAAACATAGAGGCCATTGAAAACTACCTGCGCAAAACCACTCAGAAGGAGCCGTTCCTTCATTTTCTCACACTGACAGACACGGAAGGCAGAAGAACAGTGCCGTTTCAGACGCAGCGCGGAGAAAAGAAAAAATTCAGAAGGCTCAGCAGGAAGGATTTCAACGACAAGGAATGGTTCCGCAGGGTACTTGAAGACGGCTCTATATACCAGTCCGATCTCTACTTTTCAGAATATACCGGCGAGCTTATTATGACTACGGCCGTACCGCTCAAAAACCAGTCCGGAGAACTGACAGGCGTACTGGATGTCGATTTCAAGTTCGAAGAAGTTGTTAAACTTCTGGACAATCTGCCTGTAAAAGAAATCTAAATTTTCTTCACTGCCTTGACTGCAGACTATTCTGCAGTCAAGGTAAAGGATGAAATTGCGCTGCATCGCTATGTAACCATGACGTTCAGCTTTATAACCTTCGTATTCCTGCCCCCCGGAACCATGGCAACCCCCTTTCAAATCCCTGGTTAAGATTCTCACCCCAACCTTCGCTTCCTCTGATTTAAGCAGAATTGACCTTCGATCCAAAAAAAAAGAGCCGGCACTGCATACGCAGCACCGGCAAGACAAATATGGAGATATCAACAGCCCAGGGGAGTTACCTAGAGCCTGAAAAGGAGGTCTTCATAAGACGGGAAAGGCCATTCGTCTTTAGGGATAATTTCTTCGAGGGCATCTCCGTAACCCCTTACTTCTCCCATTTTAACGAATACTTCTTTCCTGAAAATGGAAGCGGCTTTTGCGACTTCATCTTCGCCGCCGGCCTTGGCTATAAGAGCCTTAAGCTCTTCAACCTTTTCCATCATACCGTTTACATTGGCTGACAGTTTCAGCAATGTTTTTTCGTATGCAGAGGTATTGAATGATGAAACAGCTTCTTTGGCTTTAAGAATAGTTTCACTCAAAGCCCTGCCGTAACGTGCAGCTGCCGCATAAATCTGCTTTTCAGCCATTTCAACCATTACTTTAGCTTCAACGTTGATCTGCATACTGTATGCTTCCAAATAGATTTCAACCCTTGATTCCAGTTCTTCTTTTGAGAATACGCCGTTTTTGGAAAAAAGCTTGATTGATTCAGGCGATTCCAAAACAGCCAATGCTTCAATGGTCGATTTAATATTAGGAAGTCCCCTCTTTTCAGCCTCTTCAACCCATTCTTCTGAGTATCCGTTGCCGTTAAAAATTACCTTTTTATGAGCCTTGTATGTTTCCTTAACAATCGCTGTGATTTCAGCATTTTTGTCGGCTGCCTTCTCGAGCCTGTCTGCGAATCCTGAAAGTATCTCTGCCACGGCAGTATTCAGGGCTGTATTAGGACCAGCAATAGACAATGAAGAGGGCACCATTCTGAATTCAAACTTGTTGCCTGTGAAAGCAAAAGGCGATGTTCTGTTTCTGTCGGTAAGGTCCTTCGGAAGATTCGGCAGGCTCGTTCTGCCTATTTCGAGGACTTCTCCGCAGGCGGACTCAATCGGCTTGCAGTCAACCAGACTCTGAAGAATATTTTCGAGCTGGTCGCCGAGGAATATTGATATAATTGCGGGAGGCGCTTCGTTGGCACCAAGCCTGTGATCATTACCTGCGTTGGCTGCCGTAGCACGAAGAATTGAAGAGTAAACATCCACAGCCTTAATGACTGCAACAAGGAAAAGCAGGAACTGTGCATTATCCTGCGGGCTATCGCCCGGTTCAAGAAGGTTCAGTCCGGTGTCTGTTGACATTGACCAGTTGTTGTGCTTTCCGGAACCGTTTACACCTGCAAAGGGCTTTTCATGAAGAAGTGCGACAAGGCCGTGCCTCTTTGCAATCTTTATCATGCTGGCCATAACAAGCTGGTTCCTGTCTGTGGCGACGTTTGCAGAATCAAAAATAGGTGCAAGCTCGAACTGGTTCGGAGCGACCTCGTTATGCTGTGTTTTTGCAGAAATACCGAGCTTCCAGAGTTCATAATTGAGCTCTTTCATGAAAGAAGCTGCAGATTCCTTGATGCTGCCAAAGTAATGGTCATCCATCTCCTGACCCTTGGCAGACATTGCTCCGAATACGGTTCTGCCTGAAAGCATAAGGTCCGATCTTTTTTCAAAAAGGTCTTCTCTTACAAGAAAGTATTCCTGTTCGGGGCCTATTGTCGGAGTGACCTTACCCGCCTCTACACCGAGAGCGGCAAGAACCCTGAGGGCCTGGCTATTGAGTGCATCCATGGAACGCAGAAGCGGTACTTTTTTATCGAGGGCTTCGCCGTTATAAGAAACAAATGCAGTAGGTATACACAGGGTAACGCCTGAATTATCTTCGCGGACAAATGCCGGTGATGTTGTGTCCCATGCAGTATATCCTCTTGCTTCGAAAGTTGCCCGAAGTCCTCCGCTCGGAAAACTTGATGCGTCGGGTTCGCCTTTAATCAGCTCTTTACCGGAAAACTCCATCATAACCTTACCGTCGGCCATGGGAGAGATGAAAGAATCATGCTTCTCGGCTGTCGAGCCTGTAAGAGGCTGGAACCAGTGTGTATAGTGAGTTGCTCCCTTTTCAATTGCCCAGTCTTTCATGGAACTTGCCACGACTTCGGCAACAGCGAGGGTGAGCGCTTTCTTTCCTTCCTGAACAAGCTTGACTTCCTTATAAATGCTCTTTGGAAGCCTTGTTCTCATCTCTGCATCTGAAAAGCAGTTTGAACCATAGATTTCATGCAAAGGCTGTGCTGAATAATCAATTGTGTCATTCATCAAAAAAACTCCTTAAAATATATTCTCCATTGTCCCAAATTGGTACCTGATTCAAGGAAGAAGCCCTAATTAAGTTTCTTCCGCATATACATCCGGAACAATCAGCAAAACTGATTGTTCTGAAAAAGACTGTAGCGAAACAGTCTTTTTCAGAATGCAGCTCCGGAGTTCTGTCTTACAGCAGAACCTCCGGCACCGGAAGAAGCAGCAGAACTGCTTCCTCCCCGCATCCAGAACGGTGATTTACGTTTAACGTAATCAGCCGATTGCAACCCTTCCGGTTTCTCCGTTTCTAATCCGGATACATTCTTCAATCGATGTAACGAAGATCTTGCCGTCTCCAATCTCTCCGGTTCTTGCACCCTCTATGATTGCATCTATAGTCGGTTTAACAAAGTCGTCGTTTACTGCAATGTCAAGCCTTATTTTTTTAAGCAGATTAACTTCAATGTCAACACCTCTGTATGACTCAGTATAGCCCTTCTGCTGACCGCATCCCAAGGCATTGGTTACGGACATTTTATAGATTTCATTCTTATACAATTCTTTTTTTACGTCATTCAGCGCATGCGGCTGAATAAAAGCTGTTATTAACTTCATTCTTCGCCTCCCTTACATGTTGCTGAAGATCTGGAATCCGCTGTATGACTCCATTCCGTGTTCGCTCATATCAAGACCTTCTGCTTCATCTTTTGCAGAACAGACCTACAGTCTTTTTGATTATAAGGAACAGAACCATTGCTGTTATGAATACCCATGCGAATACCGACACAACACCAAGCGCCTGTACACCAAGCTGAGCAAATCCGCCGCCGTAGAACAGACCGGTTCCGGCCATTCCGTTTTCAGGAATTGCAAACAGACCTACAGCAAGAGTTCCCCATACACCGCATACACCGTGTACAGAAACTGCACCTACCGGATCATCAATCTTGAGCACCTTGTCGATGAACTCTACGGACAGAATTACAAGAACACCTGCTACAACACCGATGATAAGTGCACCTACAGGCGACACAACACCGCATCCGGCAGTTATACCGACAAGACCCGCAAGTGCGCCGTTAAGCGACATTGAAGGATCCGGTTTGCCGAACTGAATCCATGATGTAATCATGGCAGCTATTGCACCGGTTGAAGCTGCAAGTGTAGTTGTTACTGCAACACTGGCAATTCCAAGATCTGTACCGGAAAGTGTTGAACCGCAGTTAAACCCGTACCAGCCGAACCACAGAATGAACACACCAAGGGCTGCAAGCGGCATATTGTGACCGGGAATAGCCTTGCTGATCTTTTTGCCGTTAACTTCCACATATTTGCCCATTCTTGGACCAAGAACTATTGCTCCGGCAAGAGCTGCCCAACCGCCGACAGAGTGTACAACAGTCGAACCTGCAAAGTCGTGGAAGCCGAGGTTGCCCAGCCAGCCTACTCCGCTCCAGATCCAGTGACCTGAAATCGGGTAAATAACTGCAGAAATAACTACCGAGTAAAGAAGATAGCTGGTGAACTTGGTTCTTTCAGCCATTGCTCCCGATACAATAGTTGCTGCAGTCGCCGCAAAGACTACCTGGAAGATCCAGTCGCGAAATACTGATGAATCAGCTCCTATAATAAAAAACTGATCAGTACCAATAAAACCACCTGCGGTTGAACCGTACATAAGGGCCCAGCCGACAGCGAAGAAAGCCACAGCTCCGACAGCGAAGTCCATCAGGTTTTTCATGATGATGTTACCCGCATTCTTAGCCCTGGTAAGTCCGGTTTCAACCATTGCAAAACCAGCCTGCATAAAAAATACAAGCGCCGCTGCAAGAACAAGCCAGATCATATCAAAGGCATCGGAATAGAGTGCCAGAGTGTCAGCCGTTTCATCAGCAAAAAGCGCTGTTCCTGTCAAAAGAAAACCGGCTGCTGCAAGGATTAAAATCCTCTTAATCTTCATATTTCTCTCCTTAAAGTTTTTCTACCCGCTCCATATAATGCAATGGGTGTGCCAACTTCAGGACAACAAACATGTTTTGCACTTAATTCTTTTTAAAGTATATAATTATAAAATCCGCAAAAATCAGATTTTCTGAATTCCCATTTTATACATATTTGTTAAATCCTACAAAAATGTCTGTGCGCAGGATTAATCCTACAAATCCGTAGGCAGATTGGATTACAAATAAAAAAAAATAAGGTTCAGCTCCTGCCGGAACTGAACCTGTTTTCATGCAGTCGAAATCAGCTGTATTTTTTTGGTTCGATATCATACTTTTCGACCCGAAGCCCCATTTTACGCTCAGTTATGTCGAGCATCCGCGCAGCTCCGGCCATATTCCCCTTGCTTGACTTCAGAGCATCCTCGAGCAACTCCCTCTCAAGCCTGTCCAGCGCCGCCTGAAGTCCTGTAACAGAAGCACTGTCGGTAGATTCGGCTGACTGCAGGCTCGGAGGAAGCAGATGCCCGTGAATTACCCCGTCGGAAGTAAGCAGAACAGCACGCTCGATACAGTTCTCGAGCTCCCTGACGTTGCCGGGCCAGTGATAACTGATTAACAGCTCTATCGCAGGGGTTGAAATCCGCTTTATCTCTTTATTATTGAGTTTGGCATATTTTTCAGCAAATGCATCGGCGAGCAGAATGATATCCGATTTACGCTCCCGCAGCGGAGGCATATTAACGGGAAAAACATTCAATCGGTAATACAAATCCTCCCGGAAGCCTCCGGTGGTCATCATCTTCTCCAGCGGCCGGTTTGTTGCGGCTATAACACGGACATTCACCTTCAGGGTTTCGGTTCCGCCGACTCTCTCAAATTCCTGCTCCTGAAGCACACGAAGCAGCTTAACCTGCGTCATCGGTGAAAGGTCCCCGATTTCATCCAGAAAGATCGTACCGCCGTGGGCCAGCTCAAAACGCCCCTTCCGCGAAGCGATAGCAGATGTAAATGCGCCTTTCTCATGACCGAAAAGCTCACTCTCGATAACCGACTCGGGAAGAGCGGCACAGTTCACCTTTACCAGCGGCAGATGGGCACGCGGGCTGTTGTAGTGTATGGCCTGCGCAACCAGTTCCTTACCTGTTCCGCTTTCTCCGCGGACAAGCACTGTAGCATTACTGCCGGAGACCTGCTGTATCAGGTCAAAGACCTCACGCATTGCATTGGATTTTCCTATAATATTGGACGGTGTGAACCTGTTTTCAAGCTGTTTCTGAAGCTCTTTATTGCGGTCTTTCTCCTCCTGCACCCTGCGGCGGACCTTCACCGCCTGGGCAATCATAGAGCCCACAATACGCAGGAATCTCACATCAAAACTGAAATCGCTTTCGCCGTCATGCTCGCGGTCAATGCTCAATGTACCAATCACGCGGCCCTCTATCTGAATCGGAACACATATGAATGCGTTCTTCCGTCCGCGTATGCCGCTTCTCGCCTGGGTCTTGTCCAGAAAATCCGGATCTTCGCTTACATTAGGAATAACCACCGGCTCACCGGTTTTGATGACACGGCCGATAATCCCTTCACCGGGGCTGTAGCGGCCACGATTACGCTGCTGCTCGGAAAGCCCGTGCGCCGCCTCTATCTGGACTTCTTCGGTAAGCCTGTTCAGAAGCGTAACCGTGCTGCGTTTCATTTCCAGCTCTTCCGCCAGAACGTCCAGAATAGGGGAGATTGCGCGCTGCAGATCGGTACTGCTGTCCAGAATTCTGCTTATCTCAAAAAGCACAGCCTGCTCTTTGACCTGTCGCCTGTAATGAGATTCTCTGATATCTTCCATGTTTTGTCTTCTCCGAAAACGTGCATCTGAAAACGCAGAACAAATCCTACATTTTTGTAGCACACTTTAAATATAAACGATTTTTTTAAACTGGTTAAGCCCTTTTCGCATGAAAGACGTTTTTTCAGCTTTACATATGCAACTTACTAGTGTTATCTATGACTTATGAAAGAACGCATTGAAAAAAAGCGTCTCGCGATTCTGAGAGTTCTCAGGGATGCAGGAGAACCAATCTCAAGCAAGGCAATCACCGAAGAACTTCTCGATATAGGCTACGACATCAGTCCCCGGACAATCAGGTTTCATCTGAAATCAATGGATGATGAAGGACTGACCGAGTATTCTGAAAAACACGGACGATTCATCACCGAACTGGGTATCCGGGAACTTGAAGCTTCAAGGGTGTATGAAAAGGTGGGTTTTCTCAATGCCCGTATTGAACAGATGGCATGGAGAATGGACTTTGACATAAGAACCCAGAAAGGCTCCGTAATAATAAATATCAGCTACATAAAAAAAGAAGATATAGACAGCGCGATTGATATACTGCTGCCTGTTTTTAAAACCGGATTCACCATGGGCCAGCTTGTCCGGCTTTATAACGAAGGGGACCGTATAGGAACCAGCCATGTTCCGGCAGGCTATACAGGACTCGGCACTGTGTGCTCTTTCACCCTCAACGGAATACTTACCAGAAACGGAATTCCGGTTTTATCAAGATTCGGAGGCCTTCTGCAGATTGAGCAGAGCAAACCGACCCGCTTTGTCGAGATAATCAACTACGACGGAACAAGCATAGATCCGCTTGAAATCTTCATCCAGAGCGGAATGGTAAATTTATCCGACATTACCGAAACCGGGGACGGTCGGATAGGGGCCAATCTTTTTGAAATACCTGCCGAAGCCAGACGCCAAACGGCAAGAATTGTCGGCAGAATGGAAAAATTGGGTTTGGGAAATGTCATCAAATTAGGCTACTCGGAACACCCGCTGCTCGAGATTCCCATCAACGTCGGCCGCGCAGGCGGAATTGCAATCGGCGGCCTCAACCCGATTGCCGCCGTCATTGAAAACGGAATACCTGTCAAATCCCACGCGGTGTCCGATGTAACCGACTTCAGTTCACTGTTTCACTTCACCTCACTGCCTGCAAGAATAAAGCTGTTCCGCTGAGGGTTCAGGATTCGCGCCGGCAGGAGCTGCATCTAGTTATTCGATAGCTTTTACAAAAAATGAATAAAGCTTTCCGTCGGTGAAAAACATATCGCCGGTAAAATTTTTACCCAGTTTAGGCATGACAAACTGTTCTTTGCTGGTATTGAAAATCCTGCCGGTCTGTTCCAGATCCTTAAAAAGAAACTCTCTTTCCGTATCGATGTCAGGATCTATTTTATGCGTAATTCCCCATTTGACCCCGCTGTCAAAGCTGGCAGTACCTACATAAAGTCTGTAGCCGTTATCAATGATGTAATCAGTCGCCCAGAAACGGGCATGATGCCTTGTCCGGATGTTGTTTGAACCGGTCGGCTTTTCAAAACCGAAATCATGAACCATGGTATTCCAGAAATCAGGAGTGATTGGACCATGCGGATAAGGTTTTTTCAGCAAAGCTGTTTCAGCCGATTTTACCAGGCTTCTGAAACTTACGCTTTCGGCAAGGTCCCAGCCGGCAGCCCGAAACAGTTCAAGGAACTGTGCATCATTTTTTGCGGCTATTATAAAGCTTATAGGTTCCTGCTGAGTCCCCAGAAGCGTTTCCGTATATTTATACTGGTTTTCGTCGAATACTGCAGATAAATTTTCAACTCTGATAAGATCCACTTTTCGGGAAGCCTGTACTGCCGGCATTTTGTAATTCAGGGAAAACCCGATGTAAAACAGGATTACGAGGCTGATAATCACTGCAGTACTGAACTTTAAAATTTTACGTGAAGCGAATGCGGTTCCGGTGTCCGTTTTAGTCAGGAAATATTCCGATAAACCTATCCCGATGATTAACCAGAGGATCCCCTCCAGATATCCGCCCAGCACATCGCTTAAAAAATGAACACCCAGGTATAACCTGCTCAAACCTATAAGCAGTACTGCCAGAATCCCGCAGATAAGGCTAATGATTTTAAATCTCATCCGTCCCGGGTTTCTGAACAGGATGTAAACCAGAAACCCGTACAAGGCAGCTGCAATTGATGCGTGCCCGCTTGGAAATGAATATGTAGGTTCGACATATAGCGCGACTGAAGGTCTCGGGCGGTGAATAACCAACTTCCCGAGAGCCGTGAAGGCTGAGCTGCCTGCCAAAACAACTATAAACGGAATTATGCAGGATTTTTTGTTCCATATCCACAGGATGATGACTATAGAAGCCGCAGCCGTCGCCACAGTCTGCCATTTTCCGAGAATCGTGACTTTTAAAAAGAACCCAGTCAAATTCCCGGATCTGAAAACAGCAAGGAGATTTTCAATTCTCAAATCAACCGATACAATCAATCCTGATTTGAGTACGGCCTCAACCACACCGAACAGCTGAAACAGTACATATATGAATGCAAGAGTCAGCAGGGTAAGCGGCAAGCCGAAGAAGGAATTTTTATCCAGTCTTTTCTGAATAAAACAAAAAAAGGATTTATGCTGATTTACAAATGTTTGAGCATCTTCATTTTCTTTAACTGCCAGTTTTACAGACCGCCAGAGGGAAGAGATCAACCCGAATATTTCGCCGGCTTTCCTGAGCATGGGACATTATAACCCGAAATAATCATCGATGCCATAAACAGCAGCTAAAACCCCCTCCAGGCCGCATATATACACCAAATTTATCTACATCACCAAAAATTTCCTGAATTTGTGGTAAATATTGCCATTATCATATGAATTTACCCCTCATAAAGTTGACTTGTACCCCTTATTGTGGCAATATATTGCCACAAATATGAATTTCGACAGACAGGGAGTTACATATGCAGCAAAAACAAGGTCTATACGACCCTTCATTTGAACATGACGCATGCGGTATCGGCTTTACTGCAAACATCACCGGAGAGCCGGAACACAAGATCATTGAAGACGGTCTGACGATTCTCAAGAAGCTTGTACACAGGGGCGCCGAAACAGAAGACAATACAGGCGACGGTGCCGGAATACTGTTTCAGATACCCTTTGAATTCTTCAGGAAGGAATGCAGCCGGCTGAAAATCAAACTGCCTGAGGACGGCAAGTACGGAATAGGCATGTTCTTTCTTCCGCTTGATCCCGACCAGAACAAAGATGCGGTAAAAATCATCGAGGAGGCCTGCGCTGAAAACGGAGCAGACGTCCTCGGATGGAGGGATGTTCCGGTAGACCCATCCTGCCTTGGAGAAAAGGCTGAAGCATCCCGACCCGACGTTAAACAGGCTTTCATATCATGCAAAACGCTCTCGGGAAAAGATCTCGAGCGTAGACTCTATATAATCAGAAAAGTAATTGACAGCAAAGCTGCCGACGCGCACTTTTCGGTTGAAGATGTTTATACTGCATCACTCTCTTCGCGGACAATAGTCTACAAGGGAATGTTTGTAGCGCCCCAGCTTGAGGCCTTTTTCAGGGACTTTCACCAGGAAGATTTCGCCGCTTCTTTCGCGGTTGTTCATCAGCGCTACAGCACAAACACCTTTCCGTCATGGATCCTTGCCCAGCCCTTCCGCTGCATTGCCCACAACGGTGAAATAAACACACTCAAGGGAAACCTGAACAGGATACAGGCGAAAGAGCCCAACCTGTATTCACCCGAATTCGGTGATGATATAAAGAAACTGCTTCCGATAACAAACAACACTCTCTCGGATTCGGCAAATTTTGACGCAGTACTTGAGCTGCTGATGTCTTCCGGAAGGTCGATAGAGCATTCGACAATGATGATGATGCCGGAAGCATTCGGAACCTCATACCACATAAGCCAGGACAGAAGGGCATTTTATGAATACCATTCCGCGCTCATGGCGCCCTGGGACGGTCCGGCGGCAATAGTATTTACCGACGGCGAAACGATAGGAGCCTCACTGGACAGAAACGGCCTCAGGCCGGCCCGCTGGACGCTTACAAAACAGGGGCGCTTCGTACTTGCTTCAGAATCCGGTGTACTCGATTATGCCCCGGAAGACATTCTAAGGCATGGACGCCTTGCCCCGGGAAAGATGCTCGTTGTAGACATGCAGAACCACAGGGTCAAATTCGACAATGAAATCAAGTCCGGGATCTCGAGATCAAAACCATACAGAAGGTGGCTTGAAGAAAACCGAATCGAACTCAGGGGACTCTTCCAGGTGCCCGAAATCCATGAGTCGGAAATTTCTGAAATCAGAAAATATCAGAAAGCGTTCGGAATATCCCACGAAGAGCTCACAAAGATAATCGCACCCATGGCAGCGGAAGGCAAGGAGCCTCTCTCCTCGATGGGCAACGATGAAGCACTAGCAATCCTTTCTGCCAGGCCTGTGCTGCTTTTCGATTACTTCAAACAGCTTTTCGCTCAGGTAACAAACCCGCCGATTGACCCGTACCGCGAACACCTCGTAATGAGCCTGATGAGCTTTATCGGACGCGAGGGCAACCTGCTTACCGAGTCCAGCGAGCATTGCCATCAGCTGAAACTTCAGCATCCGATACTGTCAAATGACGACATCAGACGCATCAAGGCAATCGACCTGCACGGAATGAGGACTGCAGTTATCGACACCGTTTACCCTGTAAAAGCGGGCGGCGCAGGTCTCGAGAACGCACTTAACCGGATCAGCACTGAAGCCATCGAACGGGTAAAGGAAGGTTTTACCTTTGTAGTCCTTTCGGACCGGAACATCGACGCCGAAAACGCGCCGATTCCCTCACTTTTAGCCGTATCAGCCGTTCACCATGCACTCGTCGATGCAAAACTGCGGCAGATCGCAGGTCTGTTTATAGAAACAGGCGAAGCCCGTGATGTAATGCACCTGGCGCTTCTGCTCGGATACGGAGTCAGCGCAGTTAACCCCTACCTGGTATTCGACAGCCTTCCGCAGCTTAAGGAAGACGGCGCAATCAGAAGCGACCTTAAGCTTGAGACAGCAGCCGAAAACTATATCGAAGCCTGCAAGACAGGCATACTTAAAATCATGTCCAAAATGGGTGTTTCAACACTCAGAAGCTACAGGGGTTCCCAGCTCTTTGAAGCAATCGGAATAGAAAGCGCCCTGGTAGACAAGTATTTTACCGGAACCGCCTCAAGAATCGGCGGCATCGGCCTGAACAAAATTGCGGCTGATACTGCGGAAAGACACGCGGCAGTATTCGCCGAAACAGCAAAATCAGGCGAAAGCATTATGCCGTCAGGAGGAAAGCTGCACTACCGTAAATATTCGGAAAAACACCTGATGACAGCTGAAGCAGTTGTAAACATGCAGAAGGCGGCAAGGACAGGCGACGCGGGGGCATACAAACGCTTTTCAGCCGATATAAACAATACTTCAGAGAAACTCTGTACACTCAGGAGTCTGTTCAAATTCAGGGAAACCGAACCAGTCGACATAAATGAAGTTGAACCGGCTTCCGAGATAGTGAAACGATTTGTATCATCCGCAATGTCTCTCGGCTCCATAAGCCGCGAGGCCCATGAAACACTAGCCATCGCGATGAACAGGCTCGGTGCCATGAGCAATTCGGGCGAAGGCGGAGAAAACATCGAACGCTATACGCCCCTTCCGAACGGCGACTCGATGAACACCAAGGTAAAACAGATTGCCTCCGCAAGGTTCGGAGTAACCAGCAACTACCTTGCAAAAGCACAGGAACTTCAGATAAAGATAGCCCAGGGAGCCAAGCCGGGCGAAGGCGGCCAGCTGCCGGGGCATAAGGTCGATGAGTTCATAGGAAAGAACCGGCATGCAACCCCGGGCACAACCCTGATTTCACCGCCGCCGCATCACGACATATATTCGATTGAAGACCTTGCGCAGCTGATATACGACCTTAAATGCGGAAACCCCGCTGCAAGGGTGTCAGTCAAACTGGTATCGGAAGCAGGCGTAGGAACAATTGCTGCCGGTGTTGCCAAGGGAAAAGCCGACATGATCCTGATCAGCGGCGGCGACGGCGGAACAGGCGCGTCGCCCATCTCTTCGATCAAATACGCAGGAATGCCGTGGGAGCTCGGTCTCGCCGAAGCGCAGCAGACACTTGTAATGAACGGGCTCAGAAAGAACGTCAGGCTCCAGACCGACGGACAGATGCGGACAGGCCGCGACATAGTTATCGCCGCGCTGCTCGGCGCTGAAGAATTCGGATTCGGTACAGCCTCGCTTGTTACCCTCGGATGCGTAATGATGCGAAAGTGTCACAAGAATACCTGCCCGGTCGGGGTTGCGACCCAGGACCCGGAACTCAGGAAGCGCTTTACCGGAAAACCCGAGCACATGATGAACTATATGACCTTCGTCGCCGAAGAGACCCGTGAAATAATGGCTTCGCTCGGATTCAAATCAATCAACGAAATGGTCGGCCGCACCGACATGCTCGAGATGAACGATGCGATCGAGACCTGGAAAGAAAGAGGCATTGACCTTTCCGCAATACTCCATCAGCCTGAGGCTGCCTCAAGAGAGGAATATCTCTGCACAGGAAACAATAAAATCAGCCTTGATTCACACCTCGACACTGTTCTGATACAAAAAGCCGAAGCAGTCATTTCGAGCGGCAAGGGTAAAATTGTAATTGAATCGGAAATCAGAAATACCGACCGTTCTGTCGGAGCAACGCTGAGCTGCAGCATATCAAACAAATATGATCAGATCGGCCTGCCCGAAAACAGTATAAGCTGCAAATTCAGCGGACATGCGGGACAGAGCTTCGGCGCTTTTCTTGCCCCCGGCATAAGATTTGAACTTTCGGGAACAGCAAACGACTATCTCGGAAAAAGCCTGTCCGGCGGGCAGATTGTGATATACCCGCCGAAAGGAACCATCTTCCGCTCGCAGAACAATATCATAACCGGAAACGTTAACCTTTTCGGTGCGACAAGCGGCGAGGTATACATCAGCGGAATGGCCGGTGAGCGGTTCGCGGTAAGAAACAGCGGTGCCACAGCCGTTGTTGAGGGCGTTGGCGATCACGCATGCGAATATATGACCGGCGGAAAGATAGTTGTACTCGGCAGAACCGGGCTGAATTTTGCAGCGGGAATGAGCGGAGGAGTAGCGTATGTACTCGATGAGGATCAGCTTTTCGATACCAAATGCAACCTCGAAATGGTAAATGTTGAACCCGTCGGAACCGGTGCAGAACTTGAGGATCTTAAATCGCTGATTGAAAAACACATAAGTCTGACCGGAAGCAAGTACGCCGAAAAGATCATCGAAGACTGGACAGAGATGGCCCCGGCATTCGTGAGGGTTATTCCCCTGAAGTCGGACTCGCCAAAATCTTCAAGGAGTAAAAAATAATGGGAAGCGACAGAGGTTTTCTTGATATAGAAAGAGTAGAAAAAACATACGCACCGGTTGAAGAACGCATAAAGCACTACAACGAATTTGCAGTCAGACCGGATACCGCCCAGCTCGAGGCACAGGGGGCCCGCTGCATGGACTGCGGCATCCCCTACTGTCACGCAATGGGATGTCCGCTCGGCAACCTGATTCCGGAATGGAACGACCTTGTATACAAGGGACAGTGGAAGGCAGCCTACGAACGGCTTGCGGCCACATCCTCCTTTCCCGAGATTACGGGACGCATCTGTCCTGCTCCCTGTGAAAAATCATGCACGATGTCGATCAATAGTGCGCCGGTTTCGATTCAGGAAATAGAACTGGCAATAATAGAACGCGCCTTTAAAGAAGGCTGGGTCGTACCGGAACCTCCCAAAAGAGAAAGCGGAAAACGGGTAGCTATAATCGGATCAGGCCCGGCCGGTCTGACAGCAGCGTCAAAGCTCAGAAAACTGGGACACGATGTGACCGTTTTCGAAAAATCCGACAGGATCGGCGGCCTTATGCGCTACGGTATACCCGAGTTCAAGCTTGAAAAGAATATAATCGACAGACGGCTCGAGATCATGAAAGCCGAGGGCGTCCGCTTCGAAACCAGGGTTTCGATCGGGGAAGACATATCGGCAGATTACCTTCGCAGGTCGTTCGACGCGATCCTGATCACAATCGGAGCCGGTAAACCGCGGGACATTCCCGCCGGCGGACGCGGACTTGAAGGAATCCACTTCGCGATGGAGTACCTTACAATGTCGAATAAATACTGCGCCGGCGATTACGACTTCGGCGAGATTATTTCGGCAAAAGACAAGCATGTCCTTGTAATCGGCGGCGGAGACACCGGCTCGGACTGCGTCGGAACAGCAATCAGGCAGGGCGCTAAGTCCGTAAAGCAGATCGAGATTATGCCGAAGCCGACCGAGTGGAACGAACCGAACAACCCGTCCTGGCCCGACTGGCCGAACATACTGCGCACGTCAACATCGCACAAGGAAGGCTGTGAACGCGAATGGTGCCTGATGACCTCGTATTTTACCGGAATGGGCGTGAACGTCCAGAAGGCCTACCTGTCTAAGGTTGAATGGAAAATAAACAAGTTCAACGGCAGAATGGAGATGAAGGAAATCCCCGGCTCCGAATACGAAATTCCGGTGGACCTTGTACTGATTGCCGCGGGATTTGTCCATGTTGACGGCGGTGAACTGATAAAATCGCTTGATCCGAAGATGGATCCGCGCGGAAACATCGAAACCAGCAGCAGGGGCGAAACCTCTATTCCCGGAGTATTTGCGGCCGGCGACGCCGCATCCGGAGCTTCGCTTGTAGTCCGCGCCATGGAATCCGGCAGAATTGCCTCTGAAAGTGTTCACGAATACCTGACCGGATACGCAGACGGTAAATAAAAAATTACAACATTTTTATCACAGTAGATTGGGCCGGGGACACCCGGTTTAATACAGGACAAATATGGAAACCCGCAGCTGCGGACTGCCTGAGCAGAACCGCTTCAGCTGCGGGTCTTTTTTAGGGTTACATGAAAATTAATTTTTTTTGCTTGCAGGCAAATATCAAATTAATTATAGTTTTTTTGGTAAACAATCCCACTAAAAATCGAGGAGTACTTGATGAATAAGGTACGGTTTAAACTTTTAACCGCAATATTAATTTTCATGGCAATAGGAACCGCAGTTTCTGCCCAATCTGAAGCTCTTCCGGCCCCGGGCCTGGATGTTGTAGGGCACGGGTATAACGTCTTTGGAAAGTATGCCGAAATGGAGAGCATCATGCCTTATCAGCTCTTCAGATTTTCAAAATCCACAGTTATCCCCAGCGGTGTAGAACGCTATCGGGTTCCTGAGCTTGTAACACTGAAAAACATTTCGAAACATAATATTACTAAAGTCGAAGGCTCAAGCCTGCGAAGCTACTCCAACAGCCTGTCGGTACGGGCAGGCTTAAGCATGGACAGCATGTTTTTCAAAGCTTCAATTGACAGCAGCTTCAACAAAAGCGAGAGCAGGAACACAAGCAGTTATTTCTATACCTACAGTGACGCTATTACAAAGTGGCAGGTAACGCTTCAAACCAGAAGTATTGAGGATCTCAGAGCGGACATGGATCTGAGGGCAAAACAGGATCTCAACGGGAATATGGAAGCCAGGAAATTTCTCGAAACCTACGGAGCATACTACATCACGGACGCGTACCTGGGTGGAAGGGCAGACCTGAACGTAAAGATTGATACATCCTCTATTGATTCGAGCTTTGACATCGGTGCGCATGTAGAAGCCTCATACCGAGTAGTAAGCGGAAACGTCGACACACAGCAGAGCAGCAAAAAGAGCGCGCTTGACAAAGTGAGCAACACCGAATTGACTGTTGTAGGCGGTCATTCTGAATACGCATCAGATATAACAAACTATACACAGTACAGCAAATGGGTATCAGGAATCAAAGATTATCCTGTTTTGTGCGATTTTGAAATGAATGGACTACGGCCTATATGGGAACTTGCAGACAACGCCGGGCGAAGGTCCGAGCTTGAAGCCGCTTTTGAGGAGATGAAGAAAGAATACAAACTGCCGCCCGAAATGCTCAATATAATGACAGTTAAAAATGATTTTTTTATGATCAAAGCTCCCGGAAGCGATCTCTACTGGGATTTTGACGGATACAATTATAATGCTGCGATGAATATGGGAGATGAAGTATCATTATTTGTCACAGATACACAATCATACGACAAAGAAGGAATGGACCGCTTCTTCAGAGTTAATCCCGTTCCCGAAAAAGACAGTTATTGGGTATATCTACAGCCTCAGCATACTGCAAAATACAGCCTGGTGGCCGACAAAAATAATAAAACACTTGAACTTGGCGACGGAGGACGAAACCGTGAAAGCCACTTCGAGATGCGTCCGGTAAGCGGCACAGAGAATCTATTCTACCTGATCACCAGGGAAAACGATATGGCGGTTACACGCAGCAGCAGAAAAATAACTCTGACCCCGTTCTGGGAGGGAAACGCTGAGCAGATGTGGGAATTTGACGCTGCTTCCAGTGAAGTAATCGCGGCTCCTACCGGAGGAGTTGAGTACAGCATACAGAGTGCGGCAGTTGCCGATCTGAGTTGGGACATAAGCGGTACCTACCCGTATCTGCGGGACACCAAAATTCAGCTTTGGACAGGCAGCCCAAAAGAGGCAGATCGGCGGATAATGCTTATCGGCGACGAAAATAATCAAACCCGCAGTATGGTACCGATGTCGCATGCAGAAACCGGGGGTAAATATTACGGACTGCTTGGAACATCTTCTGACGGAACAATTTCATTAGCCAAACCGGACACCCGTTCTTCTCAGCAGCAATGGGAATTCCGCTATGCGGGCGCCGCAAGCACCTACTTTATTATTTCAAAGCAGGACGGCCGGGCTCTGACCGCAGAAGAAAAGGGCATACCTGTTAAGCTGGAAAACTTTGACGCGAACAACTCAAAGCAGAAATGGATTCTAAACAGAGAACCGAATACCAATACATCGGAACTTCTGCATGTCGGCAGCTATCAAATATTCAGTGTCAGCGGCATGTACCTGCTCGAAACTCAGGGAAGCCTTCCGGCCAATGATACCAACGGTTCAAAAATCATTGTATGGACCAGGCATT
>QKCC01000210.1 GCA_003245835.1 Spirochaetales bacterium | reverse complement strand
TATGTCATGAAGGTTCTGCTTAGTAAGCGGCTTAAGCTGAAAGATCCGGCTTCGGCTTACGAGCGCCTTGTTGACTTCAAAATACGGGTTCTCGGTCGTGGCGCCGATCAGGATTACTGTTCCGTTTTCGACCCAGGGCAGCAGCGCATCCTGCTGGGATTTGTTCCAGCGGTGTACCTCGTCCACAAAAAGGATCGTCCGCCGGTCGTAGAGTTCATGGTGGCTGCGTGCTTCTGTAATCGCGTCCCTGAGGTTCTTTACGCCGTCGAGGACTGCATTCATTGTAATAAAACTGCTGCTCGTCGTATTGGCAATCACTCGGGCAAGGGTTGTTTTACCCGTACCGGGCGGACCGTAGAAAATGATGGACGACATCCGGTCTGCCTGAATTATCCTGCGCAGCAGCCTGCCCGGTCCGGCTATATGGTCCTGCCCGATGAACTCTTCAATATTGCGCGGACGCATTCTGAAAGCGAGCGGGGCTTCGGTGTTTTCGGTCCGTGAGAACAGTTCCATTGCAGAAGTATAGATTATGGCGCCTGCGTGTGCAAGCCGATTCATCCTCCGCCGAATTGAGGGATGAGGGATTATCCTGATGTCCTGGTTTTCTCTCAGCACTGTACTTCTGTAATCAGCCGGTTTTATTTCTGCACTGTCGATTCGGATAAGCATCGGGACTAACTGCCATTTCTTTTCCAGAAGCAGTTCCTGCAGGGTAGTTCCGGCACTGATTTCAAACGGTTTGCCGTTGACTGTTATTTTCAAACTCTGTCCTCATTTATCAAGAAGGTTCAGGTTGCGGATGTTCCGGTATTCTGCCGTTTTAAGGATCTCTCTGACCCGTCTAACCTCTTCTTCCGGTTCGTCTTCTATGCCTGCATCCGGGCTGCCTGCTACCCTTATTTTTTTCAAAATTGAATCGAGCCTGCTGTAGCTGATTCCCATCGCGAACTCATCGGTAATTCCGGGGGCAATATCCGGACTTGGTTTTTTGTCGATTATTTTCTGCGGAATTCGGAGCTCCCGCGCAAGTTCGAATACCTCGGTTTTGTACAGATGCATAATCGGTTCAATGTCCGTTGAATCGTCCCCCCATTTAATATAGAAGCCGGTAAGGAATTCGGTAAGGTTTGTTGTGCCTATAACGGCATATCCGCGTTTTTCGGCCTCAAAATAGAGACGGATCATCCTGAACCGGTGTTTTGTTCTATAATAGGCAAGGTTTCTGCGGTTTGCATCCCCGCCGGAGGTCTTAAGATCATTCAGATAGGGTTCTTCGGTACTCTTCCAGACGTCTGCAGCATAACGTTCCTGCATGCTTCGGGGGAATATTCCCGCCGGAGGTTTCATCCGGTAGACACCAAGTCGGCGAACAAGAGGTGTTATTGGTTTCAGCGAATAGTTGATTCCGAGAAAATCGCAGACAAGTTTGGAATCTGCGATCGTTGTTTTAGCGGAATCCCTTTCCGGCAGAAGAAGACCGTAAACGCGGTTTCTGCCGACGGCATCAACAAGCAGTTTTCCGGCAACCGCGGAATCGACGCCTCCGCTGATTCCGATCACCGCTCCTTCGAAACCGTAATGATCAATGCTTGATTTTATAAAATCTATTATACGGTCCTTCTCTGCGGTCATTGTGATGCCTCCTTCTTATAAGATAAACCCGCCCGGAGTATGATGCAAGGGATTGATCAGTGATGAACACGGATGAGCGCTCCGCGGAATCCGTATATCTAATATTTCCGCTCATAATTATTTTCAAGTTATCTTGACAAATTCAGGTAATTGACTTTAACATTACCCATCGCCGAACAGTGAAGTCTAAACGACAAGTACGCATGATTTTTCTGTCGATGGGTGTGCCGGGAAACAGGCATGCCTCCCGTATTTGGAAAGGTGGAAAGTTTTCTAAAAATTTACTTTCTGACCTTCAAAAATCTTTTGGAGGAAAAAATGAAAAACACTCTCAAAACTCTGTTTGTTCTGCTGATGATTAGCGTATGTGCGTTTACATTCGCTGCCGGTCAGCAGGAACCGTCAACCTCACCGGCAGCGTCCGATGCTTCAGCAGCTCCTGCAGCTTCTGCGGCGCCTGCTGCACCCGAGAACCCCAGAATCAAGATGGCAACTACTACAAGTACAGAAAACAGCGGGCTGCTTGCTGTGCTTATACCGGCTTTTGAGGAGGCTACAGGTTACAAGGTTGATGTTATTGCTGTCGGTACAGGCAAAGCCATTGCGCTTGGCGAAGCCGGCGACGTAGATGTTCTTATGGTGCATGCAAGAAGCCAGGAAGATGCTTTTGTTGCCGCAGGTTTCGGTGTTAACAGGCGTGATTTGATGCATAACGACTTTGTAGTACTTGGTCCTGATTCGGACCCCGCAGGAATTAAAGGAATGAAGGATGCCGGTGCAGCCTTTGCCGAAATTGCTGCCTCAGGAGCAGATTTTGTTTCACGCGGTGACAATTCCGGTACCCATACAAAGGAAAAAGAGGTTTGGGCGACTTCAGGCGCTGCACACAGCGGAAAATGGTATAAGGAAGCCGGGCAGGGAATGGGTGCAGTCATTACCATGACTGACGACATGCAGGGCTACACGCTGACCGACAGGGCAACCTATCTTGCAATGAAAGATAATATTTCACTGCAGATTGTCGTGGAAGGCGACCCCGTCCTGTTCAATCCGTATGGTGTAATTGCTGTAAACCCCGAGCGCCAGCCGCATGCCAATTTTGAAGGTGCGATGGCACTTATAAATTACGTTACCGGCAAAGACGGCCAGGACGTTATCAGGAATTTTATTCTCAACGGTGAACAACTGTTCTATCCCGACGTAATTAAATAGATCAGGACAATTCTGTGGACGGAGCTTTTGTTCATGCGCTGCGGCTTCTTGTTACTCTCGACAAGGAGACATATTTTATTGCATGGACATCGCTCCGTTTTGCTGTTTCGTCTGTTCTGATATCGGCGGTAATCAGTCTGCCGATCGGGGTGCTTCTGGGCCTGGGCAAATTCTGGGGCAGAAGGGCCGTTATAACGGTTTTAAATACACTGATGGCAATGCCGACCGTTGTCATAGGGCTGATTATCTATTCCCTGATCTCCAGATCCGGTCCGCTGGGCTACCTGGGGCTGCTTTTTAATCCTGCTGCAGTTATAATCGGGCAGACTGTTCTTGCCTTTCCAATAATAGCCTCTATGGTAAATACAAGCGTCGGGCGTCTTGATGCGGCGTTGAGAGAAACCCTGATAACGCTGGGGGCGGGAAGGTTCAGGATTTTTCTCACGATACTGTGGGAGGCCCGTATTTCCTTGACAACCGCGCTGCTCGCCGGCTTCGGCCGGGTAATCGGCGAAGTGGGTGTGTCTATGATGCTCGGCGGCAATATCCGCTGGTGGACCCGGACAATAACTACAACTATCAGCCTTGAAACGAGCAAAGGGCAGTTTGAACTCGCGCTTGCCCTTGGAATGATTCTGATGCTTATTGCTTTCGCTGTAAATTTTATTACGCACTGGACGGTGAAACATGAGAACTGAAGCCTCAAGGAATATGCTTAACATAAGCGGCCTCAGGTTCAGTTATGAAGACCGGAAAACCGGCAGGGCAGAACCTGTGATAAAAAAGGGCCGCGGCAAGAAGGGACTCGAAGTTGTAAGGATTGATTCCCTGTCCTTTCCATCAGGCGGATGCCATGCGGTAATCGGGGCAAACGGCAGCGGTAAGACAACGCTTTTGAAGCTGATTGCCGGGCTGCTGGCGCCGGATGAAGGCCGAATAGACGGGGGATGCGGAGCTGTATTAGTTCATCAGAATCCGTACCTGCTGTCCGGTACCGTCTTTTCCAATGTCGCTTACGGGCTGAAAATAAAAAAACTGCATCATGCCGAGATAAAGAGCCGCGTCGACTCCGAACTGCAGCGGTGGAATTTGACCCACCTCAGGGACCGTCATACTTCAAAATTATCCGGCGGAGAGAAGCAGCGCACTGCGATTGCACGGGCGACGGTTTTGCGGCCTGACATACTGCTGCTTGATGAACCGACGGCAAGTGTAGATCCCGACAACATAAACCAGATGGAAGCTATTGTCGGTGAGATTGTAGGTTCCGGTATAACGGTGATTCTGAGCACTCACCATATTGATTTTGCCTACAGGGTCTCTGACACGATCGTTAAACTGAAGCGAGGCAGGCAGGTAGACCTCGAAGAAAACATAATTCAGGGCTGTATAACCGGGCGGAATGAATCGCTCAATATCTTCGAAGCCGGCGGAACCAGGCTGAACTGTCCCGGGCGCGACGGAGATTTCAAGAGGGCTGTTTTTTCGATGAATGATGTAATTCTTTCGAGGGAGAGGATTGCTTCAAGCGCTGGTAATATTTTTGAATCCGCAATCATCGGGCTGAATGAGACCCCGGAAGGTGTCATTGTTCAGCTGGAGTCAGGGTTCAGGTACAGGGCAATGGTGTCAGCTACCGCTGCACAGGAACTGAAACTGGCCGAAGGCGGGAAGGTTTTCGCCCTCTTAAAATCTTCATCAATTAATCTCTATTAAACAGCGATTCATCCTATTTAATCTCTTTGCAAGTATCGGATTTTTCTGTAAATTCAGATGTACAGGAAGGAATTATGGCAGATACTTATACCCGGCTTGTCGAGCTTGTTAAAAGTGATTTTTCAGAATACGGAAACCGCATCATCGGCAGTGAAGAAGCCTACCGCTCGGCTGTCTTAGTCCCCTTTGTAACCGTCGACGGGACGGAATCAATTCTTTTCGAGAAAAGGTCCGAGAACATCAGGCAGGGAGGCGAGGTTTGCTTTCCAGGCGGACGGATTGATGAAGAAGACGGCTCTGCTCTTGAGGCGGTTATGCGTGAGACGGTCGAGGAGACCGGGGCTAAGCGGGAAGATTTCGAGGTACACGAATCGGCAGGCTATCTGCTGACAAGGAACGGATCCCTGATAGAAGTTTTTCTCGGCAGAATGAATGTCCCCGACATACGTACACTGAATTACAACAGGGATGAAGTAGAAAGACTCTTCACAGTACCTGTGTCTTTTTTTCTGCAGACAAAACCCGAGGAATACAATGCCAGGCTTAGATTTGAGCCTTGGTATGAAGATGACGACGGAAAAAGGGTGGATCTGTTCCCTGCCCGCGACCTGGGTCTGCCTGAAAGATACTGGAACCCCTGGGCATATAAGAACAACAGGCTTTTTGTTTACCAGTATGACGGAGAGGTTATCTGGGGAATCACTGCGAGGATCATTTATACAGTAAGCAAGCTGATACGCAGAATTCACATCTGAAGTAAGCAGTCAATCAAGTTATGAAAATGCCGCAGCCGCGAATTACTGATTTATGTGAACAATAGCTGCAGGCGGAAAGCCGTTGAACCAGGTGGATGAAGCCCGGCTGTAGGCGCCGATATTTTCACTGTACACCATGTCGCCTATATCCAGATCCGGAAGCTCTTCAGCCAGCGATATTGTGTCGAGTGCGTCGCAGGTAGGACCGAATACCGCGCAGATCTCTTTCGGGCCGGTTTTAAAAGCCTGCAGCCGGTACTTGCAGTGATCGAAGATAATTCCCGAGAATGTATGATACACCCCGTCGTTAATATAGTAGCAGCGCTTTTCATCCCTGTCCGCGCGTCCGATAACAGAAGCAACTGCCGTACATGCGGTAGCTACAAGGAATCTTCCCGGTTCCGCAATTATTTCAATTTTATCATCAAAAAGTCTGTCGATTTCGGAGTTGAGTTTCTTGGCAAGCTCCCTGAAAGGTTCGACATTTGTATCGTAGGGAGCCGGGAACCCTCCGCCTATGTCGACAATTTTCAGTTTTTCATAACCTTTCATCCTTGCTTCCGCTATTATTCCGGCAGCGATGTTAAGCGCCTGGATGTAGTTCTCGAAATTGGTTGTCTGGCTTCCTACATGGAAGCTCAATCCCTCGACAACAAGCCCCAGGCTGTGCGCCGTCTCGATCATTTCAACGGAAGTTCCGGGATCTGCTCCGAATTTGGATGACAGTTCAACCATTGCCCCGGTGTTCGGGACCTTTATTCTCAGAACCAGCCCTGCATTCGGAGCGAATTCCTTGATTTTGTAAATTTCATCCATATTGTCGAACGTGACTAACGGCTTGTATTTGTCAAGTTCGCGGAGCGTTCCCCTGTCTTTGATCGGGTTTGCGTATATTATTTTTTCCCATATGAATTTCTGGCGCGCATCGTCATCGAGATCTTCTATGTACTTGTGCACAAGCAGAAACTCATTCATGGATGCAACATCGAAGCTTGAACCCTGTTCATACAGCGTTTTAATTATTTCAGGATCCGAATTGGCTTTTACTGCATAAAAGACCTGTACCCGCGGAAGGTACTTTTTAAAATCCCTGTAGTTCTTCCTGACTATATCATGGTCAACAATAAACAGCGGGGTCCCGTGGGTGTCAGCAAGGTTTTCAAGCGTACTGAGTTTTGCCAATAATTACTCCAATCCGAGGAATGATTTCAGCTGTCCTTTAGCCTGCTCAAGTGCTTCCTGGTAGCGCTTAACAAGATTTCCGATATTCTGTGAGAAGGCCTTCTGAAAATCGGGGTCATCCATCGGATTAATCCTTATTCTCGAACCGGTCTGGGCGAAAATTGCTTCTTCCTTCTGTTTCAGCAGCGGCTGAAACTGAGAAGTCAGCTGCTGTTCCATCTGTTCCCTGTTCTGCAGGTACTGATCGAAGAACTGTATCAGCTGGGTGAACATTTCTTCAATGTCCTTCGGGCTGTCGGAAAGTACACCGAGGCCTTCACCGGCCTTTAAAAAAGCATCCTTATAACTGCTGTCATTAGGAAGTGTCAAAACCGACATCAAAGTTTCTGCAGCGCCGGCTGTGAATGCCTTGCGCAGGTCGCCCTTTTCCTGTTTGTATGCTTTTGTCAGTGATTTGATGTCCGAGTTTCCTTCGAGGTAAGAACGTGCGGTTTTTCTGCCGCTGATCTTCATCTCTTTTTCCCGGACCTTGTCCTTGTCGACTTCCATGCCCTCTGTTCGGGCCAGTGCTATTTCAAGTGCTGATTTTATTTCTGCCATGCCTTGAATATAGATCCCTTTCGGGCTGTAATCAAGTGAATTTATGGTCTTCCCTGAACCTCTGTTCAAGGGCATCGGCATTGGTGACGGTTTTTCGCAGCCATTCCAGCATAATCTGCTGCCGTTCTTCCTCTGAAAGCCGCCAGTTTATTCGGCTGTTCCGAAGGTTCCAGCTCAGATGATGGAGCACAAGCGCGCAGGCAACTGAAATATTGAAGCTTTCGACGAATCCGAACATGGGTATCTTCAGGAATTCATCGGCTGATTCCTCTACATCGGAGCTTATTCCTTCAAGTTCGGTTCCGAAAACCACCGCGGTCCTTCCTGCTGTAAGGTCGAAATCTTCAAGGTTTACATCGTTCGAATGGGGTGTCGTGGCTACGATCCGGTATCCCGCTGCCTTTAGATTCGCGAGGGTTTCCCTGGTGCAGCGGGCCCCTGGTTCCGGTTTGTTTCTGCTTATTGAGAGCCACTGTGATGTTCCCATGTCGACTTCGCGGTTCGGACTGAAGGTGTTACGGTTCTCTATAATATGCACATCCTGTATACCGAAACCGTCGCATGAGCGGAGTACGGCGCTCGCATTGTGCGGCTGAAATATGTCTTCAAGCACGACGGTAAGATAGCGGGTCCTCTGTTCAAGTATGGAATTCATTTTATTCTGCCTGTTCTCGGTTGTGAAAGAAAGCAGGTAATCGGTCAGCTTAAGGTCAAAATCTGTCATTTTTTCTCTTCATCCGGCAGAAGCGGCGGCATCCATGAGCCGAGTTCCGCAAGGCTTTCGGTAAGGTTTCTTATTTCGTCTCTGAGGACAAAGATGCAGTCGTTTTTCCTTGCCGTATCGGTAACTATGTCCTCGGCAAGGGCCCTGCATGTCGGAGCCCCGCATGAGCCGCAGTCGAGTCCCGGCAGTGAGGCAGTGATTTCTTCGATTACGGCCATTTTTTCAAGCGCCTTTCTAAAATCAGGATCGAGCTTCATACCCTCCCGCGGCGGAATGTCGGCGTTCATATACAGAAGCGATTCGTGCTCCTGCTTGAGCGGCTCGCGGCTTTCAGCGGGAGGTTCAATTTTACCGGCTTTCCGGATAATCCGCGCCTTGCAGATGTACGGGTTTTCGACGGTTAGTGCTCCGCCGACACAGCCTCCGGGGCAGGCCATCGCTTCTATGAAGTCAACATGCTTGATTTTTCCGTTTTCAAGCTCCTCGAGGAATTTGAGTATATTGTCAATTCCGTCTACAGCGACGGTTTCCGGCCATTCCACCGAATGACTTTCGCCTTCGCTGCGGGCCCAGCTCACGCCGCGGGAAGATGCCCTTCCGAGCTTTTCAACCTTGCCGAGTCCTGATACCTTTGTGTGCAGCAGTGTGAAAATATCATTAATTGCAAGTACACCGTCGACACAGGAGTCCGTCGACCCGAGCGGATTTTTGACGGCTGTAATCTTTGCAGGGCATGGACTGATGAAGAATACGCCTATATTTTTTTTATCCGGATATACTGTCTTCTTAACCAGCCGCGCTGCTATTTCCATAGGTGATTCAATCCGGACAATCTGATCAAGCAGTGCCGGATACCTTGTCTGGATCAGCCTCACAACAGCCGGGCAGGAGGAAGATATCCATGGAACATTCTCTTCTTTGGATTTAAGCAGCTTTTTGAGCTCATCCGTTACAATATCGGCGGCTTCCGCCGCTTCGAAGATTTCATCAAAGCCCAGGGCTTTTACCGCGGTCAGGATCATGTCTATCGAGTACGGATCTTTAAACTGGCCGTATAGAGTGGGGGCCGGAATTGCAACCGTAAAATCAAATTTTCCGAGCAGATCGAGGGAATCTGCCTGGGCCTTTTTGGCGTGATGAGGACAGACCCTGATGCATTCGCCGCAGTCAATGCAGCGTTCCTCGATTATATACGCCTTTCCGTGTCTGACCCTGATTGCCTCGGTGGGGCAGTGGGCTATGCAGTTGGTGCATCCCATGCATTTCTCTTTATCCAGGACTACGGAATGTATTTTTGCGCTCAAAGATCTATCCTTATGGTCACTGTAGTACCCTTTCCCGGTTCCGATTCAATCTTCATGCTGCTCGAGTTTTTCTTGATATTTGGAAGTCCGAGACCTGCCCCGAAACCCATTTCGCGGATTTCCGGCGAAGCGGTTGAGTAACCTTCCTGCATTGCAAGCTCAATGTCGGCTATACCGGGCCCGTCGTCCTGAAAGCTTATCATTATATGGTTATTTTCTATTGAGACTTTTCCTGTTCCCCCGCCGCCGTGGATGATCGTATTGATCTCTGCTTCATACATAGCAATCGCTGTCCGCTTGATGATATCGGCAGGAATCCCCAGCTGTTTCAGGGTTTTTTTGAAACTGCTCGAGGCCTGTCCGTAGGACATAGGGTCGCTGGGATCTATTTTGTATTCCTTGGTAAAGAGCGCCATCGGAACTCAATATACCATAAGAAAAAAGTATCAGTCTACGTGTCTGGAAATTACTTCAATGAGGGTTTCCTCATTAAGAGGCTTGACTACAACATCGTCCATTCCGGCTTCAAGGAATTTTTTTCTGTCTGAAGGGAATGCATGGGCAGTAAGGGCTATTATCGGGAGATGCTCGTCTCCCTTTTCTTCCTGCCGGATCTGAATTGTAGCGTCGATACCATTGAGCCTGGGCATGCTGATATCCATCAGGACTACGTCGTACTTATTGTTCTTGATACATTCGACTGCTTCGAGCCCGTCGGATGCTTCATCTATATCCCAGCCGTTCCGCTCGAGTATTGTTGTTATATACATGCGATTTATCGCTTCGTCTTCTGTTACCAGCACTTTTAATTTTCTGTTAATTACTTCCGGCATACACTTGCTCCGTGTTTAAATTATATACATATATTCTATGAAAACAAGTACATCTTTCGCAAGTGTATTGCAGCTTTTTTTGAAATTATGTAAAATTTAATCATGTTAAAGACTATTTCGTATATACCTCGCGGCACATGTACCAGAAAAATTGATGTAAAAATTAAAAAAAATATGATTGAGTCGGTTGAATTTCTGGGCGGCTGCCCTGGAAATCTGCTCGGAATTACTCATCTTGTGAAGGGTATGGAAATTGAAGAAGTTCTTCTTCGGATTGAGGGAGTAAGGTGCGGCAGAAAGAATACCTCCTGCCCCGATCAGCTTGCAAGAGCTTTGCGCAGCTACCTTGAACAGAATAATAACTAGTTCCTTTTTTTATCTTTGTCATTATTCTTCATTTTGATCATATCCGCCAGGGTGAATGTATCAGAACTCTTGTCCGAATACTGACTGATCAGCTTCCGGGTTACAGCCCGCTCCTGTTTTGATATCTTATGGTAGCCGTTCGGTTCTTCCTGTTCTTCCTCATACCCGCAGGATAGTGATCTGCAGACATACTGTTCATTTCCCTTTTTATCGCGGGCCGGCATCATCATCCTGCCGCATAGAGGACAGGCTTTTTTGCTGAATTCGCGGGGTTTATATTCCTTTCCGCCGGATTTAACCGATTGCACAAGTTCGGCGGTATTTCGGCGGATGTCCGCAGAGAAGGCGGCGGCTTTTTCCCTTCCTTCTGCTATTCCCGACAGCCTGAGTTCCCATTCTGCTGTCAGTGCAGGCGATTTTAATTTGTCCGGGGCAAGGTCCAGAACCTCCTCTCCTGCCGGGGAAAGCAGCAGGCGTCCGCCTGAGCGCTGAATGTAGCGGCTGGAAATAAGCTTCTCGATTATATCGGCACGGGTCGCCGGTGTTCCGAGACCGCCGTTTTTAATCGTTTCTTTCAGTTTTGTGTCGTCTATAAAAGCAGCCGGGTTCTCCATCGAGGCAAGAAGACCCGCTTCGGTGTAATGCGGGGGCGGAACAGTCTGTTTCTGCTGCAGCTGTGTACCGCTTACTCTGAGTTTGTCGCCTTTGCTGAGTCCGTCGATTTTGCCTGAACCTGAACCGTCCTGATCAGGGTCTTCAATCGCCCTGAACTCAACAGCCCGCCACCCTTCGTCGACTGATGTTGAAGAGCTGATGAAAAATGATTCACCGGCAGCTTCGATCTCCGCTGTACGCTTCAGGTACCTGTAGGGCGGGGAAAGAACTGCGAGAAAGCGCTTGATAATAATATTCCAGAGCGCCTTTTCTTCAGCCGAAAGCCTGTCCGCAATAACCGGTTCCTCTGTAGGGATTATAGCGTGATGGTCGCTTACCCTGCTGTCGTCAAAGAGCCTTTTGCCGGGGTTGAAGCCCGCCTCGAGAATTTTGCGGGCTTTGGCGGCATGATCTGTTCCTGTCAAAGCCTTGAGCCGGTCGGGTATTGTTGCTTCTATATCAGCTGTAAGGTATTTTGAATCCGTACGCGGGTAGGTAACTATCTTGTGGCGCTCGTAGAGTCCCTGCAGGACATTTAATGTCTGCTTTGCCGAATAACCAAGCATGTTGTTCGCGTCCTGCTGCAGGGCTGTAAGATCATAGGCGAGCGGGGGCGGTACGGTACTTGTCTTTTCGGTTAAGCTGATTACTTCGGCTTCGGCATTCTTAAGCTTTGAGGCGAGAGCATCCGCCTCGGTTTCTTTGAAAATGCGGTTCCCTGATTTTCCTCTCCAGGCAGCCGAGAATCCGCCGAAATTTGCTTCAAGCAGCCAGTACGGCTTCGGTATGAAATTTTTAATCTGCTGTTCCCGCGACTGGATCATCGCGAGGGTAGGGGTCTGTACCCTTCCTGCCGAGAGCCTTGTATCGTAGGTGCAGCTCAGTGCCCGCGTAACGTTCAGACCGATGAGCCAGTCGGCTTCAGCCCTGCATTCGGCGGCTTGCAGCAGGTTGTCAAAGTCCCTGCCGGGTTTGAGAGAGCTGAACCCCTCTTTAATTGCCTTGTCTGTCTGGGAGCTGATCCAGAGCCGCTGGAACGGACCCTTGTACCCGCCCATGCGCATAATCCACCGTGCGACGAGTTCACCTTCACGACCAGCGTCTGTGGCAATGATCAGGTTGTTTACATCCTTGCGGTGCATCAGTGATTTGATGGTACTGAACTGGTTCGAAGTCTTTCCTATAACCTTGTGCTTCATCCGTTCAGGAATAATCGGCAGGTGATCGGCATTCCATTCTTTATAGATCGGATCATGCGCTCCGGGATCAGCCAGCTCGACAAGGTGCCCCATTGCCCAGCTGATTATATAGTTATCGCCTTCAATATAGCTTTTAGTCTGCTTTCTGCAACCGAGGACTCTTGCAATTTCGCGTCCCACGCTCGGCTTTTCCGCCAGTACCAGTGTTTTCATGGCAACGATTATATGGCAAAGCGCTGAGGCAGTTCAAGCAGGTTCCGGCCGGGGGCAGTCCCAGGGCTGCTGTTCGGAGAGTAATTGTCAGGCTTATTCCCGGCTGTAAACAAAGCCGCCAATCAAGGCTGTCAGCGGTGCAGTCAGTACAACTCCGAAGCTTCCGACAATTGTGTGAAGAATCTCGGCGCTTACATAGGTGAGGTTCAGGATATTAGCCGCAGGAATTCCCTGAGCCATCATTACCATCAGGACAGCTGTATAACTGCCCGAGTAGGCAAACAGCAGGGTTGTCGTCATTGTTCCTACGACTGCCCTTCCGACCTTGATTCCTGAAAATATAAGTTCTTTAGGTGAGATGTCGGGGCGCTTGTGCTTTATTTCGCTCATAGAGGCTGAAATGTCCATGCCTATGTCCATGACCGCGCCCGCAGCGGCGAGGAAAATTCCGGATCTGAATATCGCGCTCAGGTTAAGGTGCGCGTAACCCGAATAAAGAAGGGTTTCCGAGAAGGGCCTTACAGCGCCGTGTATGCGGAAAAGCCTGCTGAATATTATTGAAATCAAGGCCGTAAAGACGATGCCTGAAAGGGTGCCGAGGAAGGCGATGATTCCCTTTTTTGAGAGGCCGCCGACCAGGAAAATTATCACTGCCGACAATACTGCTGCAATCGCCAGAGATACAGGTACCGGGCTGAACCCCTTCAGAAAGCCCGGGATCAGCAGTTTCCATATTGCGGAGGCGGTAAAGATAAATGAAAGCAGGGCTTTGATTCCCGTCCATCCTGCGAATATAATCAGTATCACTGAAAAAAGTATCAGCAGGATTAGTTCTGTCTTCAGCCTGTAGTGATCAATCACGTTTGCGTAAACGAAATTACCATCTTCGTCGACGTCAATGGTAACAAGAGCTGTGTCGCCGGCGCTGAACATTTTGTCAAGTTCCAGTTTTCCCATCAGCATATTGTTTGATTTGGCGGTTTTACCTTTGAATTTTCCGTTCAGGATTTTAAGCTCCACGCCCTGATTTCCGGTCTTTACAATTCCGTACTGCTCGAGCTCTGTATTATCGACGGCAGTTATAAGTGCACGGGCACGCAACGCGTGAGTCCTCTGCCTGTTTTCAAATCCTGTAGGCAGCAGGAAAATTATTATAGTCAGCAGCCCTGTCGCCGCCGTGAAAATGATGTCCTGTTTTGTGTTTTTTTCTGCAATCAGCATAAGTTCCTCCGGTGTTGAAGCACAGTTATATAGAAACAGGGAGGGCTTTCCCCTCCCGGAATGGTCGACTTTTTTAGTAGATGTCCAATATTAAATAAACGCTGTAAAGTACTGAAAATCAGGACCTTACAGCGATCTGTTTTACTATTCGGCGAGGGCTACTTTGTCTTCAGCGAACATTAACCCGTACATCTTTTTGAAGATGTCGGTGTTGTCATAATAACCATTGAAGAGTTCCTGACCTGCCCCGAGCGCAAAGGTTGCTACGGGTACACCTGTGTGTGAGTAAGATGTCCATCCCAGTCCGGCTCTTTCATTCATCAGGTGGGTAATAGTCATTGTGAGCGGCTCGTATCCGCCGTAGAGAAGGTAGTCCTGCGTTTTGCCGTTAACTTCGGAACCGCCCATGCTTCTGGCAAATGCTGCATTGAGCATGTCTGTTTCATAATCTGTCAGATCGGTCAGCCCGAAGTTCTTTTCGATTTCAGGCATGAGGTCGGTAAGGCTTCCGCCTGCAGTATGTGCCTTTTTGTAGGGGCGGAGCACAAAAGTATTGAATGCTTCGTACGACATCTTCTGCTTGTCGATTTCCCTGAATGCTGAATCGTAGCCGGTTCCTGCAAAACCCAGGGTAAGTCCGCCTGTTTCATGATCGCCGGTAACAATTATAATAGTATCGTCAGGATGCTCGTTGTAGAAAGCAACAGCTTCCTTGACTGCATTATCGAACGCGATAGTGTTGTGGATTGATGCGGCGGCGTCATTGGCGTGGCATGCCCAGTCGATCTTTCCTCCTTCAACCATCATGAAGAAACCGCTTTCATTGTCGAGAAGCTCAATTCCCTTCGCTGTGTACTCGGCAAGGGTCACATCGTCCGCTTCCATATCGAGTGCGTAATCAAGCGAGTTTCCGGTGAAGCTCGTGCTGTAATAGGCGTAAACCTGCCGGTCTCCCGGAGTAAGTGCTTCAAGCTCTTCACGGCTTGAAGCGATTGCCCAGCCTTTATCCTTCATTATATCGTGAGCAGATTTCTGTCCTGCGGGTGTCTTGTCAATTTTTACCATTCCGCCTGCAAAGTAATCGAAATTGCTGTTTGCCAGCTGCATATTGATGTCGAAGTAGTCGTTTCTGCTAGGCTGTTTTGCGTAGAAACATGCGGGGGTGGCATGGTCGAGATTGACGCTCGATATTACC
>QKCC01000145.1 GCA_003245835.1 Spirochaetales bacterium | reverse complement strand
ACAGATTTCGGCCATGAAGGGACCCGTAAGCATTCATATCGATGAATATGAAGTAACAGCACACGGAGACGCACTGTTTACCACATCAAGAGTATGGAACCGCCCTTACGGAATAAAAATCTGGAAAAAGATTTACGGCAAAGCCGCAGAAAGAGACGGGGACTGCAAGGAAGTTGTTATGGGCCTTGTCGGCGAACAGTCGCCGCTTAAAGTCGGTCACGACATGCAGACTACTATTCCAGGACTCTATGCTGTAGGAGATCTCTGCTATTGCGGTTCCGGTGCAACCGGCGCTGTCCCTGCTCCTCCGGGAAGAAACCGCGGATCCGGAATTCTGAATGCTGTTTTCAACGGGCTGATTGCCGCTGAATCTGTCAGTGAGTACGACAAAAATTCCGACAGAACAAAGGCTGCAGACAGCCTGGTAGATGAGTTGTTTGAGAAAGCATATGCACCGCTAAACAGAAAGGAAGGTGTTTCAGCTGATGATGTAATCGAAGAAATCCGCGAAGCTGTCGGTCCGGTTGAAAATACTGTTTATATGAGTCAGCACAGAATGGATACGGCGCTTCGAAAGGTCCTGAAAACCAAGGAAAAATTATCCAGTCTCAAGGCTGATGATTATCACGACCTGTGCAAATGTCATGAGGCCGCGGCAATGGTGCTCTCCGCAGAGATGCAGTACAGGGCAGCTTCGATGAGGAAGGAATCAAGAGGGTGGTTTTTAAGAGAAGACTACCCCCGAATGGATAATAAGAACTGGCTGAAGTATATCGACATCAGGAACGTTGACGGAGAAATGACCTTTTCTACCGAAGATGTTCCCTGGGAGAAATATGCTGTAAAACCGCCCATGATGGAACATAAATAAAACAGTTAATCACAGATAATTTTCATTATAAAAAGTCGCAGTATTGCAAAGGGAGAGTTCGGCTCTGCCGAAAGAAGGTTAAAAAAATTTGGAGGATTTAAATGCAGAAGAAGAGTATTAATTTTGGATTCCGCGGATGGATGCTGGTAATTTACCAGTTTCTGGCTTATGTAGCTTTTGTGGCTTTTACCAACTGGCCGATGAATGCGCTGGCGGATCTGTACGGCGGGGCCGAGAAGCTGTCCACTATCTACACTCTGGCAATTGCCATGGGTATTGTCGTTCAGTTGATTTTGAGCCGAAATATCGGAAAAGTGAAGAACATTAAGGCATTGGGCATTTTTCTTGGCGTTATCTCAATGGTTTTTGCGTTAGGTGTAATGCTTATTCCCGCAAGTATGCAGACTCTATGGCAGGCTGTTTATTTTCTTGAGTGTCTGTTCGTAGTCGTCTGGTGCACATTCATAATTGGTATCCTTATCGGGCAGTGGTTCCCAAGACGGAAGGGAACCGTTATGGGTATTGTGACGATTGCTTTTCCTGTCAGCAACGCTTTGCTTGGCCCTTTTGCAGGCACCGTTTTTGCTAATATGGCTACTACCCACATTCCCAATGTGGCCGGAGCCTATATGCCTGTCTTTATTGCATCCTGTATCGGTATTGTGATAGGCGCCATTTTCCTGAAGGATTATCCCGAGCAGTGCGGCGGCTGTCGTGATAACGACCACACCATTACACCCGAGGAAGCTCAGGCCATGATGGAGCAGGAGATAGAGAACAAGAGAACAACTGTATGGACTCTTCGCAACACACTGAAAAGCGTAGACTTCTGGCTGATCAGCCTTCCAATGGGGCTGCTGCTGCTGGGTTCTGTAGGAATGATGACCCAGACAGTTGCAATCATCGGCAGCTATGGATTTGACTCCAGTACTGCCGAGTTCGGCATGATTATGCTGGGAACCGCTGTTATCACAGCACTCGGAAGCTGGCTGCTGGGTGTTATTGACACAAAGTTCGGGACAAAAAAAGCCATGATTATTGCCGTAGTTCTGATGATTATTTCAGGTGTATTCGGCGCAATGGGAAGCTTTCCTACCTTGCTTGTAGCCTTGGCTTGTCTGTGCGTATTTCTGGGTGCCGCTTCCAACTTTACCGTTTCCGGTTCTGTTCAATACTGGCGACGTGAAGATTTTCCCAGCGTTTTCGCACGCGTGAATCCTGTTGCAAACCTTCTGCAGGCTGTAGGTCCTATGATTATAGCTATTCTGCTGTTCTCAAAGGGCGCTCCTGATCCTGCTGCTCCATTCATTTGTGTAGGGATATGCGGTCTGGTCAGTCTGGTTCTTCTGCTTCTGTTTAAACCCGGCCGTGTAAAAGAGACTGACGATAAGTACCGTACAGCAGCCGGGAAACCTCTGGACAAAGTCCTTGAAGGGGTTAGGTAAAGAGATTATAGGAGCTCAGCGCTGCAGATAACTGCCCCTGCTTTTGACGGGGGCAGTTGATTAATGGACAACTATAAAATTACTGAAAGAGTAAGGAGAATATACAATGGCTGAAATTAAAAATATAACTATTCTTGGTGCGGGTATGATGGGGCCGGGCCTTGCTCAGATATTTGCAGTGAAGGGCTATAACGTTACGCTCTGGGCCCGCCGCGCAGAGGTTTTGCCCGGAGTTATCGAGACAATTAAAAGCAATCTCAATCTGATGGCCGAGAACGGCATCGGAAAAGCAGCAGATATCGATTCGATAATCGCGCGTGTGAAGACAACTGATAATTTCGAAGAAGCTGTTGCCGATGCTGATTTTGTAGAAGAGGCTGTCGGTGAAAAACTTGAATTAAAACAGCAGTTTTTTGAAAAACTGGACAGGATATGCAAACCTGAAGCAATACTTGCGACCAACACGTCCGTTATAAGTATTACCGAAATTGCGTCCACTTCTGAAAACAGGCACAGAATAATAGGAACACATTTCTGGAATCCGCCTTACCTGATACCTCTTGTTGAGGTAGTCCCCACGCCGGATACCTCCGAGGCAACTGTAAATGCAACTATGGAGCTGCTCTCGGACTGCGGAAGAAAGCCGATTCATGTAAAAAAAGACGTTCCAGGTTTTGTTGCAAACCGGCTTCAGCATGCGCTGTGGCGCGAGGCCATCTCTATCGTTGAGCGCGGGATTGCGGACCCTAAAACCGTCGATGAAGCCATACGCTACAGCTTCGGTTTCAGGCTGCCTATTCTTGCGCCAATTGAAAATGCCGACATGGTCGGAACTCAGCTGACCTGGAATATTCACAGCTACATTCTGAAGCATATTGAAAATTCGACTGAACCGTCGCCGCTTCTTAAAGAGATGCTCGACAGCGGTAAACTCGGCTTTCCGTCGGGAAGCGGTTTTTATGACTGGAATGATGAGAAGATCGCGAAATCAAAACGGGCGCTTCAGGAATACCTGATTAAACAGCAGGGAACGAACGAGAAAGATTATTTATAAGGGAATCTTAACAGGATAAGTTTTATCCTTTTGATTAAATATCATATTTTACATTTTGGAGAATAATATGGGAAAGAAAGTTTTTGTAGATTTAAGCCATCCTTTCAGCGCTGAAATACCGAGATGGCCGTATTTTGACAAACCTATAATTGACAACAATCATACTATGGCAAAGGGCGGAGTCCTTACGCAGAAAATAACATGCACGATGCACACCGGAACACACGCTGATGCTCCGCGGCATGTTATGGAAAAGGAATTCGACGGAAAAAGAGCACGCTACACTCATGAGATGCCGGTCGACGCATATACCGGCGATGCCGTCTGTCTGCCCATAGAGGTTGAACGATGGGGCCTTATCGGGCCGAAACACCTTGAAGCGGCCTGTGAAAAGGTAAATATTAAGCCGAGCGAACTTGAAGGCATGGTTATCTGTCTGAACACAGGTATGCACAGGCAATTCGACGATTCAAAGGAATACTATCACTACTCATGCGGTACCGGAGTTGAGGCCGGAAAGTGGTTTGTCAAGCATAAGGTAAAATGTGTAGCCAATGATACACAGGCGCTTGATCATCCGCTTCATACGGCAATGGGAAACAACGGTATGACAAAGATGAATCTGGTCGGTGCTTCCGGAAAACCTATTACTGAAGAATATATCGACCGGTACGGTGAAGAGGCATATGCAATCTTCGATAAGTTCACCTACATCAAGGTTCACGGGCAGGAAGCATACGATGCAATGTACGGGGAGCTTGAAGCTATCGGCTGCTGGGGAACATGGGAACCCTGTCACAAAACAATGCTCGGCCATGGAATCGTAGGCGTTGAGAACCTCGGCGGAGATCTGGACAAGGTAAGCGGCAAGAGATTCCGCTTTTATTGCTTCCCTCTTAGATGGTACCTCGGCGACGGCTCGATGGTCCGCTGTGTAGCAGAGATTGACGAAGATGATCTGAATGACGTGCCGACCAGGACCTACACCTACGGCGGAAATATCTAGGAAAGGACATATTATGGGAGATTTATCAAACAAGGTAATTCTGACGGTTGCTCACACCGGTGCCTGGCCGTCCAAGGAAGATAATCCCGCTGTACCCCTGCAGCCGCAAGAGATTGCAGATGACGTATACGCCTGCTGGAAAGCCGGCGCTTCGGTTTCGCATATTCATGTTCGTGATGACAATAACAAATCATCAATGAATTTTGACAAGTTCAAGGAAACCGTAGACATCATCAGGTCAACTGATTGTGAGATTGTTATTAATCTAACAACGTCAGGTCAGCTTGGGCTCGATGATGAAGCAAGAATGGTACACATCAAGGAACTTAAACCGGAGATTGCTTCCTATGACTGCGGTTCAATGAACTGGCTTAACAACTCCGTCTTTGAGAACAGTCCCAGGTTTCTTGAGAAGCTTGGGGCAACAATGGAAGAATACGACATCAAACCGGAAATTGAGATTTTTGATGTAGGTATGCTGTACAATGCGCTTTACTATCTTAAGCAGGGAGTATTGAAAGCTCCGCTGCATTTTCAGCTATGCCTCGGAGCCGCCGGCGGAATGCCTGCAACTGTTGAAAATCTGGTGTATCTTCACGGTCTTCTGCCCAAGGACTGTACCTGGGGCGGTTTCGGTATCGGACGAGGCCACATGCCTCTGCTTTATACAACAATTGCGCTCGGCGGACATGTTCGTGTAGGATTTGAAGATAACGTTCTCTACAGGAAAGGCGTTCTTGCGGAATCCAATGTACAGTTTGTAGAAAGAGCCAAAAGGCTTATTGAGGAATTCGGAAAAGAGGTGGCAACACCTGATGAAGCCCGGCAGATCCTCGGCTTAAAAAATCATAATAAACGATAGCTTTATAGCAGGCAGAGCATTATCTTTTCAGGATTCTGCTCTGCCTGTTTTTCTTTTTAAAAAACAGCACAATAATTTATGTATACCTAATGTTTTTCTTGACAGGCTGATAATCTGTTTTATACTTAGTATAAGTTAAATTATGCGGGAGGTCCTGTTGTGACAAAAAAGGAGAACTGGCTCAGGCTGCTTAATAACAACGAGCCGCAGTGGATTTCTGATCCGTGGGAGGCATTCAAGGGAAATATGATGGGCAATATTTTTGTCCTCGATCCGATTTCCGCAGCTGTTAAGGGCGTTCAGGTATCGGGTGAATTCATCGATCAATGGGGTGTCACATGGAAGCTCGTCGATGGTCATAAATTCCCGAACCCGTATGTAACAGATGAAAACAAAGCAATCAAGAATATAAAATCCTGGAAGGACGAGCTGATTCTGCCGGCGCTTGACGGCCACGACTGGAGTTCGGCGATTGATTTTGCAAATTCAGTTGACAGGAACGAATACCTGGTCGGCAGCATGATCGTAGCAGGTCTTTTTGAACGGACGCATTACCTGATGGGTTTCAATGATGCCCTTGTTAATTATATGCTTGAGCAGGACCATATGTATGATCTAGTCGGGACTCTGGCGGACTGGAAGATTGAACATCTGCGTCAGGTTATTGAGAATCTGAATCCGGATGTCATAGTGTTTCATGACGACTGGGGAAATAAGGACAACCTTTTCATGCCCCCCGATACCTGGCGGCAGATAATCAAGCCGCATCAGGCTAGAATTGTTGATTTCGTAAAGTCGCATGATATAACCTACATTCATCACTCAGACAGCATCTGTGAACCGATAGTAGATGATATGGTCGAGATGGGAATAGACGGCTGGCAGGGTGTAATTCCGCAGAATAATATACCTGCTATTCAGCAGAAGCTTAACGGGAAGATGGCTCTGATAGGCGGAATAGATGCGCAGATTATTGATATGCCGGTAGCTGATGAACAGGTTATCAGGGCTGAAGTCCGCAGATGCATAGATGCATATTGTCCGCAGGGGTATTTTATTCCGTGTATTCCGAATTTTATCCCGATATACCCTGATGTAAATACTATATATATAGACGAGCTCCGGAAGTACGGAAAGGATTTTTTTGTGAATCATCGGCATCCATAAATTGGATGCTGGAATATCTACGAAGAGAGAAGCTTTTTAGCCGTCATTTCTTCAGTTATGATAATATCACAGAGGTGTGTGTTCAGACCTCCGCGGATGGCGTCGATTTTGTTTAACCCGGCTGTGATAAGAACCCGCTTGGCTATTTTGCGTGCAATATCGAGGGGAATTCCGAAAACCCGCTTGTTGATGTCGGAATCAATGAACTCACCGTCGGCATTGTACCATCTGCCGTAAATGGAGCCGACTGCTCCTTTGCTTATAAGATCCTTCATTTCCTCTTTTTGAAGCATTCCGGCCTTCAGGTAGATGCTCTCGTCACCGGCAGCTCCTACGGCAGCAAGGGCAAGATTCACCTCTTTCCATTTTGAGATCATCGGGTCTAAAATCATGTGGGAGCTAAGGGTTTCGTGCGCCTTTACGCTTGCGGCGTATATAGGAAGGTTGAAAAAGTAGCCGTTCATCCCCGATTTTGAAATGAATTCCTGCAGGATGCTGACAGGGTTGAAGCTTTCAGATAATGAGAAACCTCCCTCAAGCTGTACCACGGTGGTTTTCTGGTTGCCTTCGAGCATCGGCAGCTTCAGATGGGGCACAACTTCGGCCATGGTCCGCCCTGCGGAAATACCGAGAATATCGTTCGAATTAATAAAAAAATCGAGGTAGTACGCGGCAGCCCTGCCGATTAGGCGTACGGGGTCTTCATTGTACCTGTTGCGGAAGATTATGGCTTTCTTAATTGAAAAATTGCTTTCCAGCTGTTTTTCAAGGTCCCAGGCATTTTCAATCGGAGTAATAACATTAATTTGAATGATCCCCATTTTTTTTGCCCGATCTATGAGCCGGGATACCGTCATTTGCGAGATATTCAGTTTTTCCGCGATCTCTTTCTGGCTGTTGTTGAATTTATATTTCATTATGGCTACCTGAGTTGCCATGTTGTCCTGCGATTGCTTGGAATCTTTTATCATTACTGTCCCGCCTTAATGTTAAAAATAAGCATACTGCCTAATATAAACAATAAACTGTTATTTATATCATTGCAAGTATGGTCGTTAAAAATTTAACGATATTATATTATCTCGTCTGCGGCAGGCTGTCCGAATGAGTTCTTAATGTAATTATATACAGCAAAAACAATAACGAATAATTTTTGCAGATATTAATCCTGTTAGACGCAGTTACTTAATATACTTATTTACACAATATGCATGATTAATGTATGAAAAAGAGAGCAGTACTAATTTCTGTAAAAGTTAATTATAACACCATGCTGTTGAAAGAAAAAACAAGGCCTTTAAAAGCGTAAAGTACATCCGACGGTACTGAGGATGAAGCTGTCGGGAAGCTCCTGCGAAAACAGCTTTACCGCGTTCCAGCCTGTGCAGTGACATGGAACAATATAGCGGGGACCTGCTTTCTTCATGTCTTCAAGTGTTTTTCTGACAACGTCATCCGGTGTCGGCCAGCAGAGATGAAAGCCGCCTATTACTGCGAGCGGTTTTTTCCCGCCTGCAAGCTGCATACAGTAGTTTATGGAATTAATAATTCCTGCATGACCGCAGCCGCTGATAATTACGGGGCCTTTTCCCTGCACATTAAAGACAATGGATTGGTCATCCCTCATGAGTGAATCTGAAACCAGTTCTCCGCCTTCAAGCGCCAATTGGGGAGCGAAACCCTTTTCATAAGCCGTTTTCCGCGGGATTTCACCGGTTGTGAGGACTGTGTTGTCTGCCAGTAAAACCGGTTCGCTTGAAACATGAAAATCAAGCATTGTACCAGCATATAGTTCGGGATTAAAAGCCGGGAATTTGACTGTTTCACCGCCCGCCTGTCTTATATATCGTTCATTGAAAGCATCAGGATGAACAATTACCCGGACAGGGTGTGAGAACCGTTCTGCTGCGGCTGAAAGACCGCCGATATGGTCCGGGTGACTGTGGCTGATTACCACGGTTTCGACATCGTCCAGATTAAAACCTGTGCAGTCGGCGTTGTTTAAAAGGACGTCGCCGGAGCGGCCGGTATCCATTAAAATTGTTCTGCAGCCGTCTTCATCAAAAAGCCTGACTGCCGCCGCAAAACCGTGTTCGGCCTTCAGCTGGACCTCCTGCTCTCCGGGCTTAACCGTCAGGCCTCCCGGCCGGAATACCATTTCATCGCTCAGAATAACCTGTTCACAATAGTTGTCGGATAAAATTATAACCTCTGCCCTGTTGACAGGTTTCAGGTTTATTGCCATATTCATCCTCCGGATTATGCAGTTTTGTACTGCGAAAAAAGGCTACCCGTATCCGGATAGCCTTTTGAAAATTATTGTCAGTTCAAAGCTGTTATCAGGCCCGGTTTGTTTTCCGGATTACAGCTGCTGGAAGAAATCGTTTCCTTTGTTGTCTACTATAATGAATGCCGGAAAGTCCTTTACTTCGATTTTCCAGACTGCTTCCATGCCGAGTTCTTCAAACTCGAGCAGCTCTACTTTGGTTATGTTTTCTTTTGCGAGCAGCGCAGCCGGTCCGCCGATACTGCCGAGGTAGAACCCTCCGTATTTCTTGCATGCATCGGTCACAGCCTGGGAACGGTTTCCCTTTGCCACCATTATGAGGCTGCCGCCGTTCTGCTGAAATAAATCAACGTAGGAATCCATCCGTCCTGCCGTTGTAGGACCGAATGAACCTGAGGCGTAGCCTTCGGGCTTTTTTGCCGGTCCCGCATAGTATATCGGATGTTTTTTCATATAATCAGGCAGGCCCTTGCCCTGATCAATCAGTTCCTTTAGTTTGGCATGGGCCATATCCCGCCCGACAACGATTGTGCCGTTCAGAAGCAGGCGTGTTTTTACCGGGTATTTATCAAGGATCGCCAGGACCTTTTCCATCGGCTGGTTCAGATCGATACGTACTGAAGTATCCTTTTTTTCACTTCCGGCAATACCTTCCAGATGTTTCGCCGGGTTTTTGTCCATCTTCTCTATCCAGATGCCGTCTTTATTTATCTTTGCTTTTATGTTCCGATCGGCGCTGCACGATACGCCGAGTCCTACCGGACAGGAAGCGCCGTGACGGGGCATGCGGATAACACGGACATCCAGAGCAAAAGCCTTTCCGCCGAACTGCGCGCCTATACCGCTGTCGGCAGCGATTTTTTCCAGTTCCTTTTCGAGCTCGACATCTCGGAAAATTTGACCGTATGCGTTGCCTTCGGTCGGTAGATTGTCGTAGTAACCTGTAGATGCCATTTTGGTCATCTTCATACACATCTCGGCACTGGTTCCGCCGATAACAAAAGCGATGTGATACGGAGGACAGGCGGCCGTACCGAGCTTTTTCATTTTTTCGGTGCAGAATTTAATGAGGCTGTCCGGATTTAGAAGAGCTTTTGTCTCCTGAAACAGGGCGCTTTTGTTGCCGCTTCCGCCGCCCTTTGCTACAAAAAGGAATTTGTACTCATCGCCGGGAGTGGCCATTATATCAATCTGGGCGGGCAGATTGTTCTTAGTGTTGACTTCATCATACATATTCAGAGGAGCGGTCTGGGAATAACGGAAATTGTTGTTCGCATAAGCTTCAAAAACACCCTCGGAAATAAGACCTGCATCATCAGCCCCGGTAAGAACCTGTTCCCCCTTATAGGCAACACAGGTAGCGGTCCCGGTATCCTGGCAGAAAGGCAGTATTTGTTCGGCTGAAATAACGGCATTTTCGAGCATAACACGCGCAACATACTTGTCATTATCGGAAGTTTCAGGGTTTTTTAGAATGTCGGCCATCATCCTGTTGTGCTTTTCCCGCAGGAAAAAATTCACCTGGGTAAGCGCTTCCTCAGACAGGAATTTGATAGCTTCCGGCTCTATTTTAAGGAATGTGCGGCCGTCTGCTTCGATGGTAGATACACCGTCTTTTCCGAGCAGTTCATACTCAGTGTCATCTTTGATCTTTGGTATCAGGGGATGATATTCGAACATAGTAACTCCTTTATAATTTCCTAGGTAAAACAAATGTTATGTGAATAATGTGAACTCGTCAATAGAAAAGTGGGATAAACTAACAAAAATGTTATTAATATAACCTTCTTTCGTTTGACAGCATAAAAAAGCCGCCGAATACAGCCCGGCGGCTTTTCAAATTATATATGTAACAGAAAACTGCCTGTTATTTCATCTGCAGAATACCAAGGTACTCTTCCAAGCCGGCTTCCTTCAGGGCCGCCTCGGTGGGTATTCCGTTGTTGTCCCATTTCCTCAGTTTATAGTATTCATCGAGAGCCTTGTCATGCGGCAGCGGCACTTTTCCGGCCCTCGGTCCTTCTTTGGACGGTACGGTCATCTTCTTCGGCAGGCTGTCGTCTTTGCGGGTTATACCGTCCCGGATGTTGATAAGACGCTCAAGAACGAAGCCGCGCGCGCCGGCTTTCTCCAGATCCTCAATAGTCCAGCCCCAGCCGGTGCATGCGTTAATAACGTCCACAATTTCAGCCAATTTTAATTTTGGAACCCTGAACATGAATTTGCAGATGCTCATCTGGTTTGCGAAGCTGCTTATGTTCTGCTGATGGAAAACGTATTCCGGAACTTCTTCCATTGTTTCGGCGGGCCCTTTCATTCCAAGTTCCGGGTAGAAGAACCCCTGTGCGTCTGCCCGTTCGTGGTCGGCGCCCCTTGTTCCGGTCGCGTAATTAAGCCCGGCGCCTATAAAACATCTCGGATCATGACCCGGATAATCCATATTTTTGGTATGTACGATTGAATCTTCGGTACCGGACCCGATACGTTCAGCAGCACCGACAATACCTTCCCTGAAATATTCGCCGATACCTTCAAGCCTGGCAATTTTTTCGGTCAGCTGCACAAGTACGCGGCCGTCGCCCCAGTTTACTTCGATTCCGTCGGTGTCCTGTTTGGTGATAATACCTTTTTCGTAGCATTCAGCCAGAAAACTGACCCAGGCGCCGACTGAAATTGTATCAATGCCCATACGGTTACAGATATCGTTGGCTTTGGAAATAGCATAAAGATCCGAACAGAGGAATGCTCCGCCCATCAGGGCCAGCGTTTCGTATTCCGGGCCGCTTCCTTCAACCGCATATTCTGCCGGTTCGGTAAACTTTATATGCCTATGGCATCCGTACGGACAGTTCGCGCAGAATGTCGGCTTTGTATTCAGAATTTCGTTGTAATACGGGGCCGCTATCTTTTCCGCCTCGTCCCAGCTTTCTCCAACCCAGTATTTCAGCGGCATGTTGCCGATTTTATTATATGTATTCGGAGCGCCGGTCGTACCGGTCTTTCTTTTTTCTTCAGCACGCTTGGAAAATTCCTTCAATAACTCCCGTGTCATACTGTTTGAACGCTCTTTGTCGTACAGCGGAACTTCCTGAGTGCCGAGAACTGAAATAGCTTTAAGGTTTTTAGAACCCATCACAGAACCGGCGCCTCCGCGCCCTGCTACACTGTGTCCGTCGCAGACGACGCAGCCGATCGGGTGTCCGATTTCTCCTGAAGGGCCTATGTAGACCATGCTGTACCGTTTTTTACCGAAGGACGCTTTTAGCGTTTCATAGGTTTCCGCGGAATCCTTGCCCCAGAGGTGCCCGGCATCCTCTATCCTCGCATCAGTATTGTCGATGACTAAATGGACGGGTTTGTCGCTTTTACCTTCAACGATTATTGCATCAAAGCCTGTTTTCTTCAGGGCAGGGCCGAAATTGCCTCCGCCTGATGAATCAAGGAACGTTCCTGTAAGGGGAGACTTTGTTGTAACAGTCCATTTGCCGCTGCCGGGAGCCTTGTCCGCCTGCCAGACCCCAACGCTGAATATTATCTTATTCTCTTCCGATAACGGATCAACCTTTGCCGGAGTCTCTTCCAGGAGAATTTTTGCTCCGAATGCCGAACCTCCAACGAGTTTTTTCCAGACTTCTTCCGGAACATTTTCAATTACGGTACTTTTTTTCGTTAAATTGACTCTCAGTACTTTTCCCCAGTAAGCATACATCTGTTTCCTTCCTTCCTTTCAGCCTCCCGCAAGCACGGGAAATAATTCGAGTTTGTCGTTATTACCGACATAGTCTTCAGCATTGACCCAGACGCCGTTTTTTAGAATTATCCCGACATCTTCGAGCGCAACTTCCATCTGCTCTATAAGTTCACTGATTTTTCTTTCTTCCGATAATTGAATTTCTGCCTCAGGCGCCTTTGCGTCAGCTGCCAACGTCTTATGCAAAAATATTCTCATCAGTCCTCCTTTTTACCGCCGTTAACAATTCGTAATCAGAACTGTTATTGCTGTTTAAAAACCACCTTATATCGCAGATAAAGTTTATATTTATCACAAATAGATATATATAACATGTTATAAGAATAAATTGCTGAGGTCAAGTAAATTTACGGCAGACTGAGGTAATATGAACCGGTGAGAATACTATAAACGGAACTGTGAAAGCTGATTTAGATCATATCTTCACGTTTTAATCGGAAACAGTAAACTGGTCGAGTTTTTCACTTATGATCTTCATGTTTTCGTTGTTTTTTGTGCCCATCTCCGCCATGGATTCTATGGCGGAGCTAATCTGATTGTTTCCGGCAACCAGTTCCTGAACACCTTCGCTGGTATTCAGTGAGATTTTATTGATTTCCTCAATCTCATGAAGGACACGATCGGAGTTTTCGTCTACAACCTTTGTCGATTCCCGAACGGCTTGTGAAGAGTTTACAAGTTCACTCAGCGAATTGACGATTTGCTTTGAACCCTCGGAGATCTCTTCCATTCCGATTACAAGTTCATTTATCGTGTCCGCAATAGTCTGTACATTCGTGTTGATAACCGAAATAGAATCTTTTGCGTCTTTTGAGATCCTGCCGGAGTTTGCTATTTTTTTCGTTATGGTCGTGACTGAATCATTGATCCGCTTGGACTGTTCGTTTGTCGTTTCAGCAAGTTTGCGGATCTCTTCTGCGACTACGGCAAATCCGCGTCCGGCATCGCCCGCATGTGCGGCCTCAATAGCGGCATTCATTGAAAGAAGGTTTATCTGGGATGAGACATTGTTTATCACATCTACGAGGTCCACTATTGTTCCGATTGAATCCGAAATTTCGATTATCGCCTGTGCCGTTTCTTCAATGGTTTCACCGCTGTTGGCTGCATGCTTTGCCATATCATTGATAACGGACTGTTTTTCAGTAGAAATTCTGGAAAGGTTCTGAATTGAAGCAGCCATCTGGTTAACAGCAGAAGATGATTCGGAAATGAAAGAAGCTTCATCGTCAATATTCCGGGAGACACTGCTGACCTGTTCCTTGATCTGTCGAATCCGCGATGTTGATTCACTGATTCTTCCTGAAAGCCTGCCGATTTGATCATTTATCGATCTGGTGGTTGCGGCCATCTCAATCGAACTTGATGATATCTCGGTTGTGTTGGCGGCAAGCAGATCTCCGAACTCTCTTCCAGTATTGCCGACTTTTTTGAGGTCACGTATCATGTCGTTCAGACTTTCGACAAAATCATTAAAGTAGGTGCCCAGAAGGACTATCTCGTCTCCGCCTCTTGCGGAGAAACCCACTGCTATACGTTTTGTCAAATCACCGTCGCCTTCAGCAATATCTTTTAATATTCCGGACATCAGGCCGACCGGTTTTGTTACTGTAAACCGGACTATAAAGTAAATCAGAATGACGACAACCAGCAGAACGAGAATTACGCCGGCACCCATGGTTATGATCAGCCGGCGGACCGGAGCCATTATGCTTTTGACAGGAACGTCCACGGCGAGGACCCATTCCGGATTCACTGTGAGACGGGAGTAGAAAGTCCGAACCGGCAGTCCGTTTTCATCAGAGAAAGAATATATCCCGCTGTCTGACTGGTTG
>QKCC01000092.1 GCA_003245835.1 Spirochaetales bacterium | reverse complement strand
CCGGAACCCGTTTCTGGATTACAGTTCCAAGTGGGATGAGACCTCGGATGCCTACAGGATGTCCGCGCGCAGCCTCGATTTTTCAGGGGACGACGGGGTGCTGCTGGATCAGATTCGCAGCATAGCCCTAAAATGCGCCGCGCTTTTCAGGCTGAACGGGTATGTCCGGGTTGATTTCAGGCTGGATTCGGAAGGCCGGCCCATGGTCATGGAAGTAAATGCGAACCCCTGTATTACTCCCGGTGCCGGCTTTGCAGCAGCCGCCGAAAGAGGCGGGATCAGCTATTCAGAATTAATTCACAGGATTATTTCCGCCCCTGCCGGCGGATTTTAAGGAGACAGATTTAAAATGGAGTACAGGGATTATCTGAAGCCCTCTGATTATGATGAACTGGAGTTAATCCTCAAGTCGTCAGGTTACTTTTACCCGGAAGAAATAGACATAGCCCTGGAGCTTGTAGAAGAAAACCTGAAGAAAGGAATCGACAGCGGATACTATTTCATTATTGCTTCTGATAATGAAAAGGTGACCGGATATTCGTGTTACGGACCAATTCCGTGCACCTTCAACAGCTGGGACATCTACTGGCTCGCGGTCGATGACCAACTACGGGGGCAGGGCCTCGGAGCAGATCTTCTGGAGCGCTCCGAAAAGCATATCCGAGAACTCGGCGGTAGGCGATCGTATATTGAGACTTCGTCCCGTGACCTGTACATTCCTACCAGGCGCTTTCATGAGAAGATGGGGTACAGGCTAGAGACAGTACAGAAGGACTACTACGACGACGGGGATGATAAATGCCTCTATGTGAAGGTCCTGTGATGGAATAAGACCTCATCGGCCTCAGCTCAAAACCTGCACAGGCCGGACGAACGGGCAATATGTACTGCCTGAGTCCGGTTTGTAGTTCCAAGTTTTCCATTAATATTCTTAAGATGTGTTTTTACAGTGTTCATAGATATGAAAAGCTGTTCAGCAATCTGCATATTTGATCTCCCTTCCGACAGCAGCTGAATAACCTCAGTTTCCCGCACGGAGAGTTCTTCACGGAACGCATAGTCGTCCGGCACCTGCGTGATGCATTGTCTGTTCACGGATTTGTTTGCAGCCGGACGGTTATAGTTATGGTATGTATGAAGCATTCCGGTTTCAGCGGCTGTTTTTGCAGCCCCGTCAGCCTGTCCGAGGAGTATCTGCGTTTTCAGTTTTATCTCGGCGTTTCCGCAGTTTACCGCGAACCGGTATAGTTCGTTCAGCAGCGGTTCCGCTTTTTTCTCCTTTCGTGTTAAAATCAGGTACCTTGCGAAAGCAGTCAGCAAAGGAAGTTGCAGGTACGATGGATGTGCGGCGGTCTGCGACAAATTGCCGGAAATCCAGGCTCCGGCCGACTCCGTATCTGTGTCCAGCATCTGTTCTGTCTTAAGTGTTTTTGAAAGTATTTTAAACTGGGGAAGGATCTGATTCTCTCTTTCATACCGGAACAGCCGTTCCAGCCACTCATCGGAAGCTGATTTATTTTCACAGTTACTGCTTATCAGTGACCTTGTAAAAAGACTCCACCATATACTGGTAACAGAGCATGAATCTTCCGCCAATTCCAGGCCCTTGTCGGCAAGTTCTATGCATTGAGTGTATTCTTCTCTTTCGAGATTAATCCTTGCAGTCTCGCTGTAGCTGTTGCCGAGAATTCCGTAAAAAGGCAGGTTTCCCGATTCAATATCATGAATACGGGTTTTATGCTGTTTCAGCGCCTCACCCGGATAACCGGAAATTGCGGTAAACAGGGATTTTTGAAAATCGGCGGAATATGCCAGTATCCAGTCGCCGGAGATTTTCCCGGATTCGGCAGCCTTATCCAGCATGGAGATTGTATCACCGACTGAGCATTTATCAGAATAAAGCGACGAAAGGCCAAGATATGTTCTGCACATGCAGTAAAGCCGATCCTCCGGCCCTGAAATCAACGGTATTGCTGTATTGCAAAGTTCTGCTGTTTTGCTTAGATCTCCGCTGTACATCGCAATCACGGCCTTCATTATCAGAATGCCGGCCTTCACCCTGCTGTTCCCGAATCCAGTTTCCCGGGATTCAAGCCCCTGCACAGCGCGGACAAGAGCGGGATGAACATCCGGAATATTCCCGCGGTAAAGATTCAGCCTGGCCCGGTGCAGTTCGAGTTCGGGAATTGGTCTATCCTGAAAGCTTACGGGTGTTTCAAGCCATTTTTCGTACCGGAACAGAAGCCTGTCATCGGCATGTTCCTTCACAACCCTTTCGAGCAGGGGGGTAATCTTCTTTACAGATCCGCTTCTGAACGCGTATTCTAGCGCATCTTCAGGTTTATCAAGCAGCAGGTACCAGTCGCATACAATTGCTTCCGTGTCGCTTCTTATTTTGGCGTTCTCCTTCTGCAACTCATGCAGGAGAAAATCCCTGAAAAAATCGTGGTATTTATAAAAGCCTGTTTCCTTTTCGTAACACGATAGAAAGGGTGTTTCAGAAATCAGCCTTTCTATAAAAATTGAACCGGAGAATGCCGAATATTTGTTGTCATTCGAAAAAGCCGAAATAAGATAATCTACCATTTTGACGGAAAAACCGGTTGGGACAGCTGATATTTTCAGCAAAAACAGAAAATCTATATCGAGGTTCGATATAACCTCTTCTAAAAGATATCCGGAGAGCTGATCGGAGATCCCGGGAATTCTTTCAACAAAATTGCTGCCTTCAGAACAAAACGAAAGCCCGGCGAGTCCGACTGCTATGCCCCATCCTGCCGTAGCCTCCGAGATTTTTTCGACCATTTTCGCATCCGGTTCTCTTCCGGAGCAGAGCTGCAGGCAGTCCATAATTTCTTCAGGGGAAAATATCAGGTCCCTGTTTGAAATTTCCTCGATCAGTCCCGACTGTTTTATTTTTACAACAGGAAAAGGAAGGTCGTTTCGCGTCAGAATGATAAGACGCAAATTTTCAGGTATATGAGTTAACAGGAATCTTACGGAATTAATTATATCGAGATTTGAAATTGTGTGAAAATCATCCAGCACTATCAGGAAATCATCAGGTACCGATTCAATTCCGGCAATAAAAGCAGCAGTCAGCTCCAGACTGTTCACCGGTTGCTGTGAATTTTTCGCGGCCCCAAGAAACCTGTTGAAAATCTCCGGTGATGTTCCATATGCTTCATCAATCGAACTACAGATATATTCATAAAACATCAGCAGATCTGTATCAAATTCATCAAGCAAATACCATGCGGCCTTCTGTCGGGCGTTCTTTAGCCAGGAAAGCAGCAGGGAGGTTTTTCCGGAACCGGCGGTTCCCGAGATTAGGATGAGCTTCTTTTTTAGGCCGGTCTCAATTCTCCTGAAAAGGTTCTCGCGATCAATTAATCGGATCGCAGAATCGGGCGTCCTGATTTTTGATTTCACAATATAGGAATTCGGGGAAATCATCGTTAAATGATACAACCAAGAACCTGTTCTGCCAATTCTTTTCCTGCCGCCTGAAAAATTTCACCCGATCGGGTGATTCTTTATGATTTCAGCTGAAGTAATCTGTTGAACATCAAGGAGGCTATATGCAGGAGTACAGAATCAGAATCAATACCTGCTTCGACCCCTACCTTAGAAGCTGGTTTGAGGATTGTGAAATTGAAGAACTGGAGTTGGAAACAGTACTGATTTTTACTCCCGCCGACCAGGCTTCATTGTTTGGAATGCTTAAGCGCATTCAGAATCTCGGCTTGCCTCTGATTGAGGCTGTTCTGAACGAAAACTAATAGGAGAAAATTATGACATTTTCAGGAATTATCGGAATCATACTCGGAGGGATAAATATTTTTATCATAGGCTCTGCAGTTAAGGGCAGCAGCGTCGCCCTGTTGCAGAATGAAAAAGCGGTATTTATAACCGCATTTGTAATCTGTCTTGCGATGTGTTCTATTGGTATAAATAACATGCTTGGAAACCACGGCTTCAGGATAACCGGCTTTATCATCGGAGGGATATTCGGATCAATGCTTCTTGTGATGTTTATTTCTGTTGTTTCGAACAACCCGGTTCCGATACTGGGAACAGTCCGTAACAGTCTTGTTGCGCTTCTTGTTCTGATGTCGGTAAAGCTAGCAGTTTCAACTTCAAATATTGTTTATCTTGCAGTTTCAGCAGGAGCCGGGCGATGAATGAGAAAGTTTCTCTGGTTTATTTTTCAGGAACCGGTAATACAAGGCTGGTTGCCTACGCAGCTGCTGAGGAGTTTAAATCCCATGGGGTCAGCTGCAGTTTGAAGGAATTGTCCACCAGAACCCTTTTGGACGATGTCCCCGAAGGTGAAATGCTTGGAATCGCTTTTCCGGTATACGGTCTCGGTCTACCGGGAATCATGAGGAGATTCCTTGCCGGGCTTAAGAAAACAGAAAACGGAAACTGTTTTATACTTGCAAATGCCCATTCAAATGCAGGATTGAGCATCTCTCAGGCGGAAAAATTGCTTTGCCGCAAGGGCTATTCTGTAAAGGGTGCAGTGAGTACTTTTACACCGAGCAGTTCAATTATTACAGAGGATACCGAGCCCGATGATAGAGCTGAAGAAATGAGAACCGGGGCAGTTGGAAAAGTAAAGGGTTTTATTGATGATCTGATCTATAATAAAGCTTCAAAGGAAAGTGCCGGAGTCAACTTCAGGGAACGAACTGTCTCTGTACTCTTCAGGCTCGCAATGCCCGGTCCTGTCGTAAAAAGCGCTTGTACCACAGAAAAATGTTCCGGCTGCGGAGTTTGTGCTGCAGGTTGCCCGGTAAACAATATTGAGATGACGGGAGAAAAGCCGTCCTGGGGTAAATCCTGTGAAGTCTGTATGAGGTGCATAAACCTCTGCCCGAATAATGCTGTTGAGATGATGAGTTCTGCCGGAAGAAACCAGTATAAAGGGGGACTGATATGATAGTTTTGATGATATTGAGCTGGATTCTCACCTCGATCTTCGCCCTGTTTCTTGTATCAATGGTTATGCTTAAGAGATGGCTGGCTGTACTGGTGCTGATTCTTCTAATCCTGGCTGTTATGCCTTTGACGTCCGATCTTATAAAACAGAAGATGGAATTCAGGCTGTTTCCACTGGTAAAAGCGGTTGTGGTCATTCTGCTTCTATTTTCTTTTTCGAGGACTCTGATTGACCGGGATGCTGTAAGTATTTATGCCGACGGAATAACTAAAGAGAAATTCAGAACAATGTATTCCGAAAAAATGAAGGAATGGCCGGTATCATACGAGGATATCTTTCTGGATACCGGCTACGGAGAAGTGCATGTAATTAAATGCGGGGAGTCCTCCCTTCCTCCGCTGGTACTTCTTCATGCTTCGGGAGTAGCAGGCTGGTCCTGGAAATACAATGCCGGGGAACTTTCAAAGCATTATCAGTTGTTTGCGATTGATACCATCGGTGATGCCGGGTTAAGCAATTATGATGATATTAATATTGTAATGAAAACAGGCGAGGATCTGGCAGCTTTTTATACAGAGATTTTTGATCAGCTTGGAATCAGCACAGCTTCAATAATCGGTGCATCCGAAGGAGGTTTTATCGGAACAAATATATCTTTGTACCATCCCGAAAGGGTAAATAAATTGGTTCTTGCCGGTCCTATGGGTTACTCCGGGGCTGGAAAATCCGTGTTTAGAATTATGCTGGCACAACTTTTTCCTTTGAAAATCTTTCAGAATAGTACGCTGCAGTGGGCTTTTGGCTCAAACCATGAAATCAGGAATGATTTTGACGAATGGTTTACGCTTCTGCTTTCTTCAACAGCTCCAAAAAAGGTTCCTCCGTTGGCATTTTCTGCTGAACAGCGCAGGAGTATTTCCATTCCGGTTATGTTCATATTCGGAGAACGGGATCGCCTTGTAGGAAATGCCGAAAAAGCTGCTATGCTTGTACAGGCTATCCCGGATGTACGAGTAAAGACCGTAGATACCGCCCATCTTGCTGCGGCAGAAAGACCTGATCAGGTAAATTCTTTGATCTTGGAGTTTCTTGGACAATAAAACACTGTCTGAAATTATCCTTAAGCGGTGAGGTAACAGGGGTTTTTCAGGCAGCGGGAAGTCTTCGGCTTTGCAGCCTTCACAAAATACACGTTTTTTAGAGCTAATTTCTATACGGAAAAAGGAAAATTTGATCCGAAAAGACATTTATCAGGTTCGAAATATTCCCTTAACGCTGCCGATTGAGGCGCGCTCGTTGTTTCGAAGAGATCAATCTCGACGTTTTTCATGTATTCAACAAACCGGTTTCTTTTAGTAAGCATGTCGCCGAGGACTCTGTCCCACCTGATTTTCAGTAAGCCGTCGGATTCCTTCATGTAGACTAATTTACCGATCTTTGAATATTGAAAAGGAAACAGTCCCCCTCCATGTCCAAGTACAAATTTGATCGAATGATATTTTTCGAAACAATCTTCAATCAAAAGCCGGGAAAACAGCCGGGGGACTTCCTGGGGAAACTCAATGGTATTGTTGATTCCGGCATAGTCTTTACCGTTGATCAGCGGAGGTTCTGCGGGATGGATGAAAAGCCTCATCTGTTTATCATTAAAAACTTCAAACAGACTTTTATGATCAAGAGATGACGGGTAGATACCGCCGGTGTTGGAAAACATGATGATTCCATCGAAGCCGTACTGAATACACCTGTTCAGCTCAGCCATACAGTTGTCAAGGTCCGGGAACGGCAGGACTCCGAATCCTCTGAAAATTTCCGGGTATTCCTTAATAATAGAGTTCAGCTCTCTGTTTGCTTCACGGCAGAAATCCATCCGTTCAGCAGAATCTTTAAAGCTTATATCGTATAATGGGATGCTCAGGAACAAGTTGTCGAGAAGGTTTTCCCTTGCAAATTTCAGGCTGTCGTCAACAGACCAGTCCGGAAGCTCCGGCCTGTATCTTTTCATTATATTGGGTATAAAATGGTGATGAATATCAGTCTTCATTTTTATATCCTTGTTTCCTGCAGGCTCGCGGAAATCAGATTTCCGGAGTAGAGGTTTGATTTTTCCTGATGGGTAAAATCCCCGTATGCGGCGATTTCCTTATGATTCATTCTGATCTCGAAGGGCGGTATGTAAGGCAGATCCGAACCGAAAACAATATGGCCGCTGCCGCAGAAAGCATTCAATGCGTTCAGGATCTCGTACCCTCGCTGTGCTGTGTCGAAATAGAGGTTTTTCAGCAACCCGATTTTGTCGTTATACTGCTCCGGCCCGGGAGCGATATTCCTCATTCTGAAATACTCTGCTGCAATTTTGTCTGCCATGACAGGCAGCGCGCCGCCGCCGTGGCTCAGAATAAAATTTATATCCGGGTATTTTTCCAGGTATCCGTTGAGCAGCAGGTTGTACACGCTTCTTGTTGTACTGAGCGACCGTTCGAATACATGGGTCAGTCCAAGATACAATCCTTTATGGAAGAACATGTCCTCAGGATGAATAAATACCAGCGCTTTTCGCCGGTTCAGTTCCTGGAACAATTCGTCAAAGCCCGGTTCTCCGAAATAGGTGCCGCGCACATCTGAAAGGACACAGATGCCCGACAGTTTCAGTACATCAAAGATGTATTCAATTTCTTCAAGTGATTCCTGAACTGCCGGAAACGGCAGGGCCCCGAAACCTCCGTATTTTGCCGGGTAGGTTTTGACCATTTCTCCGATGTAGTCATTTACTGTCCGGGCAAGAGCTGCTGAGGTCCTATCGTCTTTCAGGTAAACACCCGGGGTTGAAATAGATAAATACGCAAAATCGATATTTGTCTTTTTCATAATCAGCTGATCTGCTGCTGGTGTGAATTTCTTAAAACGGACCCCCGTATTGCCCGTGATTCCATACTCTTCCATGATCCGGATATATTCCGGAGGGGTTACATGGTGATGAAAATCAATTATCCTGGCCATTTATTTCTCCTCTTTGATTTTTGATGGTTTGATAATAGAGGAGGTCAGGTGGTATCGTCGTACTACCAACGGGTATTTAAGAGTAGTATTTTTACTGTTTAATCTATTATTCCAATTGATCGGGCTTTAGCTACGGCTTCGGTACGGTTGTGGACATCGAGCTTTGAAAATATGTTCCTAGTATGTACTTTTACAGTATGAAATGAAATGAATAATCTTTCACCAATCTGTTCATTTTTAAGCCCTTCAGACATCAGGGATAATACATCGAGTTCCCTGTCGCTTAACGGTTCTACCAGGGGATGAACCGAAATATTCTGTCCCCGGTTATGGTGGGGTTTTATCTCCGAAACAGGAAAAGCTGAAAGTATCTGTCTTGCCCATTGACCTTCAACTTCACGGAGAGATGCTTCGTAAAGCAGCCGGCCAACTTGAGGCCCTTCATCAGCAAAGACCATTATAAATCCGAGAACCTTGCTTAAAGAAAGTGCTTTTCCGAGAGTGAGCATCGCATTCTCATGATCTCCCATTTCACCATATGTAACTGACATAAGTATCAATACCTCAATTTCCCGGCTGCCTCTTCCAGCGTCAACAATGATATTCAATATATTATCCAGCAGAGAAAGGGCTTCTTCAAACCTTTCTGATTTTATAAGGACTCTCGAAGCGGTTATGTATTGCAGGACTGAGAAAAAATCCGGCTCACAGATAGACGTTAGACAGCCGTCTTTAAATAAAGGGTTCTGTTTGAGCCACAGCTCTGCCTTGTCCTGCCTTCCGTTTATCAGATCGATTCTTATCTGCCAGAAGTCAGCATAAACAGCCAGCCACGGCGGAATCCTGGATTTTATCGCAATACGGTTGATCTTTGCCAGCACTTCGACGACTTCTGCCGTATTTCCCGTAGTAAACAGGGCTCTAAGCTGACAATGGTAAGTCCAGCCGATAATCGAAAGGTCCATGCTTTTCTCCGTTAATTCAACACCTTCGCTGATTAGCTTTATGCCTTCTTGAATCTTTTTTTGCTCTACAAGAATTTCACCGGCAACGGCCCTGGCCCAACCTGCTACACGCGAGCTTGATAAACCCATTTTTTCGGCAGTTTCTATCTGATCCAGACATATTTCCAGTGCTTCGTTCAACAAGCCCTTTTCCCGCAGGGTTATTGCAACCTTTATGCTTGACATGATCACGGGATGCCCTGCCGAGGCTGTTTTTGATATTTCCAGGGCCATTCTTCTGGCTCTCAGTGCTTCATTGATATTCCCGGTAAATCCGTGCAGGTCTCCAAGTACACCCGCCGCGATCCCCCTCCATAAAATATCAGCCTCAGGAAGGTTTGCCAGGGCAAAGTCTGCCAGTTCGCGGGTTTTTTCTATGTCGCCCTTGTAGATCATCATAGATGCCCGGATAGTCGCGAGCCGGCCATCAAATCCTTTTTCAGCTGTGTTAATAACCGCTTTCATATTTACTTCCGCTTCTTCATGGCGACCGGACGCGAAAAGAATCCAACTGTATACAAGGCAGAGCAGTGGTTTTTTTTGGATAATTTGAAGAGGAATTGTACCGGTCCATCTGAGCATCTTGGCGTATTCTCCTCTTTGAAAAAGACCGTCAATATTGTTCACAAGAACATCAGCGGCGTCTTCGTAGCTTTTTGAAGACAGGGCATAGTCAATTGCCTCATCTGTAAAACCGTTTTCACTGCACCATCCGGCGGCCTTTAAATAGCTTTCTCTGGTTTTTTCTTTCTGTTCATGGCGGAATTTCTGCTGTAAAAGGTCCCTGAAAAGATGGTGATAACGGTACCAGCCGCGATCATTGTCGAGTGAGATGATAAAAAGGTTGGATTTTTCCAGGAGCTCCAGTTTTTGCTGGCTGTTTGTTTGACCGGTAACGAAATCACATAAAGATCCGGAAAGTCTGTCCAGAATCGAAGTATGCAGCAGAAAACTTTTTATGGATTCATCAAGTGTATTAAAAACCTCTTCAACCAGGTAATCCAGGACCATCCTGTGGCTTCCCGTAAAGGATTCAATAAATGAAGATGGGTCGGCCTGTTTCCTGAGAGAGAAGGCAGCAAGCCGCAGACCGGTTACCCATCCCTCGGTTCTGGAATCAAGAGCATCAATTTCTGCATTTTCAAGTTTTATACCTTCAATGCTGGTAAGAAATGCCGTCGTTTCATCCAGGGAAAATTTCAGATCTGCAGCTCTAAGCTCTGTCATCATGTCTCCCGCCCTGAGACGGGCAAAGGGGATGTCAGGGTCCTCTCTCGTTATTATAACCAAATGGAAATCCGGCGGAAGGTTGGTAATAATAAAATTGAGTATATCATCTATTTCCGGGGTCATCAGGGTATGGTAATCATCCAGTATGAGTACCGTTCTTGTTTCGAGTTCAGACAGTCCATTCAGCAGCACCGTCAGAATACCCGTCATCTGGTACTGTCCAGGTGATTGCAGCATGCCTATCACTTCATCTCCGAAGAGTTGACTGGCTGACCGGCCCCTTCTAACAGCGTGAATCAGGTAGATTAGAAATGAAACAGGATTATTTTCTCTTTCATCAAGGCTGAGCCATAAAAAATCTGCATTTCCCGGATTTTGAGCCCATTCACTGACGATTGCAGTTTTTCCAAAACCGGCTGGAGCGGATATAAGCGTAAGTTTGCGGTAAAGTCCTTCGTTCAGCCGCGAGATCAGCTGCGGGCGCGGAATATGCCCGGGACAGAGTGGAGGAATAAAAAATCTTGTTTCAAGTAATTCAGCCGACAAAGGTAAATCCTTATAAATAAAATAAGGCTTCTTGAATGTATGCTACCATATCGCTATTAGGATTTCAAACTTTTTTATTCTCGGAAATGATAAAGCGGAAACCGCATTAATGCAGCCTCCGCTGATTATGATTTTTCAGATATATCAATCGGCAGACTTTATAGCTTTAACATTGAAGCCTTTAAAGATCAGCCATCCGGCAACAAGGAACTCGCTGATCATTATTGGAAAATAAAGCAGTACTGCAGGACTGAAGCCCTGAGTCGGATCCGGTACTCCGCCGAGGTTGGCTGCTGCCAGGGCCGCGATCGCTATAAATCCCCAGACTGATATGAACCGCGGAAGCAGTCTGGATCGGAACAGTATTATATAAAGGATGACTGCACCCAGAATGAAAAATACCGTCTGATATTTCCCGCACCAGAACCGGAATGACAGGGCAAAAGAGCGTATGCTTTCAAGAACTGCCTTATCGGTTCCGTTTGCGGCTGCCCGGCTTAATGGAATAAGCGCGAGAATACTTACTTTGCTTATAATAAGTAATATTGCCTCGATTATTCGCATACCTGCATAGCCGAATGCCAGAAATGGGTTGAATTTCCTGAATACTGGATATAAAGCGACTGCAATACCCAGAACCGCAGCATCATTGATCAGTTCAACGAACATTCCCGATATAAGCTGTGCCTGTCTGGTATAGACAGCGTTGAAAGGCCCGTCTATGACAGGTCCATAGATGCTTCCGCCTGCAAATATTCCTGCATAACCCAGCAGGAAGAACACCCCGGCCAGGATGGACGTTGTCCTTAAACTTTTATTTACAGCATCATACTGTAACGGCTTCATGATTGATTTGTTCATTTATTTCTCCTCTTTTGGCTGTTGTCATCTTTTAGTCAAATCTCTTTCAAGCATAAAGCCTCAGCAGGGATCTGTCATACACCGAAAGGAGTATTAGCGGGAGTAATTTTTGAAGCGTCTTCGAATACTACTTTTTTTAATCCATAGGTGGTACGCGGGGAATTCGTATTAGGTTTATGATCTTTTTATAATTCAATTGGTGCGAAGAGGAGAGTTATATATGAAAAATACCTTTAGGGTTATTTCAATTGTCGGCAGTCCGCATGGAAAAAACTCAAATACGCTGGCGCTGATAGAGGACTTTATCGAAGAACTAAAACTTGCCGGAGTCAGCCTCGAGCATGAAGCAATAAGCCTGGGACAGGTTGAGGTTAAGCCTTGTATTGGCTGCTGGAACTGTACGAAAAACAATAGGTGTCCGCTTGCTGGAGATCAGCTGTCGACAATTAAAAAAGCGATGCTCAACTGCGATATGCTGATCCTGGGCAGCCCGGTTTATACCAACCAGGTTTCGGCGCAGATGAAGGCGTTATTTGATCGTCTGTTTACCTGGTGCCATATCTTTCCGCTTCTTGGCAAGTACAGTCTTTCAATTGTAACGACCGGGGACGACGGGGGGCGCCAGACGGTCGATTTCCTCGAGAAAATGCTGGCAACATATGGGACATTTTCATTCGGTTCTATTATCGGAAAGGGGGCCTATACTCCCGGTTTTTTCCCGAAAAGAAAAGAAGCACGTACGGAAATTAAAAAAATCGCGTCCAGGGCTGCAAAACTGATTCTTAAAAATGAACTTCCCCCGCAGACCGGGTGGCAGAAGAAGATGTTCAGTGTGATGAAGAAAAAGATTACCGGAGTTCATACTGTCAGTTTCATAATGAACGGCGCAGTTGAAGGAATACCTGATCCGCCGAGGCTCTACGTGAAAATGCTGAAAGCGGCTATCAGAAAAAAGGGTATCCCGCGTGAAGATACGCTCAGGCTTTCAAAACTTATGGGTTTTGAACTCGACTGGTGGCGGAATATGAATTGGCTTAATGCCAAATCGATTAAAGATCTGATGAATGCGGATATACGCAATGGTTTTGATCCTGTTGCAAAGTTATTACCTGAAGTTAAATTATGACTATCCCGGGTTTGTATCAGAAATTCACCTACCTTGTAATAGCTGCCGGTCATGTGAAGATTGATTGGGATGCCGTTGAGGTTGTAAGGATTGAAGAGATCGGAGAAGAATCGATAACAATCTTTCAATTGAGGACTGACCAGGCCGGTCTGATCGGTTTTCTAAGGGCCTTGTATAATAAAGGGGTTCCATTGATCTCGGTTAATATCAGAAGCCTTAGGAAATTAAAAGGAGTTTCAAGTGATTGATAATATAAAGAAAATATTTCAGCACAAAGGAATTAAATCCAAATATACGCTTTTGCCGTTTCTGATTTTTATAAGTGTAGTGTCCGGCTGCAGCAGCTGCTGCTGGAATCCTGATGATGTTTCTTTTGTCCCTTTGGCAGGAGTGGACTGGCCTGTTTCAACACCTGAGCAGCAGGGCCTTGACTCTAATCAGGTTGCCGAACTCTACTGCAGGGCGGCAGGGCTGGATACAATACAGAGCCTGCTGGTTATAAAAAACGGCTATCTTGTAGCAGAAAAATACTTTCATGATGGAGATAGGGACAGGAAGGAACGGCTTCAGTCTGTTACAAAAAGTATAAATTCCGCAATCGTGGGGATTGCTATAGAAGAAGGATATATTGACAGCGTTGATCAGTATATGCTTGATTTCTACCCCGAGATCGCCGGGAGCATCAGTGACCCCCGAAAGAAGCAGATAACCGTCAGACAGATGCTTCAGATGCGCACCGGTTATCCCTGGGAGGAGTCTGATCCTGCACTATGGAATGCCTTGCTGACCGGAGTGTATCCGCCTTTGCTGGAAAGTATCCCGCTTGTAAATAATCCCGGAACCGCGTTTCATTACAGTAACCTGACCGCGGACTGGCTGGGAATAATTGTAGACAGGCAGACAGGGATGAATCTCAAAACATATGCCGGGCAGGTGCTTTTTTCTCCGCTGGGAATCGAGGCCGGTGATTGGGGCACTGATGCTGAAGGGCATAATAACGGGGCAGCTGATCTTTTCCTGACTGCCCGAGACGCAGCAAAATTTGGACTGCTCTACCTTAATGACGGCGTCTATAACGGAGAACAGGTTGTGCCTGCCCAATGGGTGCAGGACTCGCTCGACGTCTATTCTGAAGATGCCTGGGCATATCGGGTCGGATGGAACTTCAGGGATATCCGGTACGGATACCAGTGGTGGTCCGTCCGTGCCGGCGAGCATCGTTATAACCTGGCATGGGGGCACGGCGGACAGCAGATTGCAATTCTACATGATCTGAATGTGGTTATTGTACTTACATCATATCCGTTTTTTCTTGAACATAATGATAAATCATGGAAGTATGAAAAGGCAAACCTGAACCTGGTTGCTGACTTTATCAGCAAGCTGCCTGCTGAATAGTTGGGATATATTAGGAGATTAGTCTGAATGTGGTGGGTTAAAGGCTGCTGATCAGCTCATCGTCGGAAATATCCGGATTTCTGTATCTGAAGTTGAGCTGATCAACTGTTATTAAATCAATCATTTTCCATTCGCACCGAAGCGAAATACCCTTGTACGGACAGAGGTGATAACAGGCAAGACAA
>QKCC01000078.1 GCA_003245835.1 Spirochaetales bacterium | reverse complement strand
TATATACAGTTCGTTCTGATTTTGGTAAGATTATTTCAAATATAAAAAGAGGAAGGAACATGGCGGATTTCAGTTACACTATAATCAAAAATATCGGAGTTATATCTGAAACAGGGAAGGGATGGAAGAGGGAATTAAACCTGATATCCTGGAACGACAGGGACCCTAAGTACGACATCAGGGACTGGGCCCCGGATCATGCAAAAATGGGGAAAGGAATAACCCTTACGAGGGAAGAACTTGATAATATTGCGGCAATCGTAATGAAAATGGATTAGTATCGTCTGAAATCATAATATTTTACAAGGAGGACTTAATGCCTGAAATTAAATATACAAACCTTGATAAAACAGCGGCATACACAAAGCTCAAAAACCTTAAAAAGGCTGAGCTTAAAAATATACTGAAAGCTGATCGGATAAAAAGAACCTCGATCGCCGCCGGAGGCGGTCTCACATACAACTACGCTGCAAAACAGGCAGCCGACGACGTAATAGACGCACTCGGCGAACTCAGTCTCGAGCAGCAGCTGATTCAGAAATACATGGAGATTCTTTCCGGCGCCCGGATGAATACCGGTGAGGACAGAATGGTTCTTCACCAGCTGACGCGCGGACAGACCGTAAAACCGGTTGCCGAGAACGGATCAGATATTGGCGCGTTCTACATTGAGCAGCAGAAACGAATAGCTGAATTTGCCGGGAAGGTTCATCGCGGCGAAATCAGGGGGTCAACCGGAAAAAATTTCGATACTGTCGTCCAGATCGGCATCGGCGGCTCCGACCTCGGCCCGCGCGCGCTTTACCTTGCCCTCGAGGGCTGGGCAGAAGTGAACAGCAAAGCCATGATGGATGCACTTTTTATTTCAAACGTCGACCCGGATGACGCAACGGCAGTAGCGGCATCAATCGATCCCGAAACAACCCTTTTCATCCTTGTGTCCAAAAGCGGCACCACCCAGGAAACACTGACCAACCAGGCATTCGTGCTCGATGTAATGAAAAAAACCGGCCCTGAAGGCCTGGTTCCGGCAAGGCACATGATTGCGGTAACCAGCCAGACCAGTCCGCTCGCATCATCCGACGAATTTCTCGACAGCTTTTATATAGATGACTACATCGGCGGCAGGTATTCTTCGACCAGCGCGGTCGGCGGCGCAGTCCTGAGCCTGGCGTTCGGGGCTGATACCTTTGAAGCCCTGCTTGCGGGGGCCCATGATGCCGACGTCAGGGCCATGGAGGCTGACATTAGAAGCAATGCCGCATTGATGGATGCTATGATTGGCTTGTACGAGCGCAATGTTCTCGGCTACCCTTCGACCGCGGTGCTGCCTTACAGCCAGAGTCTCTCGCGCTTTCCGGCGCACCTTCAGCAGCTAGATATGGAGAGCAACGGCAAGAGTGTAAACCGCTTCGGCGAGCCGGTCAGCTATTCGACAGGGCCCGTCATTTTCGGAGAGCCCGGAACAAACGGCCAGCATTCATTCTACCAGCTGCTTCACCAGGGAACCGATGAGGTTCCGCTGCAGTTTATCGGGTTTAAAAAGAGTCAGCGCGGGTTTGACCTTGAAATAGAAGGCTCCGACAGCCAGACAAAACTGAACGCAAACCTCGCAGCCCAGATTACGGCATTCGCCCTCGGGCAGGACAGCGATAATCCGAACAAACAGTTTAACGGCGGACGCCCGTCAAGCCTCATTTACGGTTCGGACCTGAACCCGGAAGCTCTTGGCGCACTGCTCGCACATTTCGAGAACAAGGTGATGTTTCAGGGACTTGCGTGGAATATCAATTCATTTGACCAGGAGGGTGTACAGCTAGGCAAAGTGCTTGCAAAAAAACTTCTCGGAGGCGCCGGAGACACATCTGAGAGCGGAAAAGTACTTAAAGCCTATTTCGATTTACTTCAGGGTTAAAAACAGCAGCGTCAAAACAGAAGGCCGCCCGGCGTTCCAGTCCCGGACGGCTTTTTCTTTTAGATTACAAATCAGCGATGATTTATTTCTTTGAGTCTTCCGCTTTTACTTCAGCTTCACCTTCGTTCAAGCCTTCCCTGAATTCCTTTTTTGCCTTGCCGATGGATCTGGCGAATTTGGGGATTGCACTCGCGCCGAAAAGCAGTACGACCACTCCGCCGATTACCAGTATTTCTGTTGAACCTATCATATCTTTATCTCCTTATCAGTATTTGTTACCTGATTAGCATCAGCCTTCTCAGCTTCTTTTTCATTAAAAATTTTATCAAAATTTGCCACTTCACTTTTCATCCTGGCGTTAATAGCCCTGATTTCTTTCATTTCCTTTTCTATTCCTATCTCCTGCTCCATCGAGTGAAGTTCCCTCTTGGCCAGGGTATAATAGTAATAGATCTTAGCCCAAATTTTACCGATCTTCCGGAATATCACCGGCAACTCATGGGGCCTTATGAAAATAATGAGCACCGCTGCTATGACGAGTATTTCCTGAAAACCGATTCCCGGCGTCCCCATTCTATACCTCCCCGAACCTGCAGATTTTAGCAACCAGTATAGACAAAAAGTACAGAACAATCAGCGGTCCTGCAATTATACACTGTGAAATAAAATCCGGGGGCGTTATCAGCGCCGACAGCACAAAAATCAGAACAATCACAAAACGGCTTGAGCGGAACAGGGTTTTTCGCCCGATAACATTCAGAACCATCAGTACTTCAAGCACAACAGGGAAAAGAAAACTCAGCATGCTCATCAGAATGAACCTGAATATATACAGAATATTCTTCTCATAGCTCAGCATAAAACTCACGTTGCTCGGCAGAAAATCATTGTTTGTAAAAAATTCAATCGTAATCGGCAGAATATTATAATAACCGTAATAGAATCCGACCATGAGCAGCAGGGAACTCACAATAATTGTCAGAAAAAGCACACGCCTTTCCTTCCTGCTCAGTGCCGGAATAACAAAGCGGATAATCATGAATACCATTACCGGGCAGGATACAATCAGCCCGCTCATAACAGAAATTTTCAGCTTTGTCAGAAATCCCTCAAAAACCATGTTTGCAAAAAGGGTATCCTCAGTCTTCAGCCCCTGTATTCTTGAAAAGGGACTATAGAGAAAATCAACAATCTCATTGAAATAAAAACTGGCAGCAATAGAAGCAGCTACCAGCGCAATAATCGAAACCAGGAAGACGTTTCTGAGTTCCTTAAGATGCTGCCGTACAGCCATTTTTTTGGCCTGATCCTGATCGATACTAGCCACAGCAGACACCCTGGCTGTAAATAATCGGCATTTCTGTTTCAATCCGGCCGACAATCGTAATACTATTTTCTTCGGCTATCCGAAGAGCTCTTGTTGTAGTGATACTTCTGGAAATAATACACGGGAGCCGGCACGCAGCTGTTTTTCCGATTATTTCAGAAGTGACGCGCCCGGACGTAAAATACATCATTTTTCGAAGATCAAGCCCTTTGAAATAAGCATCACCGACAACCTTGTCGAACGCGTTATGCCTTCCCACATCTTCAAAAAAAGCAAGAACGCTTTTGCCGTCGCTTAAAGCACTGCAATGGATTCCCCTGTGGCTCCGGTACTTCTCGGCCATTGAAAACATACCGGACATGATGCTGCGAAGCTGCGGAACGTCCGGAAGAACAAAATCCGGACAGGAACCATACTGCGGAGAGTCGTCCCTGATCAGGCTTGCGTGTATTTCAAAGCGGTCGAAATCTATCAGGTCGATTGTTATTGATGAAGCAAACGGGAGCCTTTCTTTAATAAGAATATGCCCGGCGGCCAGTTCACCAAGAGCTTCGGGAGTACAATGAAAAACATGATAAAGGGATTGATTCACATATAAGCTGAATTCTTCTTCTTCGACCATCGGATTGTCTTC
>QKCC01000200.1 GCA_003245835.1 Spirochaetales bacterium | reverse complement strand
TGCCAATACTCCGGATGCAAATGCCAACAATCCCCAGGCTGCCGGCATGTGGGACCCGCAGAATTTAAGCAATATTCTGGGTAATCTGACTCATCCGAACGAACGTGCCAACGAGGGTATCAGGGACCTCACATGGAGTTACCCAGGGGATTCTTTTAACGAATATCTTGCATTCAGTGTAGCTGAGGTAGGTGTAACCCCGCTCATTAATACTTATAACAGCGGAATCGAAACCGCGGTAGGTGATACATCGCTGTTTAACGACGTGCTTCCTGATACAAATGATTCTTATATGTCCCTTACTCTTCAGGATACCGGGCATTCATGGGGATTGTTGTCCGAGATGTATGTCTCGTACGATAATTCCTCGGCATACATCACTGATCTCGCCGGCAACCTTCTGCCGTCCGCTTCTAAAATACCTGCAATCGAGCGTACGCCGCCGAGAATAAATCTAAGTCTGATTGCGGTAGGAAAGAACCGGCTGTACGTGACGTTCTCTGAACCTGTCTGGGGGGATGCCGGTAAGACTACCGATATTGATTCCAGTGATTTCACTATCACGGGTAATTCTCCAGTCGATTTTACTGTGCTTGAAAGAAGTGCCGAGGGAAGCGGGGCAATACAGGGTGCTGTCGAAGGCTACCTGACACTTTCGTCTGCTTTGACGGCGGACCAGGCCCTCAGTCTTCAGATCCAGCCGGCTGGTGCTGATGCGATTTTCGATAAATCTCAGAACGCAATGCAGTCGACCTACGAACACAGAATTACTGATATCGGTATAGGCGTTTTTGAACCTGTATGGGCATCTGATAATATTCACCGGGATGATGTATACGGGTCAGGCGTAACATCATTAAGGGACTTCACCGGCGCGGACGGTTCCAAACTGCTTGATAATGATATTACTCTTGAGGCGTCAATTCTGGCGCCGTCGTATACAGGACTGCCGACTAAATTGTTCTATGACGTAGATCCCCCGGCGGGTGTTTCCGAATCCGGCTTCTGGCTGCCTTCATATGTCTCTATCGAGCTGCCCTTGCCGAACAGCGACGTTAGAACGTCGGACCCGACACGAATACAGAACGGTGTAAGGGATTTTGTGATTCCCGGCAACGACTCTGAGATAGAAAGCGGTGCTGATGTAGAGTTTGTTATGAGGATAGGTGATCTTTATACAGCCAGGATAACCGACCCGGATGACCCGAGAACACTTGCTCCGTGGGTGATCCCTATTGGAAGCATTAAGCAGCAGGCCGGGGATGTAACCATACTGAATAACGTAATCAACCCGACTCAGGGAGATAAAACGATCCTGTCGTATTCGCTGAAATCTCCGGGTACTGTAACGATCAACGTTTTCAACCTCGGCGGAGACCTCGTCGATGTTCTCTTCAGGGGAAGCCAGGGTGCCGGCGATTATGTTTACTCATGGGGCGGTACAAACCGATCCGGGAACATTGTTGCCAGGGGTATATACTTCATTCGGGTAGTAGGCCCCGGAATCGATGAGTTCAGAAAGGTGATGGTTGTTAAATAACCTTAAACCGGATTATTCGAATGAACCGTCTGAAGAATATTCAATAACTGGAGCGGCTAAAAGGATGCTGCCGACGTCCCTCTTGTAATATGCCCCGCTGTTATTCGACGGACTTATCAGCAGCCTGAATGCATACGTCGCGGCGTCGTCTATCTGGATGAATGCTGTAACACTGCAGGCTGTCCAGTCATCCCACGCGGAAGAGCTTTCGAATACACCGGTGTTTGAATACATTACGGATGCTTCATCCGGCGACAATATGCTGATGCTGACGAAATCAGCAGCCATCCTGTTGGCTGTTACCGGTGTAACCGCCGGATCGTTTTTAACATATACAGTAAACCTGTATGTGCCCGAAAGCAGGTTGTCCCTGCCGTCGGATTCCACCGGAACCGAGATGCCGAGATTGGGGGTGATGTCGGTTCTGTTGATCCTGAGGTTGTCTATATACCCTGAACTTACATCACCGGTACTTGTTGTTCCAATAGAAAAAATATTCGTACCTCCCGGCTGAAATGTACTGTCAAATGAGTCGATGAAATAATCAGGAAATAAATAAACCTTGGTGGTATCGGAAACAGAACAGGTCCATGGCTGGGGGCTGTCGTTCTGGTACTCGAAAATTGAGGTGGCAGTTGCTGATAATAGATTAAAATGAATCAGGTATGTTGAGTTGGCCGGTAGGCCGTCGGATAAACCGTCGGATGAGTCGGTTAATTTAAAATCGACTCTGTCAACTGTGTTCGGAAGATTGTAATTCAGATGTCCGTCTGCAGATATAGTCCCGCTTCCCCCGCCGACATCAACCCAGGCAGTCGCCGATAGAGCGTTTTCAAAATCTCCGTTCGGAACAAGATTCACAATTTCAAGCCGTTTTACAGTGCTGTCAGAATCCGGACCTGCTTCTGTCGAGTCATTGAAGGTCATATAATCATAGCTGACAGTTTTTCCATACTCCACTGCCCAGCCTGTGAACGCCTGCTCGTTGTCCGAGAGCAGGTTTGTTCCTTCAAGTGAAGCGAACGGATCTTCAATCGGACAGGAAACCAGGAGGGGCAGAATCAGCAGGAATAAAAACGCCAGTTTTTTCATTCTATAGTTAATATATCCCCTTTTGTGCGTAATGTCTAAAGCCTTTTTCCGGCTGTCTTTTCAGTCTTGTTCAAATCAGCAGTCATAGGTAGAATCAGTCTGTGCCGGAAATATCTGTAATTATACCAGTTTATAACCGCCCCGTGCTGCTTGCCGAAGCTGTGGAATCTGTGTTTGCCCAGACTTTCACTGATTACGAACTGATAATTGTTGATGACGGCTCGGATGATGAAACCCCGGGTGTTGCTTCTGCACTCTGTGTTTCGGAGGCAGCATCAGGACGGGTAAGCCTGCTTCGGCTTTCGCATGCGGGCTTTCCGGGTGCCGCCCGGAATCGCGGGGCAGAGGCCGCGTCCGGAAAGTACCTGGCCTTTCTTGATTCCGACGACACATGGCTGCCGGAAAAGCTTGAAGCCCAGTACAGATTCATGAAAGAGGCTTACATGGGAGGTTCCCGCGGCGCGGAAATCTCACATACCCGAGAGGTCTGGCGCCGCGGTGATAAAATTGTCAGTCAGAAGGGTCAGAAGCACAGCCGCGAAGGCGATATTTTTTCAGACGCGCTGACGAAATGCATAATCGGTCCGTCCACCGTGATGATGGAGCGCAGTTTTTATTTAAAAACCGGCGGGTTCAATGAAAAGCTCGAAATTGCCGAAGACTACGAGTTCTGGCTTCGTATAACTTCCGGGTGGATTGTCGGTTATGTTAATGAAGCTCTCACAACTAAACGGGCGGGCGGCTGGCCCCAGCTGTCCGAAAAATACGGCATGATTGAATGGTTCAGAATTGCTGCCCTTGCGGGACTGCTCGGGGTCAAGATTCCCGGCACCGAATTTGAGCCGGTGTGGCTGCCCGGATGGGTCTGGAACGGCTTCCCTGATCAGAAGCGGGCTGAAGCCTTTGAGACTCTCGTTTATAAATTAGGAATCTGGTCGGCAGGCTGCAGGAAGCGCGGCAAACACGAAGAAGCCGACCGTATGGATGCAGTGATCGCTGAAATAGCCTGAATTGGGTCTGTCAGCTCTGCAGCTCTTCCTTCAATACGGCCGCAAGCTCCGGGTCCTGTTTCGCGTATTTCAGAATCGCGCGAAGGTATCCTGAAGGGGCTCCTGTGTCGAGCCGCTCGTCCTGTGTCGAGCCGCTCGCCCTCGGTTTCCTTGTAAACCACTTTGCCCTGATCCATCAGTTTGCCGAGAGCATAGGTGTGGAAGTATTCTCCGCCGGTATGTTTTTCCCAGCCTTCTTCAAGGTAGTCAAAGAGTTCAGGGGTGTAAAGGTAGCGCCCGATTGAAGCCTCGGTACTCGGGGCTTTTCCAGGAGCGGGTTTTTCAACAATTCCCTCGACGTGCAGGTTGTCTTCGGCGAGTTTAAGGATTCCGTAGCGTTCAAGATTCGGCGGGTTGTGGATCGTAGCCATAACGGAACAGCCTGTTTCGCGGTATTTTTCGATAAGCTGCAAAGCAAGAGGTTTTTCGCCGAAATGCAGGTCGTCGGGGTAGGCCACAACGAAAGGTTCACGGTCAAGCATCGGCCGGCCCAGCATCAGGGCATGGCCTGTTCCCATCATCTCCTGCTGGCGTACAAAGAAGAACTTTGCGTCATAGGGTTTGATCTTCACTGCTTTCGCATGATTGCCTTCTGCGGCGAAAACTGATTCGAGTTCAATCTCGCGATCGAAGAAATCATCAAGCATTTTCTTTCGTCTCGATGTGATAATCAGGATCTCATCGATTCCTGATGCTATGAATTCTTCTACAATAAACGCTATGGACGGTTTGTCGATAAGCGGAAGCATTTCTTTTGGAATGGTTTTTGTTACCGGCAGGAACCTGGTGCCATAGCCCGCGGCTACTATTAATCCTTTCATGTGCCCATTATGCCGGGAACAGCGAAGGCAATCAAGCAGAATATCTGATGTTCTATGATTTTCAACGGGTGGTCCGAAATAAAAGCCGGGAGCTGACTATGTTTCAGCCCCGGTTTCGGTTGAGAGTTTATTTGCAGTAGACCTGGATTTTTGCGTCGTCCGTATCTACATCAATAGTAAGGTCTTCAAGCGCGCTCATAATTTCTGTAATATTATCCTGGCTCAAATCATTCAGATTGAAATTAATGCCCTTCTCGCTCATTGTCGAGTTTATTTTATCCTGGGCATCTTTTGGTATAAGTCCCGCGATGTTCAGTCCGGCTTTCAGCAGCGCGAAGGGAACCTTCACCGAAACCTTCTCGGATGATTTGCCTTCCTTTGGTTCGACCTGAACGTAGAAGTTTTTATTTTCCATCGAATCGAGCAGACTCTTTCCGCTGCTGTTCGGCGGCGTCTGTTTATCCACCGCAGACAGCAGTTTTTCCGCTTCCTCCGGGGTGATTTTGCCTTCCGACAGCATTGTCAATATTCTCATTTTTTCTTCAGCCATATGTTCCTCCATATCATCAGGTTATTTCACAAACATTATTACATCAGCATCGTTCGAATGAACTTTTACTTCCATTCCCCTGGCTGCCGAAAGAAGCGCCGGGAGATGGAACAGGATTTTCAGGAAATTCCATGCTTTTTCAGACATTCCTGGTGCTGCAAGCATCAGTACTAAAACTATTAAAACTGCAGCAAATACCGGAAGCAGCAGGATGTAGATCAGGATCATCGGAAGAAAAAGTCCGAAGTTTGTATCGGCGTTTTTAATTCTGATCCTGAGGATCATCGGCAGCATTATTCCGTCTCCTTTTCTCTACTGTGAGCGGCAGAGAATGTGTTGTTAAGACATCAAACACGAAGGGTTGATGTTATTCCATTTCCTTCAGGGCGTCTGATACGTCTATCTCTCCCTGTTCGAGTCTGTCGAGGATATTTGATACCGGCATTTTGATGTTCACTTCAACGTCGACAATATCCAGCTGTTTCGCGATCGCGTTCAGCTTGTTTTTAACAGTCGGATAACTGATTCCGAAGATGGTTTCCATCTGCTTTATGGAGCCGTGTGTTTTAAGAAAGGCTGCGGCAAAGATCTGATCTTCAACGCTGAGTTCAGCAAATGGCGGAAGTCTGAAGCTTCCTTCGATTTCGATAGCCTCATCGGGTATCTCGATCTTTTTAACCAGAAACTTTTTTCCGCCGGTCAGTGTAATCAGTTTTTTCCAGCTGTGGTACATAAATAGCCTCCGATGATTAAAATGTAGCACCGCATTAAAGAAAATGCAAGGCTAAAATTAAAAAAATTAAGAAATTATGATAAATATATTAAAATTATTAATTTATGGGCAGATATTTATTGAATAATATGATGAAAACATTCTTCTTGAGAACGGTGCAGGTATGTATTACAATTTTGTAAGAGAATTTAAAGTTTTGGAGGTCAGTATGCAGAAGGAAATAACAATCAAGGAATTCAGTGCGGAACTCATCCAGAGGATTAATAGTGAAAAGGGCATAGACTGCTGTAAAGACGAGATTAAACGCTTTGCGGAACTTGCCGCGAAAAAAATACCTGCGGAAATGATCAAAGTAACCTGGCAGAAATAAATCTGTACCAGGTTACCGTTTTATGGAAGCTGAAGCCTCTATTTTGTTGAAGCTTTGGTTATCCTGTCGTTAACAGCCTTTCCGAGGCCTTCTTCGGGCAGCCTGTACGCGATTATCTTTTCAAGATTCAGCCGGTCCAGTCTCCTCATTGCGGCGTAAAGGTTTATTGCCGCTTCTGCTGTATTCGCACGGTGGCTGAGAATCTCAACCGGTCCTGAACTTTCAATGCCGCAGTCTGTAAACAGCAGAAGCCCTGTCCGGCTGTCTGGATTGTCTTCCGGCTCGCCGCTTTTCAGAATGAAAGGTGTATGCGGAGAATAATGGCTGGCAAGCATTCCGGGGCTTTCAAGGTTTGCAAGCTGCGGTTCCTTCGCATACTCCACCGGTCCGGTGATTTTTTCAATGGCTTCTACCGACAGTCCTCCGGCACGAAGCAGCAGCGGACGATTGTGTACGAGCGAAAGGACAGTCGATTCAACACCGACCCTGCTCGCTCCCCCGTCGATAAGGCTGTACCCGTCTGTTCCGAGCTGCTCTATAACATGGGCAGCCGTTGTCGGGCTGGTCTTGCCGAAGGCGTTTGCGCTTGGTGCCGCTATCGGAGAATCCGCTTTGCTTATGAGCTCCATCGCCATCGGGTGGGACGGCATTCTGACCGCCACTGTCTGGTTGCCGCCTGTAACAATGTCGGGAACATTCTCATCCTTTCTGAAGACAAGCGTCAGCGGACCGGGCCAGAAGGCATCCATCAGCCTGGCGGCAGTTCTGCTGACGTCTTCGGTAAGCCGCTCGAGCATGTCCGGATCGGATATATGTGCAATCAGCGGGTTGAAAAGCGGGCGGCCTTTCAGCTCGAATATCTTTGCTATAGCCTCCGGCTGAAAAACGTCCGCGCCGAGGCCGTAAACGGTTTCTGTCGGAAATGCCACTACACCGCCCCTTTGGAGCAGTAGCGCAGCCTGGTCTATGCTGCAGAAGTTGGCCTTGTGGTGTGCTGTGCCGTCAAGCCTGCGGCCGAGTATTCTTTCGGCAGCGTCCGTCAAGTTGTGGAAAACCGGAACTTCGTGCGGCAGTTCATCCAGGTGGCGTGCGCCGTGGCCGGTAAGAACATACAGTCCCTTTGCCCCTCCATTGTCCGCAAAGGTAATGTCGTGCGGATGGTCCCCGATTACCCATGAGCCTGAAAGATCGATGTCATAATCCTTTTCGGCCTTATGCAGAAAATAGGGTTTGGGCTTCTTGCATTCGCAGGTTTTATGCGGACAGACGTACCATTCGTTTATTTTAATTCCGTTGTCTTTGAGGAATTTATCTATGTGTCTGTTTATTCTCTCGGCGTCGGAGGCTGTGATTAAACCCTTGCTGATACCGCTCTGGTTTGTTACGACAAAGAGTTCATATTCATTCTGAAGCTGCTTAAGCACTGTGATCGTATCATCGAAGAATACGACTTGATCAGGATTGCTCAGGTAACCGGCATCCTGCATAATTGTTCCGTCTCGGTCGAGGAAGACCGCCTTTTTAGTTCCGGGCATGCTTATTCTTATATTTCGAACGTGAAAAAATCAAGGGGGTAAGGCCGTAGTGCTGCATTAACGGCGCCCGCGTATGACGGTAAACCTGCTGTTTTTAAGAACCGTTCTGCTGTCCGGGAAAAAGTTTTTAAGATGCCTGTGGTATCCGAGGTGGCTGTTTCCTACTATCTGGATTGTTCCGCCGGGACGAAGCACCCTCCGGGCCTCCGAAAACATGAATTCGGCAGGTTCGAGCGTCTGGATATTTTGAAAATGAAACGGGGGGTTGCAGAGTACAAGATCGACGCTGCCGTCCTTAACTCCGATCAGCCCGTTCGAGGCAAGAAATTCCGAACGGCCGCTGATGCCGTTGAGCTCAGCGTTTTCTAAAGCCGCTTTTACTGCCAGAAACGATTCATCACTGAAGATAATCTTCGCGTTTTTGTTTATATGGGCGGCGACAAGTCCGAGGGTTCCCGCGCCGCAGCCGAGGTCCGCGATCATGGAAGCTTCTGCTGCTGCATTTTCAGGAAAGGCTTCAAGAAAGGCTGCTGTGCCCCCGTCGGTTTTATCAGCCGAAAAAACAGCCTTAGAGCGGTTTATCAGAATCGGGTATTCTTCAAGCCTGCGGATGTTCTGCCCGGCAGCGGGTGCTATGGGCGCGGTCAGGGCGGAGGCTGTGCCCGGGGTACTTTTAAACCTGATCCATCGGGCGTGTCGCGTGAATGGAAAAACCTCTTCCGGCGTAAGATATTTTGCCGTGATTTTTTCTACCCCGCTGCTCCATCTCCTGTCCATTCCGCCGATCCAGAAATCTGCGTCGTCCGCGGCAAGGCCGAGCGAGGCTTCGAGGTAAATTTCGAACAGTTCAAGATCCTTCGGAAGCCGGATAAATACGAGGTTTGCTGCTTCTGTTTTCTTCACATCCCGGTTTACGGGGATTTTGGTCAGACTTCCGGTAGCAGCGAGTGTATTAAGATCCAGGTTTTTATCGGCAGCCTGAAATGACAGGAATGAATCACTGACGGCTGTTATGTCAGCCCGGCCCCATGCGGCTGAAAGCACACCGAAGGCTTCTCCTGTAATAACCGCCGGTTCACTGAGTTCAGGAAACCTGTTAAGGATCCATTCATCTGCTGCGTCCCAGGCAAGATGGCTTTTGCCGCCTGGAAACGGGAAGCGTTCGAGTTTCAGAAGTCCGGACGGGCTGTTCCATTCTTTCATTGCCGAATAATACATTATTTTACCGGCCCTGTCGCCCATTGTGGGTGCGCCTTCTTCCTGATATTATATGCCTATGATTGAGATTAATACGAATATAAAGATTGCTGTAGCCGGCTGCGGAAGTGCCGGCCGTAATAACATACGGGAATTCCTTAAAATGGACGACCTGGAAATTTCAGCCTGCTGTGAT
>QKCC01000122.1 GCA_003245835.1 Spirochaetales bacterium | reverse complement strand
CTTTATCCCGCATTAAGCAACGCTGTGAACAGGACCAGGAAGGCCGTCGGTGCATTCAGTTCCATTGAAGGCGCAGAAAACATCGACAAGATTATCAATATCGACCAAAGCCCGATCGGCAGAACACCAAGGTCCAACCCGGCTACATATGTGGGGCTGTTCACTCCTGTCAGGGAGCTTTTTGCCAATCTGCCGGAATCGAAAGCCAGAGGATACAAGGCCGGTCGTTTTTCATTCAATGTCAAGGGCGGAAGATGCGAACACTGCCAGGGCGACGGAACGCGGAAAATAGAAATGCACTTTCTTTCAGACGTATATGTTACATGCGATGTCTGCGGCGGCAAGCGTTTTAACAGGGAAACCCTTGATATCCGCTACAAGGGCAAGAATATTTATGAAGTCCTTGAAATGACGGTCGAGGAATCGCTTAAGTTCTTCCGCAGCATTCCCAATATACAGAATAAACTTCAGACACTCTGTGATGTAGGTCTGGAATACATAAAACTCGGTCAATCCGCACTGACATTGTCAGGCGGTGAGGCTCAGCGCGTTAAACTCGCTCTTGAGCTGTCGAAAAGGAATACCGGAAACACCTTTTATATCCTTGATGAACCGACAACCGGGCTTCATTTTGCCGACGTCAAAAAGCTGCTTGAAGTACTTCAGATGCTTGTCGACAAGGGGAATACGATTGTTCTGATAGAACACAACCTCGATGTCATCAAACAGGCAGATCATATCATCGATCTTGGACCCGAAGGAGGGGAGCGCGGCGGACAGATAATCGCTGTCGGTACACCGGAAGATATCATTGCCGAGAAAAGATCGTACACCGGTTTATACCTCAAAGAGGTATTTGAATAATTGTGAAGAAAATTTGCCTTTTTGCAGTCCTGCTGATGACTGCTTTAACTGTAATCTATTCGCAGGACACAAAGCAGGCGGAAGATCTGCTCAAACAGACGGCAGCCTCAGATATTGAAACCTCAACCTACCACGAGCTCGTTGCGTGGTGCGAAAGAATCGGACTTGATTCAGGAGGGGCTGCGAATGAACTGAGAAAAAGGCTCTACAAATTCTACGGCGTCAACCCTTCCGAAAAAACGTCTTCTGCGAAGGAAGATGTTTCGCAGACAAAAAAAATACAAATTGAAAAGGCCGAAAACCTCGATTATTTTACGATCGAGAAAATAGATGAAAATTATGCTGTAGTTACTGGCGGTGTTTTTCTGACTATTGAAGATTCAGAGAAGCATGAAAAACATATCATAGAAGCGGACACCATCATCTTTAATTTTAAAGAAAATTTCATAACTGCATCAGGAAACATAAAATACAGTCTTGAGGGCGAAACAAAAACAGAGAATTTCCGCGGTGAAAAAATTACTTTCAATATTGAAGACACCGAAGGGCTCTTCGATAGGGGAATCACCGAACAAAATAAAACTATTGAAGATGATTCCGGAAACTCCGAAGAGATAACGTTTTATTTCAAGGGTGATCTGATTAATAAAACAAGCGAAAACTATGTAATTCTAGAAAGCGGTGAAATAACCTCATGCAGTTTTGATTCTCCGCATTACAAAATAAAGGCAAAAAAAATCTGGCTGCTTACCGATAATGAATGGGCTATTGCCGACAGTACTGTATACCTCGGCAGAATCCCGGTATTTTATTTTCCCGCATTTTTATACGGCGGCGATGAAATGTTTTTTAATCCCTCGTTCGGATTTAATACCGATTTCGGCAATTATCTTCAAACCACAACCTATCTGATCGGACAAAAAACGAGGGACCAAAGCTCACCTTTTTCAATCATGCAGTCGGAAATGGAAAATAAATATTACAAAATTAACGGCTTGTTTCTCACTGAAGATCCGCACCCTGATGCGTTAAGCAAAGCCGTACAGGATTACGGGCGAGATTCAAAAAATTATATAAAACTGCTTCTGGATTACTATGATTATCTTGGATTTTATTCAGCGCTCGATCTTAAACTCACAAAGCCTGACGGCTCGGTACAGGATTCAATGCCTGAAGTATTCAATTCTATATTATCCGTCGTAAAAGATACCGAACTTTATCTTTCAGCAGCATTTGCAAAAAAATATGAAACGGTCGAATACCCGGTTTATACGTCCGCTGATCCCGATACACCATCCGGCTACAATTCCCATGTCGCGACTATGTTTCCCGATGAGGACGGTATATACCGGACAATCTGGAAGAACAGTTATTTTCTCGGGTTATCGCTTCCATTCCGATACGGCCTTGATTTTACAACGTCGATTGATTTCAGCTGGCTGACAATAAATCTTGTTATGAATCAGTATTCTGATAAAACCTATACATCTGATTACGCAGACCGAAGTGAAAATTTTGATTTGCTGACTTTCATCGGCTCTGATAAAACAACAACGAGCAGCGCAAGTGATACCACCAGTTCAAGCTGGAGCGCAAAAATAAACCTCGCGCCCAACATCAGCCTGTTAAAACCGTATCTGAATACTCTGACATTTAATATCAATCCGCAGTTTCAATGGAATTCTGAAGAAATTGATCCCGACGACGAGAGTTTTGCCGATTCAATCGGTTGGTATTTTTATCCTGCCAACTACAACATACCTAAATTCACGGCTTCTATAAAAGGCAGTCTCATTCCGGCTGCTGCAAAAGACAGCAGCAAAACTGAAAAATCTGAAAGCATAATGGAAGGTTTGAGGCCGCCCTGGGAGGAACCGGAACCGGAATCGGTAACTGAACAGCAAACACCGGAATATGATTTGCCGGATCCTCAGCCGGACATTGCGATTCAAACAGATAATTTCTGGAATTCAACAAAGGCATTTACAAATACGCTGACTTATACAATAACCCCGACGTTCAACGATCAGACCTTTTTAAACACCGGAAACTGGAACGATCCCCTTGAAATTGATTTATCAGATATATCATATTCTTTCAGAACAGCCTCGCTTAATACTGCGTTAGCATACAATAATGCACTTTTCGGAAAACTGATAAAAATCAGCGATACAGTCAATTTCAAACTGGATTATCAGGAACACTACAATATGGACTCTTTAAGCAGCGATACATATGATAATTATCTGCTCGAAGACGATAAAAATAATAATTTCAATGTCACAAATAATTTTACGCTGACATCATATCCTCTTGTTTTTCTTGATTATATTCAGAACGCCAATTTTACATACACTTTTAACAGCATTCTGTATGAATACGATTACAATGATGAAACGGATGAATTCGAGGAAGGATTTATACAAAATACGGATGATTATATAACGCAGCATAAGCTTACGCTTAACATTCCGTTCACAGCAGACGACAACACTCAGTCTTTAACATTGTCGAGTACGCTTCCTCCGCTTGATATGACAGCAAGCGGAACTGTGCTGCTGAATTGGGGCATATCAGCATCGCAATTTGATACATCGGTTACAGGGACGGATTCTGATTTTGAGTTCAAGCCGCTGACATATAATCAGAAATTTAAATTTAACGACAAGACATTAGTTACGAATATTATTTCCTATAACTATGCCGATAACTACCTTGAAAATGACATTTTCAGCTTCAACCTTTCATTTCTTGATGACAGCCTTACCGCAGCATCTAAAATAGTCTATAATTTCGAGGATTCCGTCTTTGAGGATTTCTCGGCCAGCTGTAAATTACTTGATTTCTATTTGAATTTTACCGCTGACAACGTCTATGATTACACATTTGTCCAGGACACCGGCTGGAAGCAGTCTGAAGAAACCTCGTTTCTGCCTGTATCGTTAAAAACCGGTATTTCAACTTCTCCGGACGAATCGGTATTCTGGAAAAACCGGATCGGTTTTGACTATTCGCTTGATGCAGGCATTAATATGAATTTCATCAGGTTCACCGAATCATCTTTGAGTTTCAAGCTGCAGTTCGATCTGTCAATTTATAAATTTCTCGACATTCACTTTAAATCAGAGAGTGAAAACAACTCGATTTACAGGTATATACCCTCATACTGTGACGAAGTAGGGGTCAATACTATTGATCCTGTTGAAGATTTGATTAAATCTTTTAATTTCTTTAATATCGAAGACAGGTATGCATCCAACTTTAATCTTAAAACCATAACAATCGGTATAGAACACGATCTTCACGACTGGGACCTTAACCTTGACTATACCGGCGAAATATACCTTGATGAAACCGGAGATACCCCGGCGTACAAATGGGGAAACGAAGTGAGCATTTATCTCAAATGGAGAGCGATTTCAGATATTAAATCAGAAATTGAAATTGATAAGGGAGATATAAGTTTTTAACTTGACTCATCAGCAATTCATTAGCTAAACTGTTGCCAAGGAGCGATTTTGAGCAATAATCTGACGATTGTTCTTGAAGATCATCATAAACTCACAGAAATGTGCGGTGTCAATGATGAGAATTTAAAAACACTTGAGAACCTTACAGGAACCCGCGTCTATTCACGCGGAAATGAAATTCATATAGATTCGGAGGCGGTTCCGGTTCAGAATTTCTTCAAGGACATAATAAAGAAAATACAAACCTGCCAGGAAGACGGAAGACATATAGATCCTGTGCTGATAAAATCCATCGCCGATTCAATGAAAAACGACAAAGAGGGCGATAAAGAACTTTTTGAAAAAAAATCTATAATAATTCCGGGCGGAACAAGGGTTTATCCGCGTTCTTCACGACAGGCAGCCTACATTCAGGCTATAGAAGACAATGAGATTGTCTTCGGAATCGGTCCTGCCGGAACCGGAAAAACATATCTTGCAGTTGCGGCGGCGCTTCGTGAGGTTCTCGGAAAGAGCAAGAAAAAGCTGATAATAACACGTCCGGTTGTTGAAGCAGGTGAGAGCCTCGGTTTTCTGCCGGGTGATTTAACCCAGAAATTGAACCCCTATCTGAAACCGATATACGACTCAATGGACAGTTTTCTTAATTATGAAACCATAACCAGAATGGAAGAAAACCGGATAATTGAAATCGCACCCCTCGCATATATGCGCGGCCGAAGCCTTACAAACAGTTTTATTATTCTTGATGAGGCACAGAATACAACCCCGGCCCAGATGAAAATGTTCCTGACAAGAATAGGCGAGGGTTCGCAGGCAGTCATTACCGGAGATATTACGCAGATTGATTTGCCGCATAAAACCAAATCAGGCTTGATTCATGCGTCGGAGATATTAAAGAGTATCGACGGGTTGAATTTCACCTTCTTCGATACCCGTGACGTAGTCAGAAAAAAGATTGTTAAACAGATAATACAGGCGTATGAAAGAACCGACAAAAAACAGAAATAAATATATAAAACCGGAACGGATTAAGCACGCGCTTCTTGAAGACAAATTGTTTTCGGCGGCGACACTTGCCGCATTCGTGATCTTCTATGTTTCAGTTGTTTTCCTTTCGGGCAGCGGACTGGTTTTTTCCGGCGTAAAATTGTCAAATTACGAAGCCGGTAAAGTAGCGGAAAAGGACATCGTTGTAGAACGCGACCTTGAATATATAGACACTAAAGCCACTGAACTTAAACGGGAAGCCGGGGCTATGCTGGTTGAACCCGTTTTCCGTGTAACAGACAGCATAACAGACAGGGTTCTCGGTTCGTACAACAAATTTGTTGACTTGTATATCAAGCTTCTTAATGCTGATGAATCTGCTTCCGAAATCTTCCTTAAACTTCAGACGGCACTGCCGGGCTATTTTTCCAGACAGCAGATTGATATGCTTCTTGAGTATAAGGAACCTATAGACCTGCTGTTTGAAGCGCGGAATATTCTCGAAGCCATAATGCAGAACGGGGTCGTCAGTTTTCCGGAGAATCTAAGTATCAATGTCGATACAATCGAAATTCTAAGATGGATCAACGGCGAAAAGGTTTCCGAAAAATTAGCTCTTAAAGACACTTTGACCGAAGATGTGATAAAAAATGCACCGGATCAGGTACAGGAGATCAGCGGAATCGACGAAGCTGCTCAGCCTTTTGCCGCGCTGCTTATAGGCAATTTCGCCGAAGAAAACACTTTCTATGACTCGGAACAGACAGACACCAACAGGAAAAGAGCAAGAGAGCAGGTAGAACCCGTAGTTAAAAAGATTGTCAAAGACGAGGTTATTGTCAAGAAGGGTTTCATAATCACCGAAGAAGACATGATTAAAATCAATGCTATCGGCGCCTATTCGGACAGCACCAACGTCACGAATCTGCTGGGTAAATTCCTTCTTCTAATTATCGTTTTTCTTGTAACATATAATCTCCTTAAACCACCGGTTTTATTAAAAACACCGGCGAAGACAAGGCTTTATGTTGTTTTTGTTCTCTACGTGCTTTTTATTCTTTCAGCTTCACTTGTCAACCGGTACCTGACACCTGCTGAAGGACTTCCTGTTGCAGTCTATCTTCCGGCAGCGCTGATAACTATGCTTATTTCGATCCTGCTCAACACCAGAACAGGAATCATCAGCGCGGTTATTCTGTCTTTCTCATTATTTCTTCTTCCCGGCGACCAGGTCGGCAATTTTATTTTCAGCTTCGTTTCCGGGGTATTCGGCAGTATGATTGTCTATAAAGCCGAACACAGAATTACACTAATAAAAGCCGGTCTTATTATTTCGCTTATTAACGTGCTGACGATAGTTACTTTGGGCTTAATCAGAAACACAGAGTTTTCATACTATCTCGATGCAGTTGTTATTTCCGCAGTCAACGGTTTTCTCTGCGGTATTTTTACCCTTGGGCTGCTTCCGATCCTGGAACATATACTCAATGCACCGACACCATTCAGGCTGATGGAACTTTCCGATCTTAATACACCGCTGTTTAAAAGAATGCTGATCCTTGCGCCGGGAACATACAGTCACAGCGTTAGCGTTGCAAACCTTGCTGAAACCGCGGCTAAAGATATAGGCGCCAATGCGCTGCTTGCCCGGGTCGGTGCCTATTATCATGATATAGGCAAAATCGATCAGGCAGAATACTTTATTGAAAACCAGAAAGAAGGGAACAAACACGACGAGCTGAAGGCTACATTGTCGACGGCTGTTATAAAGAGTCATGTAAAGATCGGCTTCGAAAAAGCAAAAGAGCTGGGACTGCCCGATGAGGTTATTGAAATAATTTCACAGCATCACGGAAGCGGTAAAATAAGCTATTTCTATATGAAAGCACTTAAAGAACAGAAAGCCGAGAATAAACTGTCTCCGGATGATTTTTCATATACCGGAACCCCTCCGGTCAGCAGGGAAGCCGCCGTAGTTATGCTGGCCGATACAGTTGAAGCGGCAACAAGAACCCTGAAAAATCCGACTATGTCCAAGCTTGAAAGATTCGTCTGGGAGCTTATTATGGAAAAAGTATCTTCAGGACAGATGAGAAATTCCGGTCTTACTTTCAACGACCTTGAAACTATAAAACAGAGCTTTGTTCAGATTCTCGGCGGCAGTTTCCACACCCGTATCGAGTATCCTGATCAGAAAGAAAAAAGCGGCAAAGATGAATAAAATTGATTTTATTGATAAGAATTCCGGTATAAAATATAATATAGAGCATATCGAATCGTTCTGCATGAAAGTTCTTGCGACCATAGGTGCTGAAAACTGGGAATTCTCGGTAATGTTCAGCGACGACAGTTATATTGCCGAACTTAACAGCGAATTCCGTCATAAAGATGGTCCGACTGATGTTCTGACATTTTGTGAATCCGACAGCGACTGGCAGTTCAATAATGAAGATGAGCAGTACTATGCGGGAGATATGATTATATCTGTTGATTCAATGATTAATAACTCTGTCGAGTTCGGCGTACCTCAGCAGGAAGAAATGAAGCGGCTGCTTGTGCACGGGATTCTGCATTTAAAGGGAATGGATCATGAAACCAATGATCCTGAAGAAGAAATGCTTATACTGCAGGAAAATATTTTAAAAGATTTTGGAGATTTTGAAATTTGAAAAAAAAGGGTTTCTGGGAAAGATTCTTAAAAAGTTCCGATGATGACGACGAAGATAGTTTTCAACATCTGAATTCAATCGAAAAGGATATGATAAGGGGCGTTGTCGAACTTTCTGAAACAACCGTCAAGGAAGTTATGGTCCCCAGAATAGATGTTGTTTTTGTTTCTCTGGATACACCTCTTTCGGAAGCTGTTCAGACGCTTATCGAATGCGGACATTCAAGAGTTCCGGTTTATAACGATACAATCGATAATGTTGCCGGAATACTGTATGCAAAAGACCTTTTAAAACTTTTTGCATCTGATTCAACCGATTATATGGGCAAAAAGCTCGAAAATGTGATCAGAAAGCCTTTTTTCATTCCTGAGAGTAAAAAACTTGATTCTCTTTTGATTGAATTTAAACGAAAGAAGGTTCATATCGCGGTTGCGGTCGACGAATACGGCGGTGTTTCCGGAATCGTATGTATGGAAGACATTATTGAAGAAATTGTCGGTGAAATTCAGGATGAATTTGATAATGAAGACGAAGAAATTATCAGGATCGGAGACGGTATTTATCTGTGCGATGCCAGAATAAATCTTGAGGATCTTAACAATGAAATCCAGACGAATATTCCTGTCGAAGAATTCGACACTCTCGGCGGCTGGGTATTCGATTTGTTCGGAAAGATACCTGTTAAATATGAAAAAATTTCCGCCGAAAACATGGATTTCATTATTCAGGAAGTAGACGGACATAAAATTAATAAAATCAAAATTATCAAGAAGGCTGCTCAGTAGTGTTTTTAAAATCCTGCCTGAAAACTGCTTTTATTATGCTGCTCAATATTTTCTGCTTCCTGGCGTTTGTTTCTGCCGAAGGACCCGGAAGCGCTCTCGAGTATTTTCATGCAGGGCAGGCAGCTGAATCTGCGGGTGATTTCTACAAGGCAGTTGAAATGTATAAATCGGCATTGAACTATAACAGCAAGTTTTTTAATGCCGTAAACGGTCTGGCTCACGCTTATTACGGTCTTGACGAATTTGATGAATCGCTGAAATACGTACTGCAGGCTGAAAAGCTCGATTCTAAAAATACCGACTTGATGAACCTTAAAGGCAGGATATACCTCAACAAGGGCGACTTTAAAAAGGCCAAGGAAATTTTTGCAGAGGTGCTTTCCTATGAAGAAAATAACATCGATGCTGAATTCGGGCTTGCAGAACTTGATATAGCCTCGGGAAGAATCAAAACTGCGGCGACGCGCTATGAAAATGTTCTTCTGGTTTCGCCCGAAAGCCGCAAGGCACTTCTGGCGCTTGTAATGATCAAGGATGATGCCGGCGATTTAGCCGATGCGGAAATATATCTTTGGCAGGCACTGAAATTTTATTCAAATAATGCATTTGTCCACTACATTGCGGCAAAACATTTTTACAGGAAGGGAGATACGGAAGAAGCCCTGTACCATCTGGAAACAGCGCTCTTTCTTCAAACCGATTTTCCTGACGCGTCAATACTGCTCTGTGAAATCTATATGCAGGAACACAAATATGATGAAGTCCGGAAAGAAATAGAAAAAGTACTGAATAAACACAGAAATGAATACATTTTATGGTATATGCTCGGCCGGGCCTATGAAGACCTGGGGGACTCAGCGAACGCTATTTCAAGTTATGCGAGGGTACTGAATATAAGACCTGATGAAGATCTGTCCAGAATTGCGCTCGAGAATGAAATAATTTCGAAAATGCCGATGGACAGCGACCTGCGGGTCCGTTATGCAGAATATCACATAGATCTGGGTCTTAAATATGAAGCAAGAAATATGCTTGAAAAGGCTCTCAAAGAATACAGGCGGGCTCTCGTAATAAATCCCTATTCATATGACGCAAGACTCCTGTATGCCGATATCTTCAAACGAAAGGACTATATCGAAAGGTATCTTCTTATACTCTCAGCATTGGTCAAAGACGGCTACGGCAATACCGATATTCAGGATGAGATAGAAATCCGCAAGAGTATGATCGACAGCACGATTTCAGAAAAATGGGATACGGACCAGTTTTCCGCAGATAAAGAAGAAAACCATATATCAGTTTTTTTCTCAAGTAGCGGCATGAGCCATATAGAGGGTGAGTATATACTTAGTGAATATATGGAATTCCTTTTGAACGGTTATGAGAACATAGTTGTCGACACAAATAATGTATCTGATGATTTTGCATTCTGTTTCAGAACAGCCAGAGAAAATAATTCCGACTATTTTATTATCTTCGAATGCAGGGAGAACCCGCGGGCCGTTTCAATTTCTGCGGACATCTACATCGCATCAACAGGCAATCTCATGCAGAGCCTTAATTTTGTAAGGACAGGAAACCAGATGATTCCTGAAGCCGGCAAAACTGTTTCAGATTCCATTCACAGCCTGCTGCCTGTATACGGCAGAATCATAGACCGTAAATTCGATGAGGTCCTCGTTAACCTCGGGCTTAACGAAGGAACAGCCGTCGGGGATGAATTTCTTGTTATAAAAAAAGGCGCCATCAGCAGATCAAAAAACAATTTCGATCTTGATTTTGACAAAAGTGCAGTTATTGGAACTTATACAGTTCAGGCATCGGATGAACTGATTTCAGACGGTTCTGTTAAGATAAAAGGCTTCTTCGATATGATTAATCCCGGCGATATTATATACAAAAAGGGTAATCAGGAAGATGCTGCTGCGGCTGATGGAACGGATGATGCACAAATGTTCTATTCCGGCAATCTCTTCGACTCAATCCGGAATATTCCTTAAAATAACAGACAATACAATTGACACTTACTCTAACATTGCATATATTTTGTTACGACACCTACATATATAAGCGGAGGATATTATGAAAATCGCTATTAATGGATTTGGAAGAATCGGAAGAAACGTATTCAAAGTTGCTTTAGAGAGGAAAGGTATCGAAGTTGTAGCTATCAATGACCTTACTGATCCTAAGACACTTGCACATTTACTCAAATATGACTCAACCTACGGCGTTTATGGCAAGAAGGTAGAAGCTAAAGAAGATGCAATAGTTGTAGACGGCAAGGAGATTAAGATCTTTGCGGAAAGAAATCCTGCAAACCTTCCCTGGGCAAAACTCGGCGTTGATGTTGCAGTTGAATCTACCGGTGTATTCAGAGCTGCTGAAAGCCCGAAAGGCGGATATCTTGATCATATCAAGGCCGGCGCCAAGAAGGTAATTCTTACTGTACCTGCAAAAGATGATATACAGACTGTAGTTCTCGGTGTAAATGAAGGATCTATTTCTGCATCGATCAATGCATATTCAAATGCTTCCTGTACAACAAACTGTCTTGCCCCGGTAGCCAAGGTTCTGAACGATACATTCGGAATCGAGCAGGGTCTTATGACTACAGTACATGCATATACAAATGACCAGGTTATTCTGGACATGCCTCATGAAGACCTCAGAAGAGCCAGGTCAAGCGCACTCTCAATTATTCCCACTACCACCGGAGCTGCAAAAGCAGTAGGTCTTGTTATCCCTGAGCTTAACGGAAAGCTGAACGGCGGTGCGATGAGAGTTCCTACACCTACAGGTTCAATAGTTGACCTTACAGTCAAGCTGAACAAGGCCGCAACAAAGGATGAAATCAATGCTGCTGTAAAGGCCGCTGCCGAAGGTCCGATGAAGGGTATTCTTGAATATACAGAAGATCCTATCGTTTCAATGGATATTAAAGGCAATCCCCATTCTTCAATTTTCGATGCACTTTCTACCATGGTTATGAAAGACGGTTTTGTAAAAATTATGTCATGGTATGACAACGAAATGGGATACTCAACAAGAGTTGTGGACCTTGCTCAGAAGATAGTTTAAGCAGGGAGTATTTCATGGGTCTTAGAACTGTTAAAGATATTGACCTTAAAAATAAACGCGTTCTAATCAGGGTGGACTTCAATGTCCCCCTGAAGAACGGTAAAATTACCGACGATACAAGGATTCAGGCTGCTGTACCGACTATCAAGTACATTCTTGAGCAGGAAGGGGCAAGGCTTATAGTAATGAGCCACTGCGGCAGGCCGGACGGCGTCAAAAAACCTGAATACAGTCTCAAACCGACTGCAGACAGGCTTGCCGAGCTGATTGATAACAAGGTCATAATGGCTGATGATGTTATCGGTCCGTCCGTAGAAAAAGCTGCATCGGAACTGAAGGCCGGCGAAGTTCTTGTACTTGAAAATACGCGCTTTTACAAAGAAGAAACCGATAACGATATGGCGTTTGCCGAAAAGATCGCTAAACTTGGTGATGTTTTCATTAATGACGCTTTCGGAACGGCACACAGGGCCCATGCTTCGACAGAAGGAATAAGCCATTTTCTGCCGTCGGCAGCCGGGTTTCTGATAGAGAAGGAATGCCGATTTTTCGACGGTATTCTCGAAAATCCCCAAAAACCGTTTGTAGCCATCATCGGAGGCGCCAAGGTTTCGTCTAAAATAGGCGTGCTTGAATCGCTTCTTGAACGTGCCGACACCCTTATAATCGGCGGCGGTATGGCATATACATTTCTTTTTGCCCAGGGACACAGTATCGGGAAGTCGCTCTTCGAAGAAGATTACCTTGAGACCGCTAAAAACCTTCTTGCAAAGGCCGCTTCCAAGGGCGTCGAGATTATTCTTCCTGAAGATCATGTTGCCGCGACCGAGTTTTCGGAAAATGCCGAAGCTGTGAAAATAGACAGTATTGATATACCGGCAGATATGCTTGGTATGGATATCGGTGCCAAAACTCTCGCAAAAGTAAAGGACAGAATCCTCGCAGCCGCTTCAATTGTCTGGAACGGTCCGATGGGCGTTTTTGAATTTGAAGCCTTTGCAGCCGGAACGCTTAGGGTTGCCGAATGGGTAGCAGACTGTAAAGGAACTACCGTCGTGGGCGGCGGAGACTCCGTGGCTGCGGTCAACAAGTTCGGTTTTGCGGACAGGATCGACCATGTATCCACCGGAGGCGGTGCTTCACTTGAATTCCTTGAAGGAATTATTCTTCCCGGAATAGAAGCGCTCAGGGACTAATCAAGGAATTAAATATGAGAAATTCATTTATTGCAGGCAACTGGAAAATGCACAAAACACCTGCGGAGTCCAAAGCTCTTGCAGCAGAACTCGTAAAAGGGCTCTCAGGCTGCAGGCACAGACTTCTTGTTGCACCAAGTTTTACGGCTCTTGAAGCTGTCGCTTCAGTCGTTAAGGGTACAAACATCCTTCTCGGCGCACAGAATATGGCGGCGGAAGAAGAGGGCGCACATACCGGTGAAACTTCAGTTCTGATGCTTAAAGCTATCGGTGTTGAAGCTGTTATTTTAGGTCATTCGGAAAGACGTCATGTTTACGGCGAAACCGATGACATGATAAATAAAAAAGTCAAACTTGCTCTTAAGCACGGTCTTGAAGTAATTTTATGTGTAGGCGAAACCCTTGATGAAAGAGAAGCCGGAAATGCCGAAACAGTCGTAAAAAATCAGACTGAAGCAGGGCTTGCCGGTGTCAGTGAGGCTGAACTTGCAAAGGTAACAATTGCTTACGAACCGGTCTGGGCGATCGGTACCGGTAAAACCGCAACACCTGAAGATGCAGACCAGATTCATAAGGTTACAAGGGCAAAAATCAGTTCATTGTATTCACCTGCGGCCGCTGAAAAGATTATTATTCAGTACGGAGGTTCCGTAAAACCGGACAATGCAGCCCAGCTCATGGGTATGGAAAACATAGACGGAGCATTGGTCGGCGGAGCATCGCTTAAAGCGGAATTGTTTTTACCTATAGCCGAATACGACAAATAAGTGTATACTTTGTATCGCCCGTTTTAAGCGGGCGGTACTTTATCTAATTTATACTGGAGTTTGAAATGGGAGCAGTTGGAGTTGCCTTACTTGTGCTTTTCTGTATTAGCGCAGTTTTACTTATCATAATCGTTATGCTGCAGGACGAGCAGGGCGAAGGCCTCGGCGGAATATTCGGAGGCGGAAGTTCTTCAGCTTTCGGCAGCAGAAGCGGAAACGTACTTACAAAATTTACATCTATACTTGGTGCTGTTTTTATTATTACAGCTTTTTCACTTGCATGGTTCAACAGGAGTGTTGACAACAGTGATCTTCTTAGAGCTGCTAAAGAAAATGTTAACAATCAGGACACCGGTGAATGGTGGGACGCTCCTGAAGGTAACTAATTTACGGGAATTACTGTGAATTTTAGAAGAATTATTATAGTTTCCTTGGTTCTTTTTACATTCGGCAGCGCGCTTTAATGATTGACAAGCCTGCTGCATCGATTAATCTCATCAAACCTGAAATGATATCGGTCAAACAGCTCAATGCGCAGATTAACGGTATAAATGCCCTGCGTCAGAGAGCCGGACAGCCTGCTAATAATTCAAAGGCTGCAAAGCTCGATGTTCTTGATATGATGGTATCCGACATGCTTCTTATGCAGGGAGCTGAGCGCGATGGTATTGTAGCTGAAGCAGCAGAAATCGATAACGCGGCAAATACCCAGAAGGCTCAGTTCGAACAGCAGATGAGGCGAACATTCACCGATGCAGAGTTCAGAAGCGAAGTTCAGAACCAAACGGGTTATAACTGGGCTCAATACAGAGAACAGCTTTCAAAGCAGATTATTCAGCAAAAATACCTGTTTGCAAAACGGCAGGCTGAGATTCAGGCTTCCGCCAAACTTCCCGACAATCGTGACATCGAAGCCTTTTACAGGCAGAACAAGACAGAATTCTCGAACCCTGATTTGGTCAGATACAGTCAGATCTTCATCAGTACCATAAACCTTGACAGCAACGGCAAGAAGGCGGCCGAACAGAAAGCGAATGAAGCTTATAAAAAGTATCTTAATGGTTCGGCTACATTTGAACAGCTAGTCAATGATTATACTGACGACAAGAACGCACGTTATCGCAACGGAGATTCAGGGTATATTGCCTATAACGATCCCAATGCGTCATCCTACCTTGGCACCGCTTTTATGGACAAACTGTTTTCGCTTAAAGTGGGCGATGTAAGCAATGTTGTTAAATCCAGCATAGGCTATCATATTATAAAGGTCACCGATTATCGTGAGGCAAAACTGCTTGAACTCGATGACCCCATATTGCCCACGGTAACACAGACAGTACGGGAATACATTGCTCAGAAATTAATTGCGCAGTCCCAGAATACAGCTGTTACTAATGCTTTGAAATCCATTATTGCTGAGCTCAAAAATGAGGCAGAAATCAAGATTTTTGAGGAAAATATCGACTGATGGGCGCCCGGAGGAAGGGTCGGGTGCTGGCATTTCAGACTATTTTCAGCTGGGATGCCAATGATCTGCAGTCCGACGACTTGCTGCAGTTCAACTGGCTCGATGATGTTGAACTTAAAAATAATCAGAACGCAATAGATTTTGCCCGGCTGCTTGCAGCCGGTACAATTGAAAATATTGATATTATTGATAAAACAATTAAAGATCATCTGGTAAACTGGAAATTCAACAGACTTTCCAGGGTAGATCTGGCTATTCTTAGAATAAGCGTTTACAGCCTCCTATTCAGAGACGAGATTCCTCATTCTGTTACAATAGATGAGGCTGTAGACATTGCCAAAAGTTACGGCAGTGATGAATCATACAAATTTGTTAATGGAGTATTGGACAGCATAAGAAAAGCTAATGAATAAATCTTATTCCAATTTAATAATCATTCTATGCAGTATTATCGCAGCCTTACTGTTGATTATTATTATTGCCCTCGTTACAGGACATAATCAGAAAGATTTTTCAGAACAGCTTGCTGAAATCGATTCAAATATTAATGGCGGTTTTTATACTGAAGCAGAAAACCGTTTTGCTTCAGTATTTACAGAAATTAACAACAGCAAAGAATCGTTAAGTTTTCTAAAAAGAGTCTACAGGTATGCGTCTGTCACAGGTAAATACAGCTTGCTATCCGGATATTCCGACCGACTTTACTCCGATTACAGTTCAAATATTGAGATTGCTGCAATCGCTGCGTATGCGCATCAGAAAAATAATAATTATGTGAAATCTTACACGATCAGTAAAAATAAATTAAGCAAATCTGATTATTTTCCAATACATCTTTTAAATATTATCGAAAATGACTTCCCCATAGAAGACGCTAAAATCAGGCAAAAAATTGATCAGCGTTATTTATTTCTTCTAAGCCCCGACCGTCCTGACAAGGAAGCACTGATTTCATCTGCCGAAGAACTTTTTGACCAGAGGCTGTTTCTTGACGCATCACTAATTATGATGAAAGAAGGTTCGAAAAATGAAGCCTATGAAATTCTCAAAAAAATTGAAGACAAAAACTTTTCCACAGTAAAAACCCTTGTAGCCTTTGATAATTATGATTTCAAATCGGCGGAAAAATATTTTACAAGTATCGATTTAACCGGCGCAGATAGTAAAATACAGCTGATCGGAGCTGATATCTACATGCACAACGGCCGGAACTTTTATGCTGCAGATATTTATAAAAAGATAATTGCTGAGGATCCCTCCGAATATAGTGTTCCATACAGAAATCTCTATTCAATATATATTGATCTTCCGGAACGAATTACCTGGCTCGATAAAGGCCTGCAGTATTTTCCATATAACAGCGACCTGCTTGTTTCTGCATCATGGGAATATTATCTGAATAATGATTTCTACAAGCTTGAACAGCTGAGCGAAAATTTTGATAAAGAAAATTCCACCGTTTCTGAAGAATTGCTGAATATTAAAATGATGCAGAAAGGGCGAAGCCCTGAACATGTAATCGGTAATTTCTGGAACGTTTTTAATATGGACCCCAATTCTGATATTACAGCTGTATCTTTTGCAAACTATCTGCTGCGGAACAGACATTTTGAGCAGCTCGAGCTGCTCCTAAAAAAATATGCTGACAATAACGGATTTTTTTCATGGACATACAGCTACAGGGGAATAGAAGAAGCAATGCAGGGCAAAACAGAACTTGCATTTGATGATATGAAAAAGGCTCTTTCATTGGAAAACAGCGCTTTAAACCTTTATAATCTTGCCGTGCTGCAGGAATTAAACGATGATAATTCCGGATCCGAAAAAAATCTGCAAAAAGCCCTGCTGATATCAGAACCTCTCGAGAATAATTTAAAAGATCTTTCAAAAATATATTTTAAATTATCCGAAACAAATTATAATATGAGGCAGTTTGAAGATGCATCGTATTATATTGAAAGAGCTATTGAACTGAATCCTGACGATACAAAAAACAGACTGCTTTCAGGCAGAATAAAAGAAGAATACAATGATTAAACTTAAAAATGATGAACAAATAAACAGAATAAGAGAATCATGCAAAATGCTGGCGCGGGTTTACGAAGAACTTGTTCCGAATGTTCAGGAAGGTATAACAACCAAAGAAATTGACAGAATATGCCATGATCTGATCGTTAAAAGAGGCGGCAAACCCGCATTTCTTGATTATGACGGCTTTCCTGCTTCAATCTGTATAAGTGTAAACGAAGAAGTAATTCACGGTATTCCGTCAAACAGAAAATTAAAAAGCGGAGATCTTGTCAGCCTCGACCTCGGCATTGATCTTGACGGTTTTATAAGCGATTCAGCTTTGACAATCCCAATCGGGAAAATATCAGCAGAATCGCAAAAACTGATCGAAGTCACAAGGCAGGCACTTTATGATGGTATTGAAGCCTGCAAAAACGGCAATCGTATCAAGGATATATCTGCGGCTGTTTTTAAAATGGCTGATTCGAATCATTTCGGAGTCGTAAGAGAATTCTGCGGACACGGTGTCGGTTTCGGCGTACATGAAGCACCGCAAATTCCGAACTACGTACATCCCGGTCCTAATCCCAGAATAAGAAAGGGGATGGTTCTTGCTATCGAGCCTATGATCAACCTCGGGACCGAACATGTTAATATTCTTGATGACGGCTGGACAGTCGTAACTGAAGATCACAGAAATTCTGCACATTTTGAACACACCGTTGCTGTATTCGAAGATCATACTGAAATTCTGACAACTCTAAATTAGGATGTTTTATATTGAAATCTGTAAAAAGAAAAAAACTGATTGCAATAAACCTTGTTCTCTGCGGAATTATCATA
>QKCC01000190.1 GCA_003245835.1 Spirochaetales bacterium | reverse complement strand
CAGCAGAGAGGACTTGAACCTCCACGAGCGAACGCCCACTAGCCCCTCAAGCTAGCGTGTCTACCAATTCCACCACTGCTGCGTGGTAATTATTTATGCTTGGGTAATTTAGATTAATTTATCATTTTAGTCAACCGGTTTTAAATATGTTAATTACAATTTAAACCGGGGCTTTAGGGCTATATTAATCATAAGCTGAGCTGCCATTCCGTCCGGTTCGAAAACGAGAGTCTGGCCGAATTTCAGTTCGAACAGCAGAGAGAACCAGCCCGATTGAAACAGCAAAGCTTCAGCCGAAGCTGCAATCGAAAGCATATTGTTCGTATTGGTTCCACCGACTGCCGGGTAATAAAGCAGATCCAGGCCGACACCGTATGGGTTATACTTGATATTCAGCCCGAGAGGTACGTAATATGCATTATGAAGATCAGTCCATATATCAAAATAATAGATAAAACCGAACTGCGGAGTAAACGATACTGAATTTGAGCTGATTGACATCGGTACGCCGATGATAAATGGTATCCCCGGAACAAAGGACAAAAGGTTAAAGCCTGTTCCGGCTTCTATACTTACAGTGAATCCTTCCAGTGAAGCCTGCTCTTCATCAACCGCCCCGGAGGCGTCTGAATCACCGGCCTGGGCAAAAAGCCCGGCCGGTATTATTACAATAAAAAGCAGTACTGTCAGGAACCTGCGAAGAGGCATTTCAGCGTCTTCTTCTTTTCTTCTTACCTGCAAGCAGGACGATGCCAAGAATGGCAGCTACAGCTCCTGCAGCTATGAAAATGAATGCCTGAGTTTCGCCCTCTGTATTTCCGACAAAGGCCTTCTCAAGAGTATTCATTACCGAGTTCTGCAGGTTTGTATACATGTTGATTCCGTATACGGCGGCTGCAATTCCGGCTGCAAGAAGTACGATTCCTACAAGCAGACTAACTTGATTTCTTGCCATTTTTTCTCCTTTACGATAGTTCAAAATTTGCATCAGTCTGCTAACATAGTATCACATACTGCGATAAAATTTATAATTTTCTTTCTCTATTACACTTAGTTCAGGCATCGGGAAGAATAATTCCTCTTCCGCCGACGCAAACATAAACCCGTGCCTGATCTGCCTGTAGCTCTTCTTGTTGAACGATACATCAAGGCTCAGTCCCTTTGTGTGTTTTTCGCGTACATTCTGAAGTTCAATAATGGCATCACGAAGTTTGGACGGATGTATACTCGGAAGCGGCGGCGGCATCAGCGGGTTTGCCTCAAAATCCGCAAGGAAATCAGCAATTGTAAGGTCGAACTGAGTATACAGCACCTTGGGTGCGCTCTTGACGTTGGACGGATCTGTAATCCACTTTCCGTACTCGCTGAAATTGTAGTCAGACAGAACCAGCATCTTGAGAGGGGTTACCTCTGCAAAAATCCTGAGGAAGTCCGGTTTGTGTGTATGGTCATACTTCGCAGACTCCAGACCGTAACACGAGCCGTCCGTGTTGGACAGGTACAGCTTTTTAATACTGCTGAAATCAACATGCTCAAGAACCCTGTACGTAGAAATGAATTTAGTGGCCTTGGGCCGGCCGTCTTCATGAGGAACAAGACCTTCAAGCCCCTTTTCGATATCAAAGTAAGGATTCCTGAAATTGATATCAAGTTCAGCAAAAATAACCTTTCCGTCGTAATATCTGGTTGAACCCGCGCTGTAGTGCCTTGCGAATTTTTCAGGCGCATACTGGGATGCGACAAGAGCAGGATTCGGATGACAAATCAGATACAGGTAATTAACATATTTATACTCAGTCATACATTACCCCCAAAATGATTTTAGCATGGGTGCTATTACAAGCGATACCATAGACATCAGTTTTATTAAAATATTTATTGATGGCCCGGCTGTATCCTTGAACGGGTCTCCTACTGTGTCACCGACAACAGCAGCCTTATGAGCTTCTGATCCCTTTCCGCCGCCGCCGCCTGCTTCAACCATCTTTTTGGCATTGTCCCAAGCTCCTCCTGCATTCGACATGAATATAGCCAGAACGACACCGGACGCAGTTACACCTGTAAGAAGACCGATCAGCATCGCAGGGCCTCCGGCAAAACCGACAATCACTGGCGATATTACAGCAACAATCCCCGGAAGCATCATCTCGCGAAGAGCCGCCTGGGTGCTTATATCAACACAGCGTTTGTAATCCGGAGTCTCTTCATCATTGAGAATTCCCGGGTGTTCACGGAACTGCCTTCGAACCTCGGCAATCATCTTGTAGGCAGCGCGGCCGACAGCGGACATTGCCATAGACGAAAACAGGTACGGGATTACCGCTCCAAGCAGGATGCCGACGAGTACCGGAACAGAAGTCAGATCGACCATATCGACGCCGGACTGTTCCTTAAAAGAAGTAAACAGAATGATTGCCGTCAGCGCGGCGGATCCTATTGCGAAACCTTTTCCGATGGCGGCTGTTGTGTTTCCGACCGCGTCGAGGCTGTCAGTAATTTCACGAACCTCGGGCGGGAATTCCGACATCTCGGCCAGTCCGCCCGCGTTATCGGCAATTGGTCCGTATGCGTCTACGGACAGCTGTATACCAAGGGTGATCAGCATTCCGACTGCCGCAATACCTATTCCGTAAAGCCCGGCAAGAGCAAAGCTGCACCAGATCGCCGCACCGATTATTATAATCGCCGGAAAGGCACTGACCATTCCGACACCCATTCCGGTAATGAGTGTGGTAGCCGCTCCTGTTTCACAGGACTTCATTATCGAGGTTACAGGTCTTGTACCCGTCCCGGTAAAATACTCAGTAACCAGGCCGATAACGCTTCCGGCAACAAGCCCTATAACCGTTACGCCAAAAAGATGAAGATAGCCTGACCCGTTATTGAATACCGAATCGCCAAGAAAAAACTTTAATACGATCAAAGCAAAAACTGCCGCAATTCCGGCGGCACCGAAAGTTCCTGCATTCAGGGCCTTCTGCGGATTGCTTCCCGGCTTTGTCTTAACAAAAAATGTTCCGATCAGAGACGCAACAACACCGACTGCTACAAGAAGCAGGGGAAGCAGCATCAGCTTGATCCTTATGTCTTCTCCTGCAGTTACCGTAAGACCCAGTATCATGGCACCTACAATCGAACCGACATAGGATTCAAAAAGGTCGGCACCCATTCCCGCTACGTCGCCTACATTATCACCTACATTGTCAGCGATAGTTGCGGGGTTTCTCGGATCATCTTCCGGAATCCCTGCTTCGACCTTTCCTACAAGATCGGCACCGACGTCAGCGGCCTTGGTGAAGATTCCCCCGCCGACACGTGAAAAGAGCGCTATCGATGATGCCCCGAGTGAAAATCCTGTTACAATAGGAAGTATCGTTCCGGACAGGGTTACAACATCCGTACCGAAGACTCCGGTAGAAACCGCCAGAACAATAAACAGACCGCCGAGGGCAAGTCCGACAACGCTCATTCCCATTACGCTTCCGCCCGAAAAAGCGACCTTGAGCGCGGCATTCAGTCCCTTGTCAGACGCAGCCTGAGTCGTCCTCGAGTTTGCAGCGGTAGCCACTTTCATCCCGATAAAACCGGAGAGCGCTGAACTCACCGCTCCAAGGATAAAAGACAGGGACTGCAGACGTAAAGCCCCTTTGTTACCAATCGCCAGAAATGCAGCAATTAGAATAACAAACGGCAGAAGCACCTTGTATTCCCTGCTTAAAAAGGCCATAGCGCCTTCGGCAACATAACCGCCGATCTTTTTCAGTTGGCCTGAACCCAATTCCTGTTTGTATATCCAGCGTGTTCTTATAAGCGCATACAGCAATGCAATAATTCCACCGGCCAGAAGTACAGCCAATGATGCTTTAATAGACATATAACCTCCTTGCGTCACACTTGTGCAATAATAAAATATATAAAACATTTGTGCAACCTATAGCACATATTACCTGTATTGAAAATTTGAACCAAAGCAACTAAAATACGCAGATGGTTAAAAAACTCACCGACATAATCATAAGAACCGCCGGATTGAAAACCCTTATCATAACTATATTGCTTGTTATAATTGCCGAAATCGGGTTCAGCCTGCTGACGCCTGAATTTACCCGGTTAAGCGGGGGACCGCTGCTTGATATGTCAATCTGGTATCATGCAGATTATGCATACGACCGACTTACGTCATTTGCCGCGGCAGGAGAAAGCTATTTTTATATACGCCTGATAGATTTCTTCTTCCCGCCTATTTACGCATGTACGTTCTCAATTCTTTCCGCAGTTATTTACAGAAAGAAATACAGCAATCCGGCTGATTACCGATGGATTATAGCAGCACCCTTTCTCGGTGCATTTTTTGATTATTCAGAAAATATACTGCTGGTAATTCTGTTCCGAAGTCTTCCCGGCAGATACCCTTTAATTGCCGAGATATGCAATATCGCCACTCTCGGCAAATTCGTACTAATCAGCTTCAGCATTCTGCTTATCATAACCGGTGCATTCTCGCTGCTGAAGGGCAGCGACAGCTCTTTTCTGCACGGCAACAAATTCAGGGGCGCAAAAAAAGAGATAAAAGATGATAAATAGCCTTTCTGCGAATAATCGTACATCCGCTGTAAAAGCAAAATACAAGGAGTTTTCTGACAAATACATTGTTCCCGTAAGAAAACGTCATGACGAAGAGGGTTCTTTTCCTCACGAACTCATGGCTGCTGCATGGGAGTCAGGACTCTTCAACGGCCCTGTACCGACAGTTTACGGCGGCCGGGGTTTGACCTGGACGGAGTGCGCCGCTGCTTCTGAAGAGCTCGGGGCGGGCTGCGCGGGCATCGGCATAACAATAGATACACATTCTCTGGCATGTATGCCGATCCTGCTTGCCGCTGAAGAACAGCAGAAGAAAATTCTGTTTAAGAGGATTATTGAGAAAAGGTTAATCGGCGCTTTCTGCTTGACCGAACCAGATGCGGGTTCAGATATCGCAAACCTGAAATCAACTGCAGTTAGCTCCGGCAGCGGTTTTATTCTTAACGGCAGAAAACGATTCATAACCAACGGTGAAATTTCAGGCTTTCATCTTGTCTTCGCAAAAACTGAACCTACAGAAGGAACGCGCGGTATCAGCATGTTTTTTGTACCGTCCGACGCTCCTGGAATCAAAATTATCAGCCGCATGGACAAGATGGGCCAGCGTGCCGCCGTGCAGAACGAGATCGAGTATCACGATGTGAATATTCCTATCGAATATCTGGTAGGGAAAAGAGGCGAAGGATTCAAAACCGCTATGAATACTTTCAACCGGACGCGAATTCTGATAGCGGCGCTCGCCCTTGGAAACGCAAGAGCGGCATGGGATTATGCAGCAGACTGGGCTCGGCACCGCATTCAGTTCGGAAAGCCGGTTACCGCTAACCAGGGAATCTCTTTCAAACTCGCCGAAATGAGAACTGAAATTGAGGCGTCAAGGCTGCTGATCCAAAACGCGGCATTCGCAATCGATCACAACACTGAAAACCAGGCACTTTTTTCATCAATGGCAAAATATTATGCCACAGACAAAGCAATGCGGATTACTGAAGATGCGATACAGGTTATGGGCGGAGAGGGCTATTCCAAAGAACACCCGGTCGAAAAGATGATGCGTGATGCAAAGCTGTGTCAAATCTATGAGGGAACCAACGAAATTCAGAAAGTAATAATCTCTAAGAACATTTCAGGTTAATCCTGAGCCTTATGAACTGAGTACTTCTCTTTTTCAATATCCAGGATGTGCTCGAGCATGACTTTTCTTGCCAATATGCTGTCCCTGTCTTTAATTGCAGCCAGCAGCTCCCGATGAAACTCCAGCGAGTTGGGCCTCAAAGTCATACTGCCGTGCAGAATCGAAGAATGTTCCTGTTTCAATGCAAGATTTATACTCTGCATCAGTTCGGTTACAAGCCGGTTGCCTGCTCCGGAAAAGATATGCTGATGAAACCGTCTGTCGGCATCAATAAAAGTTTCAAGGTTATCAGCATTATCCGCCATTATTCGAAATTCTTTTTCCAGTTTTTCAATGATATGCTTCTCCCGGCGTTCTGCAGCAAGTGCGGCAGCCTCCGGCTCAACTATCTTTCGAAGCTCATTCATCTCCATGGCATCCCGGTGGCTTTCAAAACGATCAAGAAAACTCCTCATTATTGCCTTTTCACGGGCGGTTTCATTTATAAATGTACTTCTGCTGCTGTTCCGGTCAATGAGGCCAAGGTAGAACATTACCTTCATCGCTTCCCTTACAGTTCCGCGGCCTACCCCGAACATTTCGGCAAGTTTAGTCTCAGAGGGCAGCTGATCGCCAGGCGACAGTTCACCGGAAATTATCTTTTCCTTTACACTTTCGATAATTTCTTCAGGTACAGAAAGCCTGGAGACTCGTTTAAATTCCATTTGAAATTTCCTTTAAAAAAATATTGAAAAAGTATAACATAATATCATCTGCAGAGAATACACAGATGTTTCAAATTATTACAATCCTACGATCGTACGATTGTTTTTTCTGCATAACACCTGCTAATCCAGATACAGATTTATATCGACTTCATCGATTTGCTCTTCTTTAAGATACATTCCCGCATATTCAAGGTAAATTCCCGATTCAAGAAACAGCCGGAACAGCGGCTCATCAATATGCCGGCGCTCCTTCATTCCCTTCATAATCGAAATTGCTTCCGTCAGAGTCTTCGCTTTTTTGTAAGGCCTGTCGGAAGCTGTAAGCGCCTCGAAAATATCCGCAATTGCCAGAACCCGCGACGGAATCGAAAGCTGCTCAGAAGAGAGCTTTCTTGGATATCCCTTACCGTCGAGGGTCTCATGGTGAGATCCTGCGAAATCGGTAATTCTCTCAAGCCCCTTCGGCATCGGCAGGTTTTCAAGCATCACAATAGTCTGCATGATATGTTCATTTATCTTAAACCGCTCCTCATCGGTAAGCGTCCCTCTCGGTATCGACAGGTTGTAAAGCTCACCCCGATTGTACAGGTGTTCAGGCTGGATTAATTTAAAATCAAAATCATCATATATCTTTCGCCGATCATTCAAATGAGGAACAATATGTTCCGCTTTGTCAGCAAGCAGGAAATTTTCCACAGGCTGACCGGCTTTGTAAGGGGTTTGAAGAGCTTTCTCTTCATCGGTAGACAATCCCAGGGTGTGATCAAAGTATCCGTACCAGGTTTTTGCCCCGATCCTACTGAGCCTGTCCGTCCAGTCCGGCTCAGGATTGTACTCACCGGTATTGCATGAGGCCACAAAGGCATATTCCGCAAACAGTTCCTGTTCTTTTTTTCTCCTGCGCTCTGAGACAGCATCAACGTCCTCTCCGGACAGCAGCGCATCCTTTTCTTCAATCCATATATCCCTGAGCAAGACCTCAAACCTGGTGCGTATTTCATGAATCCTGTTGTAAATAGTTTCCAGTTTCACAGACTTGTCGACAACAAATTCTGGGGTGGTTATTTTCCCTGCGTCATGCAGCCACGCCCCTATCCTGAAGGCGCGCTTTTCATCAGCGTCACGGAATTTAAAATCCGCCAGTCCCTCCGCTCCGGAGTTCTCGGCCTCTTCAGCAAGCATCATTGCAAGAACAGGCACGCGGTAACAATGGCCGCCGGTGTAGGGGCTCTTGGTATCAATCGATGTAGCAATCAGCTGTATCAGGGATTCGAATAACTGTTCCTGCGCTTTCAGAAGATTCCTGTTATAAAGAATCGCTGCTGCTTCTGCGCTCAGCGCCTCTACAAACCTCTGAATATCAGAACCGAATGGAATTGTTTCGCCTGTGCTTACATCCTTGCAGTTAAGAAGCTGTATTGCGCCCATTACATCGCTTCCGGGCAGCTTAAGCGGTATTGTAAGAAACGACTTCGATCGATAATTATTCATCTCATCGAATTTTCTTGTACCGGAAAAATCAAAATCCTTTACCTCGTAAGCGTCGTCTATAACGACTGTTTCGCACTTATGGCACGCGTATGACACAACATTATGATAATTGGGAGTTCCGTCAGCGGCAAACATCGGAACCCCCGGAAGCGTAATCTCTCCGCCCTGTGTTCCGCCTTGCTCAAACCCTAGCGTATCATTCAGAACTATCATAAAATCGAGCACATCTTCATCGGTTTTTATATACAGACTTCCGCCGTCTGCATGCGAGATCTGCTTTGCCCCCTTCAGAATCAGTTCAAAAAGCTTATTGGAATCCTTCTCTACCGACATTGCTATACCGAGATCAATAATATTTTCAAGCTTTCCCTTTGCGCCGGCAAGTGCTGCAGTACGTTCCGAGAGGGACCTCTTCATTACCCTGAATGCACCGGATAACTCATTGAATTCCGAAATCATTGAATGTCCTGGAAGTTTTCCTGAATAATCGAGTTCCTGAATTTTCTCAGCGTCTTCTGCAAGAAGTTTGAGAAATCTGCCGAAACTTCTGCTGATAATTAATACCAAAGGGAAAATCAGGACAACAACAGCAAGTGTAATCAAAATGATATTCTGCCTGATTTTACCCTGCTGCCCCATGAAGTCCTCCACCGGAGCAGAGATAACAAGTTTATACTTATTTCCGCCTTTCAGATCCCAGAGGATTTCTCTGTTCAACAGCGAATTATCTTTAAGCATCAAATTATATTTATCAATATCAACCTCAGACAGCGGAACAAGAGGAACATCGGGAATACCGAGAGTCCTGTTAAACCAGGAATTTGATGCAAGGATTCTGTTTTGATCATCAAGAATCAAAATACCGGTGCGTTCGGAAGCAATAATACCATCAACAATCTTCTTGATTCCGTCCAGTGTCATATCAATTCCGATGACTGTCTTGTTCCCCGGTATTGCTGCAGAGGCGGTCAGCCCCGGTCTACGCAGTGAATTAAATACATATGGAGATGTAAGCAGAGTTTCTCCAGGGTTTTTTTGGGCCTGTTCGAACCATGGTCTAAAAGACGGATTGTATTCCGGAAGAGTTTCTATCCGCTCAGCAAGTTTTAGCCTGTTTTCATCCAGAAAGTACCATTTTTGAACCCTGTCAGAATCAGCACCAGTTATCAGTCTTAAAATATATGAGGTGTCATCCGGCGCATTATGCATATCAAGAATGCCCCTGTCGCCAGAAGTTCTTATTACCTGTATAAAATCACCTGTTGTTTTACCTGCATAAACCGAATAGAGATAAGGTTCTGAATGTAAAACCTCAATCATGAATAAGAGTCCGGGATAATCGGTTCCGTCCCCGTCTATCGGTGAATCGAAAACCTGAAGGGTTCTCATCAGGTCACCCGTACGCAGGGCTTCATTCATTTGATCATCAAGACGATGTTCAATCATCGCTGCAGTATTTTCAAAAAACTGCTCAGCAGTTTCAATTCCGGCCTGCCTGTTGACAGAGAGAACAGAAAAAAGAACGCTTAATGAAGAGACAAAGAGAACTGCTGTTATCATGATAAGAATGCTGATCTGGAAATTTATGTGCAGTTTACCCGTATTTTTATTTATGAAGGTATGCATCAGGACTTCCTTAAAATATTTTACCAAGATTTTAGAAATCAGATAATTTTATTATAATAATCTAATTATCAAAAGCACAAATAATAAAAAAAGCCGATCTTCCAGATCAGCTTTATAACGTGCGCGGCAGAATCTTTAACCGGAACAATCCGTATTGGTTCTGCTCTTTCCGGCGGCGGTTTTTAAAGTCGTATGTAGCTGCGAAGACATTTTTCCGCCTCGCTTCCAGCTTCAGCCTCCGCATCCATTAAATCATCAATATTATCAGGCAGTCGGTAGTTCAGGTTACAGTCAAGAACATGTGAAATAATCTCGGGAATCGCCGTAAAAGGCAAGCCCTTATTCAGAAACGCATCCACAGCAGCTTCATTTGCGGCATTATAGGCAACGGGGTAAAGCCCCCCGGCATAGAGTGAGTCGTATGCCAGCTGCAGGCATGGAAACTTCTTCATATCCGGCGGCTGGAATTCAAGTGTAAACAGTTTTGAAAAGTCCAGGGAATCATGAACACCTTCAATCCTTTCCGGATACATTAAGATGTGCTGAATTGCGAAAGTCATAGACGGTGTCGACATCTGGGCAAGAATGCTGTTATCAATAAATTCAACCATACTGTGAACCACGCTCTGAGGATGAATTACAACGTCAATTTTTTCAGGCTCAACATTAAAAAGCCATCTGGCTTCCATCATTTCCAGCCCTTTATTTGCCATAGTAGCACAATCGACAGTAATCTTTCGCCCCATCGACCAGTTCGGGTGCCTAAGCGCATCCTCGACAGTAACATATTCAAGCTGTTCAGCAGGTGTATTCCTGAACGGCCCCCCGGAAGCGGTAAGCAGCAGTCTTCGGACGCTTCCATGGTCGGTATTACCCTCAAGGCACTGAAAGATTGCGTTGTGTTCACTGTCTACCGGAAAAACCCTCCTTCCAAAAGCCTTCGCCGCGGCGGTAACAAGATGTCCTCCGACTACCATTGTTTCCTTGTTTGCAAGAGCAACATCCTTGCCTGCAGACAGAGCAGCAAGCGTTACCCTCAGTGCAATTGTACCGGTGGTTGCAACGAGTACGATATCGGCCTCCGGAAGTGTTGCAAGCCGAATTAAACCCTCAATTCCTTCACGCGAAAAAAGAACGGAGTGACTGACTTTGAACTCATCTGCAATATCGTCAAGCTCCCGGGCGCTTTGATCAGCGGCTATTCCGACAAGTTCGAGACGGCTGCTGTGCATACGAATTACCTGCAGGGTACTGCGCCCGATGGAACCTGTTGCACCGAGCAGGACAATCCGACGCTTGCGCGTTTCCACATCTGGCGATATTCCGAGAAAAGGTTTAACATCAGTATATACATTGTTTTCCATTGGATTATATTCCTTATATCCGGCAAACGGCAGCTTCAACATTCACGTCTGAAAATAACACGATCATTTCAGGCGGTAGAAAATTCATGCCGATCACTCAGCTTCTCCTGAACTTTTTCAGCTGCAGAAGCATCTCTTATTACCTGTTCAAGTTCGCAAAGATAATCCCGAAACCGGGTACGACCGTTTTTAGTCAAACAGCAGCTCGTATTGGGTTTATTCTTTTCATAACCCTTGTTTACTTCAAGAAGTCCGGCTTCTCTGAGAATACTGATATGTCTGCTCAGGTTGCCGTCTGTGAGTCCGCACAAATTCTTTAATTCATTAAAATTATGCCCTTCACTCCGTGTATAAAGCGATGTCATAATGCTGAGGCGGGCTTTTTCGTGCATAAGACGGTCGAGTCTTTCGTATGCGAATTTGCCGCCCATGCTTTCTTCAGACATCAGAGACCGTTCCTTTTAATGTCTAACCTAAGAATAAGTGCAGCAAAAATATGACCTGCTCCAAACGTGACTCCCATTCCCCATGGTGAAAAACTCAGGTTATAGTGCACAAGACATAACAGCCCTGATCCCGCAGCAAGATAGAACAGAGCTACATATCCTATCATTCTGGGCAGATAGGGGCGCATCGAAAAAATCCCAAGACTGAAAAGCATGGCCCAGATGCCGGGAAGGTAGACGATTGATGAATCATCCATAAATATAAATACGGCAGAAATAACAAAGCCTGCTGCCACACTCGGTCCGAACTGAAGAAAAACCTTGCTCATCTGGTTTATTTTAAAATCGCTTCCGCTGCGCAGGTAATTATAAAAAATGTTTCCGCCGATTGCCAGAATAATTACGGTTCCGACTACCAGCCACTGAATTATAAACATAAGCTCGGAAGAAGGGACAATAACCCAGTTCTGAACAGCTGCCAATACAAAAGCCGCGATACCGACTATCAGCACAGTCAGCGGTTTATAACCGTAAAATATCTCCGTTTTTGCAAGATGCCTGTGAATTTCAGATATCTGCTCAACTGCATTTTCTATGTCCATTAATCAATAATAGCAGTCATACTTTACATTGTAAAGTACTTTATGATATCAAACCAACGGCGGCATCCGAAGTTCCACCCCTGTTTTTAATTTTTTTTTAAGATTTATTTATTTAATGAAATTTTCACATTGGACAATGTATAATTAAATAAAGGAAATCATAATGAAATCAGCAAAAATATCTGTAATCGTCATACACTTTTTTGTCGGAATTGGGGCAATGGCCGGCGGTCTGGCGGCCATTCTTAATCCTGTCAATCCTTTGGAGATTCCGGACGGAATGCTTGAGCACAGTCCTTTTTCAACTTACCTTATACCTGGGATTTTCCTGTTCGTCTGCATAGGTATTTTCAACCTGCTCAGCGGTATCATTGTATTGGCAAAAATCAAATTAAACGAGTATCTGCCCGGAATTATGGGAGTAATACTTGCTTCGTGGCTTGTAATCCAGTGCCTTATCATCAGAGAAATCGGAACCTTGCACATAATATTTTTAATCATTGCTCTTTTTCAGGGATTACTTTCTGTTTACCTGCTCTACAACAGGAATATGTTCCCTTTTAATTTTTAGATCAGACACGACAATTAATATGTTAGTATCGAAGAACAACGTTGCTGGCGGCAAAACTAAAATTTTCATAAGTGAAGATGATAACCTTGAAATAATAGAGAAACGATGCCTGCCTTGCGCTATATCGATCTTTCTGTAAAAATCATTGTTATCACTTTTTTTTATAATATAGAGGTGTTATGTCCGGACGATTAACAAAAATTTCTGCTACCATTGCAGTAGCATCGGCCTCATTTATTAATGCAGTTATGCTCTCTGCCCTGAATGTCTGCCTGCCGATCATTCAAAGCGAGTTTTCGATTCATGCTGTTACCCTTACCTGGATTAATACATCCTTCGTACTTTCCAATGCAGTGTTTCTGATTGCTGCAGGAAAAATCGGCGATATCTTCGGGCGCAAGCGAGTCTTTTTAGGCGGTATGGCTATGTTCATCGTCACGACCCTGCTCTGCGGTATTTCAGGTTCTGCCGAATTTCTTATTCTGTTCAGGGTACTGCAGGGACTCGGATCAGCCATGGTAAATGCTACCATCATGGCCATACTATCTTCCGTATTCCCCCCTCAAAAACGCGGAATGGCTATCGGCATAGGCACAGCAGCCATTTATACAGGCCTTTCCTTTGGACCATTCTTCGGAGGCATGCTTTCGGCCGCACTGGGTTGGCGATGGATCTTCTTTATTACTGCACCGGTTGAAATCCTGCCTTTTCTGATAACTCTTATCTGCATTAGGGAAGAATGGGCAGACGCTAAAGGGGAAAAATTTGATCTCGCCGGCAGCCTGATTTACGGCGTTTCCCTGGTTCTTTTCATGTACGGAATTACCATCCTTCCGAAAATCATAGCTTTGGTTTATCTTATTCCAGGCACAGCAGGACTGATACTCTTTATCCGCCGCGAGCTGAAAATATCCTACCCCGTACTGGAGATTCGTCTATTTAACTCGAATCGGGTATTCGCCTTCTCTTCAGTGGCGGCACTGATAAATTACATGTCCACCTACGCAATTACATTTCTGCTTAGTCTCTTTCTTCAGTTTTCAATGGGTGTAAGTCCGCAGATGACAGGTCTTATTCTTACGACGCAGCCAATCGCACAGGCTGCACTATCACCGATAGCTGGCAAATTTTCCGATCGTATTGATCCTGCAATACTTGTTACAACGGGAATGGGCATGGTAACAGTTGGATTATTTATTCTGTCCCGTCTGACATCCAATACATCTTCCTTCTTTATTGTATTTATACTTTTTCTTCTTGGCTGCGGATACGCCTTCTTTTCATCACCTAACACAAACGCCATCATGGGTTCCGTAGAAAAACGATATTACGGCCAGGCCTCAGGAGCGGTTGCTACCATGCGATCCCTGGGAATGGTCCTTAGCATGGGCATAACAACTATTATATTTTCAGTTTACATGGGGCCTCGGGGAATTGGGGCAGAGACACTTGATCTTTTCAATCACAGTTTCAGGTTGTCCTTTTTAATTTTTTCTATACTTTGCCTGGTAGGTATATATTTTTCAGCGGTCAGGGGCAATTCTAAGAGAGAGAAGTAAGCTGCTTTCTTTGTGCAACGTCCAGGTTCTTTCAAAAACGAAGTTTTTATTTATTCAGACATTTCATCCAACTATTAAAAAAGCCTGGTGATGGGAAGAAACGGCTTGCCGTTTCTTCAGCAGTTCGGCATTGCCGAATCTGCCACCTATTATCTCTGCGGTCAGGCTGCGCCTGCCCCGAAGCTGCTACACTTCGTTGCGCAGTCCCTATGACAGTTTCATCCTTGAACCCCAACCTGCTTAAACGCACTTTAACAGCCTGCGCGTTAGCGGGAGAACTTTAAATCCATATGAGCATAAAAAAAGAGCGCTTCTGCGCTCTGTCCAAATTAATAAAAAAAAGCCTGGCGACGACCTACTCTCCCGCTAACGCAGTACCATCGGCGAAGAGGGGCTTAACTTCCGTGTTCGGAATGGGAACGGGTGGGTCCCCCTCTCTATGATCACCAGACTAATTATTCAAA
>QKCC01000165.1 GCA_003245835.1 Spirochaetales bacterium | reverse complement strand
TCCCCCTGCTTGATTTCCAGATTTATATCAGTGAGGGCGTGAATCTCTTCGCCGCCGTTTTTATCAGGAAAACTTACACACAGGCCTAAAATTTTAATCTCTGTCTCAATATTATGCATCACTCAATACCATTCCTGAATTTTCTCAATTGCCGATAGCAAATAAAAATTATTGAAAGGATTCAATTTCCTTACCGGATAGATATTGCAACTTGTGTGCCAAAATCATACAGCATCGAAAAACATGTTAAATAGGTTCTTTTTGAGTTAAATATGAGCGAATAAATTACATTAATGTAAAAAGAGGATAAAAATTATAAGGATTAAAAGATTCAGACGGTGTTAAGCGGAAACCAATCCTACATCTATGTAATTTTGTTTACGCAAAAGCATACATGAATGTAGGATTATCGGGTCTGTATGTGTGATGGTGCAGCTATTTCAGCAGCAGCATCCTGGTCCGGACACTGTGCCCTCGTCATCATCGCAGCATCCGCAGACAGGTTCCGTGCCTCGTATGGCGCCGATTATTATAGCCGAAGCACAGCCGACACCTTTGCTTACAGTCAGGGCGCCGAAAGCGCAGTTCATCATGCAGGCGCCGCACTCCATACAGCGGTCATATGAAAGCACACGAACCGTACGATCTGCCATTTCAAAAACGTTATGAGGACAAACATCGATACACCGCCCGCAGCCGGTACAGTTTTCGACATTGAGCTCAAGTGTGGATACATTCTTCAGATACATCATAGTACACCCCCTATCAGAACGGCCGATATTATCCCGCCGGAGACTGACAGGACGGCAATGGCAATCTGGGACGGAACGGCGAATCGCATTTCCTTCTTTACCCCGGACAGGGATGTATAGGTAGACGATCCGGTAAAGTTCATGCTGATGAAAGATGATGAAGCCGTTATAAGACCGGAGTTGAAAATTATCAGCGGAAGTCCGGGCTTTACCGAAATAATCCAGAGGATCGTTAGCACCGCGCCGGTAAATACCCCTTTAAGCGCGAACGCCCGTCCGGGAAGCCATGGAAGCAGCAGCGGCGAAAGAAACGCCCCGGCAATTACACCGGCAGCAGACGGCAGCACAGCAAACTTCAGCAGATCTGCGACAGTTGAAGAAGTAAAACCGGAGGACAGCAGAATAAAAAGAATTCCGGCTGCAGCTACCGGCAGAAAAAGCCGCCACGACTGCACAAGCTCGACCGGTGTCAGCACGGTTCTGTCGCGGATACCGAATGATTTGGTGCGCATGGATGCGGTTTTCTGCAGATTATTTTTCAGGTAGCCGGGAATGTCGGCTGCTTCAACAGGGCCGTAAACTACGCTGAACCCTGTCCGGCGTCTGACCATATGTGCTTCAACCCCCGGAGCCCCTAATTGCGGCAGAATAAGCCTTTTATGGTTCACATGATCGGCAAGAGAGGTTTCCCTGATCCTGGTGACAATCTCTTCGGTGCCGAAGGTGCCTTTGCCTGCTGCACACCAGACATTAATCCCCCGGGTATCGAGGACCAGAATAAAACAGCTGATTCCGCGGAGCGATTTCCGAAGAACGTCGAACGAAAGCCTGTAATTGGCCGAAACAAAAACCAGGTCGTTTGCAGTGGGAGAGTTCAGCGCATAGAGCCCGGGCTCTACCCGGTGAGAATACCTTTTTATACCGAACCTGACGGAAAGGTTCCGGAGACGGTCCTTTAAAGTCAGATAGTCTGTAGTTGTCTTCACACAAATCTCCCGGCATGTCGGCAGCTTCCGACAAAGATATTCTACTCTAGCATTATTTTCTTACTATTTCAATAATATTGCATGCTCAGAATAAAAGATATAGAATTAAACTGACCGGCTAACTAACAGAGAAAGAGGGATGATTGTTTGAAACGAAGTCGTATTTTATTGATTATTACTGCAGCAATTGTATTATCGGCTCCATCTGTTTTCGCCGTTGACAGGTTTGACGTCACCGGCTTCTGGATTATTACTGACGAGTTCAGCGCTGCAAAAACCCGCAGGGTGATGGCAGTCTATGAATACGACGGTCTGATGTATGGACGGCTCATATGTGAAATTGACAAGTCGGGACTCATTCTCGACGACATCTATCAGCAGAAAAACCGCATGTCCAGACTTGTCGGAAAACCGCCTGTCATGGGGCTGGACATAGTCTACAGCCTGGAAAAGAAAGACGATGAATACGGCGGCGGAAAGGTCATGAATGCATCGGATCCTCAAAAAAAGCCGAATATCTACGACTGCGAAATATGGAGAGACGGAGACGTCCTCAAACTCAGGGGAAAACTGCTCTTCATCGGAGGAACAAGGTCCTGGGACCGGTTCGATTCCACTGACTTTCCCGACGGATTTGCAGTCCCCGATTATAGGTCCTTTACCCCTACTGTTCCTTCAGTAGCAGAATAAGCATCAGCCTGCAGCCCTTAAATACTCGCGCCGGGCAATCTTCAACACCTCCGATTCACTCTGTCCGGTAGTGACGATAATTGACTGCTGTGCTATTATGCTGTGTATTTACAATCCGGTAATACTTTAATCATTAAGGGGATAATAATCATATGAGTGTAAAAACAAGCGCAAAAGGCTGTTTTCTATCAAATGGAACTGAACTAATCGGCGTGGAACAGGGAACAGGACGAAGCCTTGATGCAGCCGATCTTAAAATGAATACAATGGCGTACAGCATCCTGAAAAAGCATAACACATCAAGTTCAATGGACAAACTGAAAATAAAATTCGACGCCCTCACTTCACACGATATTACATATGTAGGAATAATACAGACAGCAAGAGCCAGCGGCCTTAAAGAATTCCCTATTCCATATGTTTTGACCAACTGCCACAACTCGCTGTCAGCAGTCGGCGGAACAATAAACGAAGACGATCACGCATTCGGGCTCTCAGCCGCCGTGAAATACGGCGGAATCTACGTACCGCCGCATCAGGCCGTCATTCACCAGTACATGAGAGAGATGCAGGCAGGCGGAGGCAAAATGATACTCGGCTCCGACAGCCACACCCGCTACGGCGCGTTGGGCACAATGGCGGTAGGAGAAGGCGGACCTGAACTTGTTAAGCAGCTGCTCGGACGCACCTGGGACATTAATTACCCGGATGTGATTGCAGTTTATCTTACAGGCACACCCCGGAAGGGCGTCGGCCCTCAGGATGTGGCGCTGGCTATTATAGGCAAAGTGTTCAATAACGGGTTCGTAAAGAATAAGGTTATGGAATTCGTAGGCCCCGGCGTGGACAACCTTTCCGTCGAATACCGATGCGGAATAGATGTAATGACCACCGAAACGACCTGCCTTAGCTCCATCTGGAAGACGGATACGAAGGTTAAAGAGTACCTCAGAATCCATGGCAGGGAATCGGAATACGCCGAACTCGCTCCCGGAAAGACCGCATACTATGACGGCCTGATCGAGGTCGATCTGTCGGCCGTTGAACCTATGATCGCACTGCCCTTTCATCCCAGCAATGTCTATACAATAAAGGATTTTATCGCAAACGCAAAAGACATCCTCGGTGAGATTGATGAGCAGGCCAAGATCCAGTTCGATAACCCCGACCTCGATACAGGTCTTCCCGAAAAAGCTGAGAATGGCAGAGTCTTTGTAGGTCAGGGTGTAATTGCGGGATGCGCCGGCGGTTCATACGAGAACCTTGCCGAGGCAGCCGACATCCTGAAGGACAAATCAATAGGCAACGACCACTTCGGCCTGAGCGTCTACCCGGCAAGCCAGCCGATCTACCTCGAAGCAATGAAAAGCGGCATAGCGCAGACACTTATGTCGGCCGGTGCGTTAATGCGATCAGCCTTCTGCGGTCCGTGTTTCGGGGCCGGCGACGTCCCGGCTAACCGTGACTTCAGCATCAGGCATGCAACAAGGAATTTCCCCAGCCGC
>QKCC01000061.1 GCA_003245835.1 Spirochaetales bacterium | reverse complement strand
CCAGAATTCATTTAGACGGTATTTCGATGGGTGCGGCGACGGTGCTTCAGTACCTGCCTGACTCAGACTGCATCCTCAGGGCTGCAGCCGATTCGTCGTTTGCAACCCTGAAAGATCAGATATATTTTCGCTTCAGCCAGGCCGGGCTTCCCTGGTTTCTGTATCCGGGGCTTCTAGTGTTTTCTTCTATCTTTATAGGATTATTCGGCCGTTTCCGGGTAAGCTCTGTCAAACCTGCCGCATCCGCATCAGTTTCTGCTGCACCGCTGCTTCTGATTCATGCAAAAAATGACGCCGTTGTGCCGGTCGATATGTGTTACACGATATCGGGATCAAGGCCGGAAGGTGCCGAGACCCTAACCTTTATTGCCCCTTCCGGCGGGCATACACAGGCTGCTGTTGTTGAACGTGCCGGATGGCTGAGTGCTGTAAATGATTTTTTCGGACTGGAATAGCAGCGAAGCGTGTTGAGGGTTTTCCGTTTATTGTCTGAACTGGATTTGGTTTAGAATGTACCGTTTCAATTCCTTGTCACTATCGGCAAGCCCAAGTTTTATTTCGAGCAGGTTCGCAATCCCGCCTGATTCAAGTTCACGGTGGAAGCCGGAGTCGCCCGCAAACATGTCTCCTTTTTCATCCGCAGCCCTGAAGCGAAGTCCGGCATTGAATATATCGATAATCCTGTCGAATGGGAGAGAGTGCTTTATACACAGTGCAGCGGCCCCGAGCACCCTGTCGTCACGATGGAGTTTCCGACTCAGGTCTCTGCCGACTCTGAAGATTGTGTCGCCGAGAGCTCTGTTGCCGAAGCGGTACAGCAAATCATCAATATGTTCGGTAAGCGCTTTGGCAGTGAAATCTTCAGGGTACTCTTTTAACAGGGCTGCCGCAGCCTGATGCATGGCTGAGTACACGCGGTCACGGACTCCAACTTCGATTATCGCATCGGCTATCATTTTCTGCTCCGGGTTTGTCGCGTAACCGAAATAGGCGGTTGCGGCATGGCCCATATTGTGAATAAACAGCTTGCGATCTACCCAGGCTGCGATATTAGTTACTGTTTTTATTTCAGGGAGCAGGGGAGATGCATTCTTGAATCCGCTGCCGTCGAGGATGAGTGTGTTGTACTCCTCCGCGTGAAGAACAAGTGGGTCTTCAGCCAGGTCCTCCTTTCCCATTATTGGAACCATTTTACCGATGCTTGTTTCAATGAGTCCCGCCTCGTCGCCTTTAAGCCCCTGTTCACGGAAGACCCCTCTGAAATAATCGGCGCCGTTCCGGATGTTTTCGGCAATTATCACATCAAGCGGTCTGCGGCCTTGTTTTATCCGCAGCGCTGCAGCCTCCGCAATAAACGGAATTATAAATTTTAGTGCAGCCTGTCCGACTGACGTAGAGCAGAGATTACAATCCGCAAGCTCTTCGAGCACTTGCTGTGATTCGGAGCTGTGGACAGCACGGATGCCGTTCACCTCTATTCTTTCATCCGGTTTGCTGTTTCGTTTTATAATGATTGGGTAGCACCCCCGGCGGTTCAGCGCTTCGACAAGTTCCCTGTTGGCGTCAATAAAAACAGTGTCATACCCGTTTGATGCAAAAATGCTTCCGATAAATGAACGGCCTATGTTGCCTGCCCCGAAAATGACTATTTTGTTCATAATTCTACGCCCTGCTGCTTTTTATATGCAGCAATCAGGGGTTTTAGGTGTTCCTCCTTTTCCCCTTTGTATTTCTCAAAAAAGACTCCGCCGCAGTAGAGCCCGGCGAACCCTCCGGCAGCAGCCCCGAAAGATACCGCTTCTCTCAGCGACGGATTCCCCCCTGCAAGCTGGGATGCAAGCGACGCGTAAACGCCTCCTGCAAAATTGTCCCCGCAGCCGGTCGTATCCGCCTTGTCCTCAGGGGCGGTCTTCATCTTCCTGCCTGCTTCTTCAGAGACCGGCATGCTGAAATGCCCTTTTTCGGTAAAGAAATGTCCGTCTGAGCAGCATTCTATGGACTCGGAACCGTGCGTAATAATCACTGAACGTACTCCCTTCTCTTCGAACCATGCTGCTGCGCTGTATTTATCATTGCGGCCGCTGATCTTAATCGCTTCTTCGTTGTCTGCAATCAGAAGATCTATCAAATGGAACCGATCGTCGCTATCTACGAGCGGCCATTGTCCTGATGGGTTCTGCTTCTGGTTTCTGAAATCATAAACTGTATTTACACAGGTGATTTTATTCCCGGCTTTTGCCCTGGCAAGCAGGTATCCAAGATCATCGTGCAGCCCGGGGGTGAGTGCTGTACCGCCGAATATAAGCATGTCGGCATCGAAGAATGTCCCGGGAAGATCTCTGCCTCGGATCTCTCCTGCGGCGCCGATATAATTGACGAAGGTACGCTCTCCGTTACTGTTATTGTATGACGGGTCTGAAAAGACGTCTGTGAAAGGGGTCTTTCCCTCAGCCGTCATGTAACCGGAAATATCCATATTAAAATTCTTCAGTTTTTCTTCAAGCAGGCTGCCGAGCTCATCTTCACCCCTGCATCCGTAGAAACCGATTGAGAAGCCGTCCCGGGGAAGAACCTGCGACATATGGATTGCCGCAACGACAGCAGGCCCGCCGATGTTCTGTTCAGGCCGTATTTTCCCGCCTGTTATCTGGTTAAGCAGCTCGTTATAGGGGATTCCGGATGATTCTTCCAGATCTTCCCCGAAAACCAGCCCGCCAGTATTCAGTCCGTTTTTCATACCTGATTCAGCGCTCCATCTTCGGTAACCCGGCGAGCTGAAATCTACCAGCGAGTACAGATTATCTATAAGTGAGCAGCCTGTAGCGTTTATATTCATTCTACAATCCTTGTGACTAAATATTATCACCGCTGTCCTCATCCCGCAATAAAGATTATTGCGGAGCAGCTGTCCAGGATGGTGCCCGGTATTGAATTTTAGATAATATAATTTAGTTTAAGTATGAAACTTACAATTATAAATAAAAGATAAACTTAAATGTGATAAGTATGTTTAAAATCTGTGCTCATAAATATGTAAAAAAATAATAAATGCTTATAAATAAAGCAAATAGAAACATAATACTCTTGAATGTGTTGAGCATTTATGTGAAAATAATATTTAGAATACTAAATATATATAGCGTATTAAAGGAGTTATTATGCGTAAACTACTTACAATTCTTATTGTATTGCTTTTAGGTGTGTCTTTTGCTGTTACCGCGGAAGGACAGAAGGAGTCAGATGTTCAGACCATCGTGTTTGGTGATGTATCATGGGATTCTGTTCAGGTCCATAACCGCATAGCGGCATTTATCATCGAAAACGGTATGGAAGGCTACAAGGCTGATTTTGTCCCCGGAGATACTCTTCCTATAATCAACGGGATAATTCAGGGTGATATTGATGTAGACATGGAATCATGGCACTCAAATTTCAGGGATGCGTACGAGAAGGGGATAGCTACAGGAAACCTGATCGACCTTGGTAAAAATATGCCCGATGCTCCCCAGGGCTGGTGGATTCCCCGATACGTTGTTGAAGGTCCCGACGCCATGGCTCCAGGTCTCAAGACGGTTGCAGACCTGCCCATGTACGCTGATCTTTTTAAGGATCCGGAAGATCCGTCAAAGGGTGTTGTGTACGGCGGAGTAGCAGGATGGTCCCAGATGGGAATTTCTGAAGAGATTTTCAATAAATACAATCTCGAAGATACCTACAACCTCGGTATCGCCGGTTCAGGTACTGCTCTTGCGGGTGTAATTGCAGGGGCTTTTAAAAAACATGAGGCAATTTGTGCATACTATTGGGCTCCGACTGCAGTTCTCGGCAAGTTTGATATGGTCAGGCTTAAGGGCAGTGAATATGAAGCTGCTGATGTAAACATTCTGGTCAACAAGTCGATGCTCGAAAAGGCTCCGGATGTTGTTGAGATGCTGAAAAAGTACAGTACAACTGTTGCCGACAATAACGAGTTTCTTGCCCAAATGGACGCAAACGATTGGGATACCGAACAGGCTGCCGAGTGGTTTCTTAAGAACAAGCAGGATGTATGGACTGCGTGGGTTTCTTCTGATGTTGCCGAAAAGGTAAAGGCTGCGCTGCAGGATTAGCAGATGTCTGAAACCGAATTGAAGATCAACACTTCAACGATCGAATCCGGGGCGGAAAATCCGCCCCAGATTATTATCAGAGATCTGTGGAAAGTGTTCGGTCGGGACCCGAAAAGGGTTCTTGGAAAAAAATACAGGGATCTAGGCAAAGACGAAATTCAAAAAAAAACCGGCTGCGTCGTCGGTATGCGTGAAGTAAGTCTTGAAATACGGAAAGGCCAGTTCTATATTCTTATGGGCTTGTCCGGAAGCGGAAAGTCTACGCTCGTCAGAAATATTATCAGGCTTGTGAATCCTACCAGCGGAACTGTTGAAATTAACGGTACAGACGTAACAAAACTGAGCCAGGAGGACCTTCTTCAATTCAGAAGGAAGACCTTCGGAATGGTTTTTCAGCATTACGGTCTGCTGCCGCATATGACTGTACTGGATAATGTAGCATACGGCCTGAAGGTCAGAGGTTTGCCGAAGGGCGAACGCTACGCAAAGGCAATGCAGACTATAGAAACCGTCGGACTGAAGGGCTGGGAGGATTATTATCCCGGCTCATTAAGCGGGGGAATGCAGCAGAGGGTCGGCATCGCGCGGGCACTTGCAAATGATCCTGAAATCCTGCTGATGGATGAACCGTTCAGCGGACTTGACCCGTTGATTAGGCGGCAGATGCAGGATGAACTTGTCGAACTGCAGGATAAACTGCAGAAGACCATTGTTTTTGTTACCCACGATCTGCATGAAGCATTAAAACTCGGCGATAAAATAGCTATTATGAGAAACGGCAGGGTAGTCCAGGTTGATACCCCGGAAGAAATTGTAACAAATCCTGCAGATGATTATGTAAGGGAATTCGTACGTGATGCTTCTCCGGCAAAGGTTCTGACCGCCTCGAGTATTATGGAACCTCCGAAGGTTCTTCTTTACAGATGGGAAGGCCCGAAAACAGCCCTGACACTTATGCAGGCCAACAACAGGAAGGCTGCATTTGTAGTTGATAAAGCACACCGCCTGCTCGGAGTTGCAAGAGCAGATAAACTTGAAAAACTTCTTGAATCAGGTGATAAGCCGGGAGCGATACCTGACAGTCATATCAGCAGGGTTTCTTCAGTCACCGAAGAAACGATACTTGAAGATATGTTCTCGATTGTCTCTGAGAATCCCTATCCGATTCCGGTAGTTGATGATAACGGAAAATTCAGGGGGATTGTTACCACAGACCAGATCTTCGAATCGATCTCGCCGATGGAAGGAGATGAAAATGATTAATTTCCCGGAAATAGAAATATTTTCTCTGGCAAAATGGATCGATACAGGAATGGACTGGCTCCTGATTCACCTTGACGGTTTTTTTGATGTTGTAGGATCAATAATTCTTCATGTTGTAATGGCATTTGAAGCTGTTTTCCTTTACATACCATGGTTTATACTCATTCCTCTTGTAGGAATTGCCGGATGGAAGCTGATCGGCAAGTGGAAAACCGGTATTGCTTTGATGGCTCTGATGGCTCTGATAGGTGTGTTCGGTTACTGGGAACTGGCTATGAAAACCCTGAGCCTTGTAATAGCATCGGTGTTTTTTTCGCTGCTTATCGGTATTCCTGCGGGCATCAATATGGCCAGAAGCGACCGGACACAGTCCATTCTACAGCCGCTGCTTGACGGCATGCAGACTATGCCGAGTTTTGTTTACCTGATTCCTGCGCTGATGTTTTTCGGAATGGGGAAGGTCCCGGCAATGTTCGCTACAATAATCTATGCTGTTCCCCCTGTAATCAGGCTGACAAATGTCGGCATCAGGACGGTCGATAAAGAAGCCGTTGAAGCTTCCCAGGCGTTCGGTGCGACTCCCCGGCAGGTACTTTTTGATGTTCAGCTTCCGCTCGCAAAACCATCGATTATGGTCGGCATAAACCAGACCACGATGATGGCCCTGGCCATGGTTGTTATAGGTTCTATGATTGGCGCAAAGGGTCTTGGTATGGAGGTCCTGCTTGCTATAAACAGGATTGAGGTCGGACGCGGCTTTGAAGCCGGGCTGTCAATTGTCTTCCTGGCGATTGTTATCGACAGGATTACACATTCATTTTCAGAAAAGAAAAAATAGAAAAACTATTATATGGGCATCCGGAACCCTCCGGATGCCCATGTTTTTATCGAATAATTTCAGGAATCTCGCTGAATGATTTGATACTGTAATCGGATTTCAGGTTCTGTCGATCTCCAAAACCGTATTCACAGAAAATGCTTTTCATGCCGGCGTTTTCAGCAACGGCCAGGTCAGTATGATGATCGCCCGCCATCCAGATGTTGCCGTCCTCTTTAACGAAGCCTTTTTCTTCAGCCCGCCTGATCACTTCAAATGCGCCTTCCGGATCAGGTTTTGTAGTCGCGGTGTCTCCGCCGCCCATCGTTGTTACAAGGTATTTTTCAAGACCGAAATGAGAGACAATAGCCCGGCACATCTCGCCCGGCTTGTTGGATAAAACCGCCAGATAATAACCTTCAGAGTGCAGCTGCTGAACAGTGGCTTCCACTCCTTCATATAAACAGGTTTCAACAATGAGGTCCTGATTGTAAAAATCGGTAAACCTGCTGCATGAATCGTCTATGTCGAGTTCCGGATAATCATGAAGCGATTTAAGCATCAGCTGTCTTCGGCCGCCCCCGATATACCCGGTAATTTTATCTGCCGGGAAGGCCGTCATTCCGTAAGATTCCCGGACCTTGTTTACTGCAGCAGCAATGTCAGTTCTTGTGTCCGCAAGTGTTCCGTCAAGATCAAGTATTAAAAGTACATTCATAATCTACTATACCGTGAATCGGGTGCTGCTATCAATCGGATATATTTGTGCGGATTCAGCTGATTTTCGCCGATACTCAAAGTATGGATTTCAGTTTATCACCTGCCCTGATAATAATGAACATTGCCTATGTGCTGAGTCTGATCGGGCTTGCTGTAAAAAATATTCTTTCTCTGAGACTGCTTCTTATCTCCGGGCAGGGGCTGCTGATTTATGCCGGATATGCACGAGGCAACTGGATTGTTTTATTCTGGAACAGTATTTTCCTTGCCATAAACCTTTTTCGAACGATTTTACTGCTTCTTGAAAGAAGACCGGTAAAACTTCCGCATGGTCTCGAAGATTTGTACAACAATAATTTCATACATATGACAGAGCGTGAATTCCTCAGATTCTGGAGTAAGGGCAAAGCTGTAACATTCGCAGAAAATGAATGCGCAATAAAATCCGGCCAGGACCCTGAAAATGTGTTTATCATTACCGAAGGCCGCGCCGTTGTCAGGAACCGGACCGGACGTGTTGCTGTTCTGTCACGTGGCGGCTTTGTGGGCGAAATGAGTTATATCTCAAACAAAGTCCCTGCGGCTGATGTTGTGGCCGGTCCGGGGCTGGTACTCTGGGGCTGGAAAAAGGCTGATTTGAACAGGCTTAAGATAAGCGATCATACCTTATGGGTAAAGGTGCAGCAGGCTTTGGGGCAGGATCTTGTTCACAAGGTGAACCGAATGAGCAGCGCCCGGAAAGAGACTCACAGCGGTCTGCTTTCGAAGGCTTCAGAATTTTCTGACGAGGACTAATTTTTAAGACATAGCCGCCGGTATAAAAAACGGGATGCCTGTTAAAGACATCCCGTCATCATCAAATAATTAATGAAAAGCTTATTTGTAGATTGGTCCGAGTGCGGAACAGGCCCTGTAATCAGCGCCTTCGCGGTCCATTCCGAACGCGTTCCATGTACTCGGTCTGAAGATTTTATCGTCTGCAACATTGTGCATGCATACTGGTATCCTTAAAATTGCCGCGAGGGTAATCAGGTCTGCGCCTATATGACCGAAACTGACTGCACCGTGGTTTGCTCCCCAGGAAGCCATTACCGAATAGGCGTCTTTGAACGGACCATCCTTGCCGTCAACGATCGGCGCGAACCATGTGGTCGGCCATGTGGGATCGGTCCGGGAATCGAGTGTATCATGTACTTTCTCCGGAATCTCGACGCTGTAGCCTTCGGCAAGCTGAAGAACTGGTCCGAGCCCGTCGACAAGGTTGAGTCTGCTCATTGTGCAGGGCATCCCTCCCTTTGTCAGAAAATCTGTAGACCATCCGCCGCCTCTGAAATATTCTGTCGATGCCGGCCTGAACCTTGTAGCCTCCAAACAGGCTTTAACTTCCTTATCTGATATATCCCAGAAGGGTTTCATTACCGGCTTTCCGTCGGCATCGGTCTGCTGCCCTGTTCCGTCAAGACAGGTCGAACCCGAGTTGATCAGGTGTATGAGCCCGCCCTTCGCGAGTCCTTCCGGTTTCCATCCGGTAACCCTTTCGATGGCTTCAGGACTCCAGTAGGTTCTGACGTCGCTGAAGATCTGGGCAGTATTTGTGAGCAGGTTGCCGAACATCATTACAACACCGTTGAGTGCGTCGTTTTCTGTGGCGCAGATGTAGGGTTCCCTTTTTCCGTTCCAGTCGAAGGATGTATTAAGCATTGTTTCCATGAAATCGCCGTTGCATCTGAAGTCGGTCCACTGTCTCTGTCCCTGGAATCCGGAAGCGAGGGCATTGCGGCCCATTGCCTCTTCGCCGAAACCGAGTTCTGCAAGCTTCGGATTTCCGACCATCATGTCGCGTGCGATCATAGTCATCTTGACGGCTGTTTCCCAGTCGCTGTCTTTCTGCCCGCGGGTTCTCTGAACCTCCGCCCTGTTGTTGTCCGGGCCCTCTTTGCAGTTTTCTTTTGTCCAGGCAAGCGCTTTTTTGAATTCATCCGGGTCGTAGATTCCTTCTTCCATTCTGCGGATGAATTCGGACATATCGACAGCTTCGCTGCGCATGCCGAGAAACTTCTGGAAGAAATCCTGGTTTACGATTGAACCGGCTATACCCATTGAAACTCCGCCGAATGAAAGATATGCCTTGCCTTTCATGGTTGCTGCGGCCAGTCCGGCTTTCACAAATCGGAGGATTTTTTCTTTAACATCGTCATGTATCGAGGTATCGGTAGAATCCTGGACATCGCGTCCGTATATTCCGAATGCGGGCAGGCCTTTCTGAGCATGCGCCGCAAGTACGGCCGCAAGGTAAACAGCACCCGGGCGTTCCGTGCCGTTGAAGCCCCATATGGCTTTCGGCGTAAGGGTGTCCATATCCATAGTTTCCGAACCGTAACACCAGCAGGGCGTTACGGTAAGAGATACACCGACATTCTCTTTTCTGAATTTGTCCGCGCATTCGGCGGCTTCGGCGAATCCCCCTATTGTAGAATCCGCAATTACGCATTCAACAGGCAGCCCGTTAGGGTGTCTGAGGTTTTCACTGATCAGTTTTGCGGCAGCCTTTGCCATATTCATGGTTTGATCTTCAAGAGATTCCCGGACGCCTTTTCTTCGTCCGTCGATTGTCGGCCGTATCCCGACTTTCGGCATTTCGCCTCTGAGTCTGTTTCTGAATTCCATATGTCGTTCCTCCGTAATTATACTCTAAAATGTAATCGATTACATTTATTATGGATCCGTTTTCCGGAAAAATCAAGGAAAAGTTGAAAAATACGGAAACTGCATCATTCCGGGGCAGCTGCTCTATTTACAGCAGCTGATGAATATTCTGAAAGGTTTGGAAAATCAGATGACCTGAAAAAGGGTGGTAATCACACCAAGTATAACAAAGCCTATCGTTATCAATCTGAAAATCAATGCGGTTTGCCTGTGCATGTCTTCAAAACGTTTATTCTCATCCTCGAAGTGCTTGTTAACATCGTCTAAGCGTCTGTCCACAGCTGCAAATTGTTCATACATCTTTAACAGGGCTTCACGGAATTCGGTCATTAGCTGCATATTCACCTCTGAAGTACAAATCCGTGAAAGATGCATAACAAGCCCTTCTGCCTTCATTAACCCCAAAAAATTACTCTGCTTTAATCCGGATAATTCCGGGCATAGCTGAAATTTGAACTGACTTTAATGGCTGGTAATACTGGTTTTGAGCCTGACCATGCGGGGAGGGGCAGGCGGAATACTTCCTGAGGCCTCCTCGATTCTTTCAAGCATCATCCCGGCGGCTGTTTCTCCCATTTTATGCATCGGCTGCGACACTGTTATGCTTGAAAATCCGAGGATTGATGAAAGCGACATATCGTCAAACCCCGCTATGTGTATTTGCCGGGAACTATTTTTCCTGTTTTCAATCAGGTATTTTGTAGCGCCGACCTGAAGGTAGTAATTGGCGATAAAGACGTTCTCGGGCGGGGCTTCTGCACTCATTAATTCTTTCATCAGCATGTAGCCTGATTCAACATGAAAATCACCGAACTTGATGATGTTCTCTTCGAGCGGAATATTGTAATCCTGAAGGGCCCGTTTAAATCCTTCGAAGCGCTCACTGAAGTTGGACAATTCCAGGCTGCCTCCGATAAAACCGAAACGGCGGCAGCCTGATGAAATCAGCCTTTCGGTTGCCGAATACGCCCCGTTTATATTGTCGGCAAGTACTGCGTCGGATTCGAAACCGTTAACGAGCCGGTCGACTGTTACCACAGGGATCCCTGCTTCCCTGAGTTTGCCGAAGTGCGTGCCTTCCGAGCTTGTAGGAATGATAATAACTCCGTCGACGCATTGCTCTATCAGAAGATCGATGCGATCTTCCTCATATTTTACATCTTCGTTGGCGTTGCAGATAATGACCCCGTACCCTCCGGCCCTTAGTACGTCCTCTACTCCCTGTGCGACAGTCATGAAAAAGTCGTTCGCAAGCTCCGGAACCAGCAGCCCAATTGTTCCGGTTCGCGATGTTTTTAGGCTCCGCGCCGCCTTGTTGATTCTGTAGCCGGTTTCCCTGATTGACTCGGTGACCCTTGCCCTGGTCTCCGGTTTTATACCGGGGTCGTCATTGAGTACCCTCGAAACTGTAGCTGTTGAAACTCCGGCATGGGCCGCGACTTCCTTAACCGTAACTGCCAAAACGTTACCTCTTTGTAATCGATTACATGATTATAACACCCACATAAGCAGGAAACAAGTTGAAACGCACCGAATATCTGGTAAACTGATGCTGATGAGTGTGTATGAATCTGCAGAGGGGCGTAAACCGATTCTCTGGATGGGCGGGCGGAAAGAAATACCTCCGAGGCCGGCTGATCCCTTCAGCTTTCCCGAAAGCGATAAGAGGCATTGGTACGATTACGAATATCCGGGATGGGGTGTCCGCAGGGAAAATATACCCGCATCGCCGATGGACGGCGCGAAAGGAAAACGTATTATTTGCCTGCTTCCCGAACATCCATACCATTCTACCTACGAAAACGGCATGAAGCAGACTGCTGAACCGTTCGGCATCAGCCTCGAATTCCGGCATTCCGGCTGGGACATGGACCTGCAGGCCCGGCAGGTGTGTGAAGCTGTCGAGAGCAAACCGGACCTGATTATTCTGGTACCGGAAAGTACCGCCGAGAGCGTCGGCTGCTATCGTCTTATAAATGAAGCCGGAATCCCGGTGATCGCCAGCAATCTCGTTCCCGACCCCGAGGCCATGAAATATATTCTGGCGTGGACCGGACCCGATGACTGGGGGCAGTTCAGGCTGCTTGCCCGAAGGTTCGCCGAAAAGATGGATTATAGAGGCGGATACGCCGTAATCTGTCATATTCCCGGATCGTCAGCTTACCTCGGCCGGAAGTGGGGGCTGATCACAGAGCTTAACGAAATAGCTCCGGAAATGAAGCTTCTCGGTGTTGAATCGACCGGCCTCGATAAGCAGAAGTCATATCAGCAGGTACGCAGCTGGCTGGATGAATTCGGCAGTGAGCTGAAGGGGATCGTAAGCGCAGATGACAATGTAGCTCAGCAGGGAATAAACATGGCGCTAGAGGAAGCCGGCAGAACTGACATCATTCGTGCCGCAAACGGCAGCAGCCTGGTCGGGATGAGAATGTTAAGGGATGAAAAGCTCGACCTGATCACCTACCAGTCGGCAAAACTCGACGGTGCTATAGCCGTACAGCTTGCTATTGACTGGTTTAACGGGCTTGAGATCGAACCCTTTAGATATCTTCCAGTTCAAATTCTTACAAAGACTAATGTTGATGAGTTTCTGCTTGAGCATGATCAGCCTGAAGAGATTGATATGGATTGCCTGTACAGAATGGTACTCGAATGCAGTATTCAGGGTGTTGAGCGTTTCTTTACTGAAACCTACCGGAGTTTTACCCTTAAGCGGATTATCAGCGAGGAGTATTTCAGGGGATTCTCAATCGAGCTTCTGTCAAACCTGCTGAACATTATAAGAACCAACGGCCTTTCCGAGAAAGAGATTGTCGGCGGCTATGAATCTCTTTTCAAAAAACTGTTTCAGTATAAGACAATAGAGAAAACTCTGGACTGGCTGAAAGAGGTTTCGTTCGAAATTATCGGGAAAATCTCTGTGAACCGGACCCAGCCAAAAACGCTTATTCAGCAGATAGTCGAATACGTGGATGCCAACTATATGAACCCGATTTCGCTGAAGGTTCTCGGGTCCCGCTTTGATTTGTCGCCGGCTTACCTCGGCCGCCTGTTCAAGGATGAAACGGGCGATAATTTTTCCCGCTATCTGAATACCCTGAGGATAGATGAAGCAAAGAGGCTGCTTTCAGCAACAGCGCTGAAAGCCAACCAGATTGCCGCCGAGGTGGGCTTTTCGGACGCGAATTATTTCTACAACACCTTTAAAAAATACACCGGATGCTATCCGTCTGAATATAATTCACAGTAATTATTGACAATGCGACTGTAAAAAATGGACATCAGGATTGACGGCACGGAAATTCCGGTTTATTGGTAGATTAATAGCAAGATAGAGGAGTCCGAGATGCTACACGATCCGAGTCATAAGGAAGCGCCGCCGGTAGAAGCGGAAATCAAATTAAAACCTGAAGAACAGGATGTGCTAAGAAGGCTGGGTGCCAGAATTGCAGAGATCTCTGCCGACCCGGTGAACGGTGTCCGGGCTGAACTCTGGAAGAATCTGAATGATCTCGATTCAAAACGCCCGATGGTCTGGATAAATGAAATCCCCTGGCATGAGATGAATGTAAATGATGAACTCACTCTTAAAACCGAACATCCCTGGGCCAGGGACCTTGAAACGCGGCTCAGGCGGACTATCTACCAGTGGGACCATCTGCAGGGAGACATGATTGTCAGCCCGTTCATTGAATGCCCGCTTGCAATACACAGTACCGACTTCGGCATCATCGAAGATGTCCAGGTTGCCCGTACTGACGACAGCAACGATATTTACTCACGGCATTTCGAAATCCAGATTAAGGATATGGATGATCTGGAAAAAATAAAGATGCCGGTTATTACCCATTACGAAAAAGCAACCGAATACAGTTTTGCCGCGATGAGCAGGATCTTCGATGGAATCATGCCTGTAAAGAAAACGGGGCAGACCCACATATGGTTCACTCCATGGGACTACCTTATCCGCTGGTGGGGAATCCAGGAAGCGATGATGGATCTTGTAATGCGGCCTGAAATGGTACACGCGTTCGTCGACAGAATGGTGGATGCCTGGATGATTGAGCTGGACCAGTTTGTTGAGCAGAACCTTCTGTCGCTCGACTGCAATAATACGAGGATCGGTTCGGGCGGTTACGGCTATATCTCGGACCTTCCCGGCGATGCTGATCCCGGGTGCGTAACCCCTGCGGATATGTGGGGGTGCTCGAACGCCCAGATATTCAGCGAGGTCTCGCCGCAGATGCACTGGGAATTTGCGGTTGAGCACGATATGCGCTGGCTGAAGCGGTGGAAGCATACCTACTACGGCTGCTGCGAACCGCTCGACGGAAAGATGGATATTCTCAGAAGGATCCCGAACCTGCGTAAAATATCTGTAAGCCCGTGGTCGAACACCATAAGGGCTGTCGAGCAGATGGGGGCGGACTACGTGATGAGCCGGAAGCCAAACCCGGCAATTGTTGCGGAATCAGGATGGGAGCCCGAGCGAGCCGAACAGGAGCTGCGCGAGTTTCTTGACCGGACGGATCGCCGCTGCCATGTCGAGCTGATAATGAAGGATATTTCAACTGTCAAATACAAGCCTCAGCGCCTGTGGGAATGGGCAGATATTGCATCGGGACTTGCCGAAGAATACTGCAGATAATCACATCTGAAAGCCAAAGGAGGTATGATGACTTCAAAGGACAGGGTTGCGGCTGTATTCAGCGGCGAGATTCCCGACAGGGTGCCGCGGTGGTGCGGTGCCAGTACTGAGTTCTGGCAGAAGGCCAAAGATGAACTCAATCTCGATGATGAACAGCTCCGAAACAGGATGGGGGACGATTTCAGGCGTATTTCATCGGTCTACCGCCTGCCCGAAGTCGAATTCCTGCCCGGGGCAACTTACTGCAGCCCGTTCGGTATTCAGCGCCGCGGAATCGGCTACGGAATGCCCATGCAGCATCCGCTGCAGGATGCTGCGGTGCCTGCGGATGTTGAATCGTACAGCTGGCCGGAACTCAGCCGTGTGGATGTCTC
>QKCC01000022.1 GCA_003245835.1 Spirochaetales bacterium | reverse complement strand
GCCCTTCGGCCTGTCTGAATATCATGGTTCTGGCTGCTCAGAAGATAATCACCCAGCAGTTCGGTGGTTGCGCGGATTCGGCGTACAAGGACACGGGCAATCGATACTGCCCAGGACGACAGTCCCAGATTTTCATCCTCAAGTATTTCGGGCGGGATTTCGGTGGCAAGGACGGAGGTTTCAGCCACCACGGTTGCTGAGCGTTTGACACCGGTTAGAAATGACATTTCACCGATATACTGGCCTTTGCCCAGTTCAATCAGCGGAATAAGCTTTCCGTCTTTCTCGATAAGAATCTTGACCAGGCCGCTGCGGATAATGTACATATTCCGCGAGGTTTCTCCGGCTTTGAAGATTATATCTCCTTCATCGAACCTGACAAGTCTGTTGTTCATTCTTCAAGGATAATGTAAGCGAAATTGAAACGCAAATAAATTCCGTTACTTTTTAACAGGCGGAGGATTGGTGATCCTGACATCTGTTCCGGATGTCTTCAACCGGATAATAACACCGTCAAGGGCTGCTCTGCATGATTCTTCCATCATGGTGACTTCAGACAGATCAAGCTCTATGCTTTTGCGTTTCTTCATCATCTCGTATTTGAGCATATACATAAGGTACTGCATATTGGATAACGTCATCACTCCGCTGACCGCAAATTTCCCGGGCATGGTGGAATCAAGCACAATCCCCAACGGTTTATTCCAGTTTCCGGCAGGTTTGGCTATATCTTCCCCGCGCTCAAACCTCATTATCATATCATTCGTGTTGCGCAGCCGCTGGACAAGTCCCCTGATCAGTTCAAGGAACCATCCGGGAACGTTATAGACGTTATTGTAGAAATCCCTGACGTCGAGAACGTGTACAGTGCCCGGTTTATCAGCTCTGACATCTGCAGAGCGGATTCCCTCTTTTATAAGCGACATCTCCCCGATGACATCGCCGCTTTCTGCAGTGGCAAGAATAATCGGGCCGCTGTCTGTATTTCTTGAGATAGTGAAGCTTCCGTTTTTAACAACGTACATCACCTGTTCAATATCGCCCTGCCTGATCAGGAGTTCGTCCTTTTCAACATGTCTTATAGGAATATTGGTAGTTGTGAGTATGTTTTTAAGCCCCTGGATCGAAAGAACCTTGTCCCGGATGAGCTGCATGTTTTCGATACGGATCTGCTTTTCCGCTACTTCTCCGGATTTAATCAGCGAGAAGATGTAATTGATACCGGCCTGGTCAATATCCACGACATCGGAAAAATCCAGAACAATCGATGATTCGTGCTTCATCTTCAGTTCAAGGATCTTGTTTTTAACAGGTTCGACTGAATTTTCGGTAAATCGGCCTTTCAGAAAGAGCCTGCGATCCTGATCCGCCCTGGCCTGGCTGTTTCTGTCGGGTGCTGTCGCTTCGGCAGCTGCCTGGGTTTCGGTTATTGCGGGTGTTTCATGTCCCAGCTTATACTCACCAAGCTGTTCTGTTGTTGTACGGATTCTGCGGACCAGGACTTTCGCAATGGATACCGCCCATGATGAGAGGCCCAGATGTTCATCATCGAGGATTTCCGGGGAGATCTCATTAACCATGATGTCGGTTTCAGCAATGACCGTCGCTGATCTTTTTACTCCGGTCAGGAACGACATCTCACCGACGTACTGCCCCTTGCCGAGTTCGGTTATCAGGATCTGCCTGCCTTCCCGTTCGATGAAGACCTTGACGGTCCCTGTCCTGATTATATACATGTTCCGGCTTGTTTCGCCGGCCTTGAAAATTACATCGCCTTGTTTAAAACGCAGAAGCCTGGTGTTCATGTTTCAAGAATACCAGACTTTTGCTGCATTGCAAACATCCCTGTTTAAATTTTAAAGAAACTGACGGCTTCACTGAGGTTTTCGGCATTCCGCTTCATCACCTCGGCCATGGCGGCAGTTTCTTCGCTGGCTGATGCGTTAGCCTGGATTACGTCGTCCATTTGGAGCAGCGCCGAGTTTATCTGTTCGGCACCCTTCGCCTGTTCTACACTTCCGGCCATAATCTCGGCAGAGATATCGGCTGATTTTCTTATAGCAGGAACCATTGCAGCCATCAGCTTCCGTGTTTTGTCCGCTTTCTGTACGCTTTCTGCGGACAGTTCGGTAATTTCCGACGCGGCGGCCTGGCTGTTTGCCGCAAGCTTACTTACTTCCGAGGCGACTACGGCAAACCCCTTTCCGGCTTCCCCGGCTCTTGCCGCTTCGATTGATGCGTTCAATGCAAGCAGGTTTGTGTTCCTGGCTATGTCGTCGATAATTTTTATTTTCTCTGCGATTATGGTCATCATTTTAACGGATTCTTCAACTGCCGCACCGCCTTCATCCGCGTCTTTTGCGGCGGAATCGACTATCTTGTTCGATTCCCGGGAATTTTCGGTGTTCTGCTGTATGTTTGCAACAAGTTCATCCATAGATGCCGAGATTTCTTCCGCGTTTGCAGCCTGCTCGCTGGCGCCTGTGGCTATCTGCTGTGATGTAGATGCTACGTCATTTGCGCTGGCATTGATCTGCCCTGCGATTTCAATTATCTGTTTGATCGAATCGGCGAAACGTTCAACCATCTCCGAAACAGCCGCAGCAAGTACTCCGGCCTCGTCCCTGGATGTGACATCAATCTGAACAGCAAGATCACCTTCTGAAACCCTTTTCACTTCGCGGGCAAGTATTTCCAGCGGAGCAGAGATCCTTCGTCCCACGAACCATGAAATCAAAAGAGAAAGAATGACTATAACAACATCAACAAGCAGAATATTAAAGACAGTACGCGCAATACCCTCAGTAATTCTTGCTTTTTCTTCAGAAACAATCAAATCTATATCATCAATATAGTTACCAGTCCCTATAGACCAGTCGTAGGGTGCGAAATACGTATTGAATGATCTTTTCGGAAGTGCCTCGGTTTCACCGGGTTTCGGGTAGTAGTAGGTGGTATATCCCTCACCGCTTTTTGCAGAACTAATTATATCCTGAACAATATAATTGCCGCGATCATCCTTAAGGTTCCACCTGTTTGTTCCCTCTGCAGCACCGCCGAGAAGGACAACTGCAATACCTTCAGAATCGTAAACAAAGATATACCCGCTGTCTCCGTAACTTATTGAACGGATCATCTCAGCTGCAAGCAGCTTTGCCTGCTTTTCACCGCCGAATGTGTCCTGTTTTTCATAGATATTTTCAATTATTGAAACGGCTGATTCGACCTGCCCCCGGATCATCGTATCATAATCCTCGCGCAGTTTTTCATCGATCATATTTACGTTGTCCTCGCCGATTTTCTGAATTTCGAAAATTGCAAGAACACCAAGCGAAGCACCCGTTATAAGCAGGCAGATCACTACCAGAACGATAATTTTGTTTCTAATCTTTTTCATACACCAATTGTAGTAAAAAAGAACTGTAATTCAAGTTAGGGCAGGCAATAAAGTTAACAAATGAAACGGATCTTCATATTCCGAGGCGTTTACGCCTGTTTTCAAGCACTGTCCCCTCTGCGCATGAGGCCATCTCCAGAACGCATGGTGCAGTCAGCCTGTATTCAACCCTTGTTCCGGTTTTTTCATCGTCAACAAGTCCGGCTTCGCGAAGTTGGGTAAGGTGCTTTGAGGCTGCAGATTTCGGAATACCGGCTTCAACTGCCAGTTCACAAACACACCATGGTTTCTCTCTGAGTTTTTCAAGAAAGAACATACGTACCGGATGTGCCATAGCCTTGAACATATGTGCCCGCATTTCGCATCGGAGCTTTTCGTCTTCTTCCATTGTTATATAGTTTCAAATTCTGGAAACTTTGTCAAGAAAGCTATTGACGTATTATGCAAAGTTTCTTAATATGGAAACAAAGAAACAGTTTGTGAACTTTAGAAAGATCTTTAACGAGATCAAAGGAGAAAAATATGAAACTTCAGATTCTGGGCGGCGGATGCACCAAATGCAAACTTCTCGAGGAAAGCACACGAAAAGCAGTTGAAGAGCTTTCGCTTGACTGCGAAATTGTCAAGGTAACCGATATGGATGAGATTCTCGATATGGGGGTTATGATGACACCGGCACTCGCGATAGACGGTGACGTGAAATCCACCGGCAAGGTGCTCACCCCGGAACAGGTTAAAGAAATAATAGCTGCAGTTTAGGTTGAATTATTATGGCCCGTAAAGAAATATTACCCAATAAGGCGCTGATTATTACGGCTGCGGTTTTTCTTGCAGCCTATTTTATTCCCTTTGATGTTCCCCGCGTTTCAGGCGCTCTGCAGGAAGCATTTCTGATGCTTGGAGAATACGCGAGGGACCACGTTCTGCTGTGCCTGATTCCTGCAATGTTTATAGCCGGGGCGGTTACTGTTTTTCTGAACCGGCAGGCTGTTATCCGCTACCTCGGTCCGGAAGCTCCGAAGGCTGTGGCGTACAGCGTTGCATCGGTTTCAGGGGCTATTCTTGCAGTATGCTCATGCACAGTCCTTCCGCTTTTCAAGGGAATCTATAAAAAGGGCGCGGGTCTTGGCCCGGCGGTCAGTTTTCTTTATTCCGGACCTGCAATAAACATCCTGGCAATAGTTATGTCCTATAAGGTTTTCGGCTGGAAAATCGGGCTTGCAAGAATGGCCGGAGCGATTATTTTTGCGGTCGTTATCGGTATTGTGATGCAGCTTATATTCAGAAAAGAGGACAAGGCAAGACTCGCTGATGCGAGAATGTTCAGCCATTCCGGTCCTGATTCCTCAAGATCTCTCGGAAAGACCGCGCTCTACATGTTCTCGATGATAGGCATTCTTGTATTTATAAACTGGGCTGATTCTAAAGGCGGAAGCGCGATATGGGATTTTATCTACAGCTATAAATATTACATAACAGCAGCTTTCGGGATTATTCTGATTTACTCGCTTGCCCGCTGGTTTTCCCGTGATGAAATTGCCGAATGGGGTCGCGAAACCCGTGATTTCTCACTTCAGATCCTGCCGTACCTCTTTTTCGGGGTGCTGGCCGCAGGTTTCCTGCTCGGACGTCCCGGCCATGACGCGCTGATACCGGTTGGCTGGGTCGCGTCGCTCGTCGGCGGGAACTCGGTTTTTTCCAACCTGATTGCGTCAGTTGCAGGAGCGTTCATGTACTTTGCGACGCTTACCGAAGTCCCAATCCTTCAGGGGCTGATGGGCGCAGGTATGGGGAACGGGCCCGCCCTCGCAATGCTTCTGGCAGGTCCGTCGCTGTCGCTGCCTTCAATCCTGGTAATCAACGGAGAGCTCGGACTTAAGAAAACAACGGTCTATGTACTGCTTGTAGTAGTACTATCCACTGCCGCAGGGTTAATTTTCGGTTCGATTGTCTGATACACGCCCGAATACTTTCCATGTCTTCCTGAAAATGTCTCTTTGAAATATAATGACAGGCTCAAGGGGGCGTCATGAAAAAGAATGTTATCGTAGCCCAGTCGGGCGGGCCTTCGCCTGTTATTAACGCATCGCTGCTCGGAGTTATCGACGGCTGCCGGAATAGAAATGATTTCGGCCGGATCTACGCAGCATGGCACGGGGTAGAGGGGATTCTGAAGGAAGAGCTGATCGATATAGATGCAGAAAGCAGTGAAGAAATCGCCAGGCTCAGGTATACGCCTGCGAGCGGTGCGATCGGCACCTGCCGCTACAAGCTCAAAGAAAATAACGACGAAGACTACGAACGAATCATCGAAGTATTCAGGGCCCAGAACGTCGGATGGTTTTTCTACATCGGCGGAAACGACTCCATGGATACGGCCGCAAAGGTTTCAAGGCTTGCCGAAAAGCACGGACTTGAGCTTACCGCGGTTGGGGTTCCGAAAACAATCGACAACGACATAGGCGACGACAAGTTTACGATAATCGACCATACTCCCGGTTACGGCAGCGCCGCGCGTTACTGGACCCATATAATCCAGCAGGCGGAAGAAGAGAACCGCGCGATCGGGGTTTCTGAACCGGTCATAGTGCTTCAGGCAATGGGCCGAACAAGCGGTTATATTCCCGCGGCAGCCAGGCTTGCCGACCCGAAGCGTGAGATGCCGCTGCAGATTTACCTGGCCGAAACCGATCACAATCTTGATTCACTGACGGAAAATGTAAACCGGATGCTTGTTGAGAGGGGGCGGTGTATCGTTGTTGCCAGTGAAGGCTTCAATGTCGGCAGTCTCGGTGAGGCCCGCGACGGCTTCGGGCATATCGAATACGGCGCAAGCCGGACCACGGTTGCTCAGAAGATTGTGAATCACCTGAATGACGCCGGGCTGAAGGCCCGCGGGCAGGCCACGGGGCAGGTCCCCGGAATCCTGCAGCGTAATACAAGCCTGTTTGCATCTACTGTGGACATCGATGAAGCCTACAGGGTAGGGCTTAAAGCGGTCGATATAGCGGTTACCGAGGGCGGCGGCTGGATGGCTACAATTCTGCGCGACCGTTCCGCAGCCGGGTACAGCATTTATTACGGCAAGGTCGAGCTAGAAAAAGCTGCCAACGTAGCCCGCAAACTGCCGGCCGACTGGATTACCGCCGACGGTCTGGATGTGACTGATGATTTTATTGAATACGCCCTGCCGCTGATCGGCAACGGGCCGCCGCCGATTGAATTCGAAAACGGACTGATGCGCTTTGCGAGGCTGAAGCGGCAGTTTATTTCGAAGAAAGCCCCGGACTATGTTCCGGTCAATATGAGATGAGGCTTCCCCTCAGCGCCGGTCGAATAGAAAACGGTTGCCGTCCTTGCCGGAAACCTCAAGCAGGTCGAGTTTTCTGAGCAGCCAGGTAATCTGACCGGCAAGACGGGTTTTGGCCTTTTTATTCATTCCCTTCAGCCGATCCGCAATATCACGGTTTCCGAACGGGGAGGGCAGGCCTTCCGGCAGCAGGTGCAGGCAGTCGGACAATTCCGAGAAGATCGCGGTTCCGGTAACCTCTACCAGCCTGCGGTCTTCAATCGAGATGCCTTTGCGCCTCCAGCTGCCGTTTCCGTCGTTGAGTCTTATTTCTTCCTGTCTGATGAACAGGATTTCGATTGTCAGGTTCGGATTCCCGAGCAGCTCCGGTATGTACAGCAGCTCTGCGGCAGCGGAATAAATCGAACCGCGTTTCGGCGACATCCTGCCTGAAAGCAGACTTCCGTCGGTGCTGTATACATTTATCATCGTTTCGACTGCAATCGGATGTACGAGCCTGACTCTATGCTGCTGAAGGAGTGCAGCAAGTTTGCGTTTAATGGATGAAAAACTTCCGGTCTGAATTTCAACCAGGCCGTCGGACCGGACCACATCAACAACGTAGCCGGATACTATCTCTTCCGCTTTGGAGTTTTCATCAAGGTAGAGGTATTTTAGTTCCCGGTGCAGGCTTTTCTCGTTCAGTCCGCCGATAATGGGTGATTTCACTTCAGGCTTTCCGGTATTTTTGTTAATGTGAATTCCCTGAATTCATCAGTCTGTTCAAAGCCAAGTTTCATGTAGCTTGCTATTGCGGCTTTGTTGCCGGCCTTAACATTCAGACCTATCATGCAGCCCTTAGACAGAAGGCAGCTGCAGAGCGCGGCAGTTGCGGCTGTACCGTAACCCATTCCGCGGTAATCCGGGTCGGTGGTGATGTTGCCTGCGGCGGCAACACCGTATTCGGGTGAATATACATGTGTTCCCGCAACGCTTATCAGCCTGTCGCCGTCGCGTATACCGAAACAGCGGTTGATTTCGAGCTTGCCGGGATCAAACCAGTTTCCGGGATAGCTGCGCGCATAGAGTTCTAGCATTTGGGGTATGTCGGAGCGGCCCATTCTTACGGCTTCACTGGAACCGCTGCAGTTTTTACAGGCATATGACAGTGCGGTTTCAGGCGCCGTCAGCGCCATCCTGAGGTAGTGTTCGCCGGATTCGCGCAGGTACTGCCCGTCAAATACATCTTCGAGTCCGGGACTCAGGTGTGCGAAAAACCTGTACGGCAACAGGTAGGTTATATCACGCAGAAGATCAGCTGCCGCGGAAACAGTCGAATGGTCGGCAAGCGCCATCAGCGTGGGCGCATTCGGGCCATTGAACATACATACCGCCGATGTGAGTTCGTCCCCGGATTCGACGCCGTACCACTGTGTATAGGGCCAGAACATAGGGTCGAGATCACCGATGGCATAGATGTTCAGGAATATATTCCGTCTGAGAAGTTTTTCTATCTTCTGTTTGTCGTGAAGACAGATAAATGCCAAATCAGTTTTCCTTATGCTATAGTCTGCCGGCGTCAATTATCCGCTGAAGAAACTGCCTTGTCCTCGGGTTTTCTGGTGCGGAGAAGAGTTTAGCCGGCGGAGCTTCTTCAAGTATTTTGCCTCCGTCCAGGAAACATACCCTGTCTGCGACATCCCTGGCAAAACCCATCTCGTGGGTGACAATCAGCATAGTCATGCCCTGGTCGCGCAGCTGCTTTATTACCGAAAGAACATCGCCAATCAGCTCCGGGTCCAGCGCCGCTGTAACCTCGTCAAGCAGAAGCAGTTCCGGCTTTGTAGCCATTGCGCGTACGATGGCCACCCGCTGCTGCTGTCCGCCGGAGAGCTGTTCCGGGTATGAGGACGAAAATCCTTCAAGCCCGAAAAGGCCGAGTAATTCGCGCGCGTACTGTTCGCTTTCGGTCTTTGAAATCCCGTGCACCTTTCGAGGCGCGAGCGTTATATTGTCGATTACCGTCATCGTCGGAAACAGGTTATACGACTGAAAGACGATACCGACCCGTTTGTAAAGTTCTATCGGCGGGAATGCCGGGTCATGTATTGATTTTCCGTCGATCAGGATTTTGCCTGAATCGAATTCCACCAGGTCGTTGACGCACCGCAGCAGGGTGGACTTTCCTGAGCCGGAAGCACCGATAAGACAGACCACCTCATGTTCCCTGACGTTCAGGCTTATATCATCGAGTACCAGTTTGTCTCCGTAGTATTTGACAAGATTGGATATTTCTATTCGGTACATCTATGCCGTCCTCTGGAGCCTTCGTTCACGGTCGCGGGCCGTGACCCAGTCGGTCAGTCTTGCCATGGGAATTGTCGCGGCAAGAAAAAGCACTGCGGCTGCGATGAGCGTTGAATAATTGAATGTCCTTGCTGTATATATCTGCGCTTCGCGGACTGCGTCCCTGACCCCGAGTACAGACAGCAGCGCCACGTCCTTCTGGAGTGCAACAGCGAGGTTCAGAAGCGAAGGCAGTACATTTCTGACCGCCTGCGGAATTATTGCATATCGAAGTGTCTGCATCTGGGTCAGGCCGAGCGCCTTGGCCGCTGCACGCTGACCGTCGTGGACCGAATCCATCCCGGAACGGTAAACCTCGGCCGCGTAGGCCGAATAACTTGAGATCATCGCAAGGGCGCCCCAGAAAAGACTGCTTACGGGAAGTCCGGGGATGTTCAGTGCCGGCATTCCAAATCCGAACAGCAGAACCAGCAGCAATGAAGGAAGCCCTCTGAGCAGGTCGATATAAATAATCGAAAAAACCCTGAGCGGGGCGAACCAGGGTCCGTGAAGTGAACGGAAAACCGCCAGAACCAGCGCCCAAACAGCGATTACCGCAAGCGCGATGCCCCATACCGCCATATTAATACCGAAGCCGTGCAGAACCTTCGGAAAGACCTCAATTATCACCTTCAGATTAAAGAACTGGGCCTTGATACGGGGCCACTGTTCGGCTCGTATAATAACAGCCCTGAGTATAAAGATCACTCCGAGTACGGTCAGTGTGCTTATCAGGTGAGGAATTACCTTGTCACGTGTTCGGAGAGATCGCCCCGTCCGTCCGGACGGACGAGGGCGTTTTATCATCATTTTGAGATCACCGGAATATTTTCGTCCCCGATAAGATACTTATGGGTCAGATCGTCGATAATTCCCTTTTCGATTATTGCTTCAAGGCCTTCGTTGATCCATCCAACGAGAGGATTTCCCTTTTCGAAGATCAGTCCGTGTCCGAGATCCTTCGGGTCATGCGGAAGAATTGCCGCTACCTCGGCTTCCGGAACCTGAACCGCAGTCACGAAAAGCGCCGTCGGAAGTTCTATACATGTTGCATCGATCTGGCCGCCGAGAAGAGCCTGGAATGTCCCGATCTGATCGTTGAAGACGGCTACATCTTTAACACCGATCATATTCTCGATATAGTCGAGATCAGCTGTTCCGATTGTTGCTCCCCATCTGAGGCCTTTTAAATCTGCGAAACTTTTTGCTTTTGATGCTCCGCTTCCCGGAAGCGCTACTACAGCCTTCTCGGGTTTATAGTAAACCATGGAAAAGTCTACGAAGGCTTTTCTTTCTTCAGTCACAGTATACTGCTGAATATTAAAATCGTAGGGCTTTTTTCCCGGAGCTATTCCCTGATCGAATGTCTGCCTTACCCAGACTACATCCTCACGGGCAAAACCGAGCTCTTCGGCAAGCGCGTACACCAGGCCGTTTTCGAACCCGATTCCTGATGCCGGATCATCGTCCATCATCCAGGGCGGGTAAGCGGGTTCCCCGGTTGCAACAGTAAGTTTACCGGGGGTATAGAGCCTCGGATCCATAACGGTTTTTTCAAGTGAAGCTGTGTCGTTTCCGGCCTTTACTGGTTCCTTCTGACCGCCGGCAAATAACGGCAGGGCTGCCAGACATAACACCAGCATAATTAAAATAATGCGTCGAGTCATAAATGTCCTCCTGACTTTTTTTGCAGCTGTATAAACTGCGTTTAAATCAGATTAGGTGTAAAAAAGAAATCAGTCAATGACGTTTTATTATTTTTCAGCCCCGGCAGCTATTCGGAAAACATTCCCTGGTTGACATCATTACGCCATAGTGACCAGGATGCCGATGTCCGGTTTGTATACGTACTGTCGATATCGATACGCAGGTCGACGAAACCTATAGTCTGTTCAAATTCCAGAGTTTTATCCGGTTCACATTCAATATCCCAGACTTTGCGGTCGTAGTCGTATTTAAGCATTACCTGGGCCTTCAGCCCGCCGTCATCGGCAGGAGTGAACACTATCGTCAGGTTGCCGCTGATTGGAAAGCCCTCCCTGTCCTGAAAACTGAAATCTGTCTGGATGTTGCAGGCTGTGCTGCTTCCGTTGTTGAACGACCTGCTGTCGCCGAGAATTTTGTGAATGCGGTAAAGTGTGTCGTTGAAATGTCTGGTTGGATCCTCAAGAGTTACTGATTTTCCGGATTCAATTTCGAATTCCTTTTCCCACTTCCTGAATAAAATTTCCGGTTCAATTACTACCCCGAATTCCCTGCCCAGATCTGTCTGTACGCGGTGCGGGCCGGGTTTTAGTTCGATTTCAACGGGAACCCGGCTGTTTCCTGTGGTGTATCCGTAGAACTCATCGTCGATATAAATCCTTGCCCCCGAGAGCGGTGAGAACAGCTTGAGAGAACCCGGCGGCAGCAGCGAGTCTTTTATAATGGGTTTATCGGAATCCGCAGACCTGAATATATGAGGATTACCTGTAAGCAGTCTTGCAATCTTTTCGGCCGCCAGGTGGATTGTGTCTTCCGAATTGCCCCTGCCCGAGAAAGAGGTAACCCGTCCGGTTTCAATATCGATCAGGGTAATGTCGACCAGGACTTCGGTTCCTATCACAAGAAAATTCCCGCCAGCAAGATAATCGCTACCGAGGAGCTTTCCTGCTTCTGCCGCGCTGCCTTCATCAAAAAGTCCGGATATCTGCAGTTTCTGCTCGCTGAGTATTGCGTCCATACGGTCACGCTCAAGAAGCACAATTCCGTCCGTGTTCGAAAGGTCATCCGTTAAAACGGCTGAAATAAGTGAGGACAGATAATCATGCTGATTATCATTCTCCATATTTTCGAATCCGATCAGGGCAAGCCTGACCTCTGCAAGGTCCCGGGCCGAAAGCGGTGATATTACGCATAAGAAAATCAGGCAGACAGTTGTCAGAAAAACAGACGGTTTTCCGGATTTTTTCATCAGTTATTTCCTCCTGAATTCGGCTTTAAGCTCCTCCACTGAAAGCGGGTGCCAAACACCTGAGACTTCCTTCATCCCATAGCCGTTTGACAGGTTATTACGGAGGCCTTCATACAGGTTTTCGGCTGTCCGTCTGAAGTCCTTTTCGGGGTCTTCATGGCTCGGAAAGGAGTCGTCATCAAGTTTCAGACCGCTTGTCATAAAAGACTCAAGCAGAAGCTTTGCCGCTAGGTAGCGGTCGTATTTATTTACGCCCAGAATCAGCGGGGTTTCGAGCATGCCGATTATTTCCCAGGTGACCTGTTCCGCCTGGGCGTATCGGCCTGCATCCTTGTTCTGATCGGTTATTCTCATCGGAAGATTTTTGATTATGCCGGTAATGTTTTCCGTCAGGTATTCAAGGCTGAACAGCCCGGTTGCACAGTTGAACAGGATCTTTTTACCGGCGGCTTCCTGCCTGTCTACTTCTTCTTTCGAGATAGCGGGACCGATATCGGCGCAGTTGAGGCGGCCGCTTTTGTCCCTTATCAGAATCCCGCCCTTAACGTCAACCGGTGTTCTGAATGCGAACTCAAACGAAGCCTCGCATCCGGACATTGCAGTAAGCGCGAGCGACACCGGGTCAGGAATATTGCCTATATTGTCAACATTACCGAGCCATGCGAATTTTTTCCCGAGATCGTTGTACAGGTAGCTGTATACTTCAGACAGGATTAGAAAGTTCTGTCCGTGACCTCCCGGCATCGGAAGCAGTTCACCGTCCCGTCCCCAGGCATTTGAAAACACCTGTTTGGGTTTGCCGACGCTTGAGTGGGTCAGTGCAGCTATCATAGGCTGAATTCCGGTAAGCGGCCGGCAAATGTCGACCCCGGTTGTTTCAATAAGTTCGGACAGCATCGGCGAGGTCCGGTAGCTTTCGAGTTCCTGTGTGATTTGCTCGTTATTATAGACGCTCGTCATCTGAAACATGGGAGACATTGCTGATTCGGAATGCTTCGCAGAATCCCCCTCGAACAGCTCATTCTGCCGGTCTATCGTCATCCTGTATCTCAGGTTGGCTATAAGCAGGGACCGAAGTTTCAGCTCCATAAACGAAGGACCGCTGGTTCCGTCGGAATTGATATAGGCGGGAGTAATTCCCTTTGCTTTTCCTGCTGCATTTTGTGATGATTTTTCGAAAAGGCTGCGGTAAAGTCTCATTAATTCAGGGTTTAAATCTGTATTTTTCCTGCTGTCGGAATAACTTGTTGCTGAGCCCCCGTTTAGTATTCCGTAGGCTGTATAGGGATAGAGCTGTATGCCAATCTGCTCAAGTTCGTCTCTGCTGAAAGTTACCATCTGCCCGTTTCCTGAGCCGGAAGTCTTGCCGTAGAGGGTCCCGAACAGGTATTCCCGCAGATTCGGGTTGATTCTGCGCAGGCTGGTACATACTTCATCAAGATAGAATCCAATGTGTTTAAGACCTGAATGATCAATAACCGATACTCCGTCAATTCCGGGAATGTCGGATACTTCAACGGGGACGACATTGTCATAAACGCCGCTGTTGATATTCTTAAGAATACTGTTGGTGAGATCCATGTCTATATATTTAATGCTCATAACATGATAATATCATCAATAATACAATTAATACAAACAACAGGAGCGAAATGTGACCGGAAAGCGTTTTTTTATTTTATCAGCAGCCGTACTGTTTACATCAGTATCTGTCTGGGCCCAGGACACGCCTGCCGCAGTTGCCGAGGTTAACGGTGTCGAGATAAATTCCTCTGATGTAAAGCGGGAAATGAATATTATGTACCAGCAGGCGGTACAGTTGGGGCAGTATCCGGACAATTCGGAGATCGATGAATACTGGAATACGGCGCTTAATACGCTTATAGGACGTGAACTGCTTTTTCAGGACGCGGTCGAACATGATTATAAAGCCGATTCATCACAGGTAGATGATTATATCAATGCATTAATTCAGAATTACGGCAGCGAAGATGCGCTGGTGTCGGTACTTGCTCAGCAGGATATGACGCTCGAGAGACTTAAAAATGACACAGAGCGCTATGATGTTATAAGTCAGTATGTAGACAACGAGCTGAGCCCGCAGGTTTCGGTATCCGAGCAGGATGCCGCAGATTATTATGAGAGAAACAAGGATCAGATCGTTACTGAAGAGACTGTCAGGGCGAGCCATATACTGATAGCGCTGGCCCAGGACGCATCTGAAGCCGAGACGACAGCAGCACTTGAGAAGATTTCGGCTCTTCGCGAAAGAATAATTGCCGGAGAGGATTTTGCCGATATTGCCAGGGAATATTCCGAAGGACCTACTTCAGTCAAGGGCGGCGACCTTGGTGAATTCGGCCGCGGAACAATGGTTCCTCCGTTCGAGCAGGCAGTTTTTGCCCTTGAAGTAGGGGAGGTGAGCCGGCCGGTAAGAACACAGTTCGGATATCATCTGATCAAGCTGACCGCGAAGTCCGAAGCCGGAATTATTCCGTATGAAGATGTAAAGATGCAGATAATGCAGTATCTTTCGAATGTAGCGCTCAATAAGCTTGTAAATGACTATGTTGCGGACTTGCGGACGACTGCCGAAGTTAATATATTTTAATATAGATGCGCTTTTTAATAGATGCGTGCCGCAACTGATTAAAAAGTTATCGATTTAGCTTGACTAACATAGTCCAAT
>QKCC01000256.1 GCA_003245835.1 Spirochaetales bacterium | reverse complement strand
CACCCCGTTCGGCAAGCCCGAAAGTAAAGCACAGCAGATAGAAAACCCCGGCCGGGGCGAGAATCTGCCTGTAAAGACCCATCCACATTATCATACCCGGACGTTTAAGCCCCTGCAGCATCGAATTTGACTGGGAGATAATTATGTAACTGAAGAATGTAAACCCCTGCAGCAGAAGGTAATCGTAACCCATCGTAATCACATCCCCGGTTTCAGTAAATAGACTGATAATTCTGCGGCCGAAAATCAGTACCGGCGGAAGAATGACAGCCATAAGTCCCGCCCCGCAAAGCAGGGTGAGTTTGAATGATTTTTGAACCCTGTCCGGTCTGCTTGCACCGTTGTTCTGACCGGCAATCGCGGCAAGGGCCATATTCAGTCCTATTGTCGGTACAAGTGCAATCTGTTCTACCCTGACTGCAGCTCCGTAGGCAGCCACCGCGTTTCGTCCGAAGGCTGAAATAAACCATGTAATTACAAAGGTGCCGAGGGCAACAGCCGTAAAATTCATGGTAGCAGGAACCGCCTGTCCGAGTATGGTTTTTACGGCATCAGCATCAGGCATGAAATCCCTCAGCCTTAGGTTATTCACTGCACCCGACGAACGGTTCCTTGCAAAAAGAACTATAGTCAACAGAGCCTGAATTACCACCGTCGCCATAGCGACTCCGGCTTCATCCATGTGGAACGTGAACATAAACAGCGGGTCAAGCCCTATATTCAGCAGAAAACCGCCTATAAGAACATTCCTGTAGGTAAAGGTGTTCCCCCGTGAAGCGAGGGACGCCTGAAAGATATGGGCCATATTGATGAACGGCATCCCGATGATTATTATCCTGCCGTATGAGACCGCCCCGGCAAAAACAGCGCCGTCGCTGTTAAGCAGAACAAAGATGTCTTCGAGAAAAACAAACAGAATCACCGCAGCAGCAATAAAGGAGACCAGTGATATCGTAATAATCTTTGCAAGGTATTTTCGGGCGGCAGATTCATCTCCGGCTCCGATCGAATTGGAGATAAGGGCACCGGCAGCACCCGAAAATCCTATTCCGAGAGACATTGCAAGCATGAACAGCGGGAAATTCAGCGATATAGCAGCGAGCGCATCGGTAGACAGCCTTCCCGCCCAGTAGGTATCAACTACATTGTACATCGTATTAAAGAGGTAACCTACACTCGCCGGAAGGGCAAGCCTTCTTATATGCGTAAGCAGCGGTCCGCGGGTTAAATCCGAAATATCACTTTCCATGTCTGTTATAGTAATGTTTTAATGATGCGAATACAATTGAAACTTCTAAAAACTGCAGTTTTTGGAAATTTACCAAAAATAGCGGTTGTTTATTTATTTGCCGAAAAGGAAATAAATAAACTCCAGGGCACCGCTGATGACTCCAATTTAGAGTTATCAGCGGTGCCTAATATTGATAAACCGGCGATATTGAACTACTATAGCGCGATGAAAAAAAACAGTACCGGCTCAGTGGAACTTCGCAGCAATATATCAGGAATTTTACACCTCGGGACCCCTCTGCTTGCCGGACGTCTGTCGCATTACTCACACCAGGTGGCCGACTCTATTATGATGGGGCATTTCAGGGAAGGGAGCATTGACCTCGGAGCGCTTGCAATTGCCGGAATGTTCATATGGGTACTGAATAATTTTTTATGGCCGTTGGCTAACGGTGTCCAGGCGATTGTCACCCGCAGAATCGGGGCTGGTGCCGAAAAATCCGGGCCTGAAAATCTCGGGACTGTCATGGATCACGGAATTCTGACTTCGCTGCTCTTCGCTTTTGCAGCTTTCGGCCTTTCATTCCTTGCAGGCCCCATATTCAGGATGATTTTGAATGACCGGGGAATAATTCAGCTTGCACTGCAGTATGTATCGATTCTGAGGTGGTCCTTCTTTCCTTTTGCGGTAATGCAGCCGGCAATGAGATTCTTCAGTTCAATCCACAAACCCCGGTATTCGATGGCGGCAAGTCTTATCTCTAACGTTGTGAACATAGTGCTGAACTACATCTTCATATATGGAAAATTCGGGTGCCCCGAAATGGGAATCCGCGGTGCAGCCCTCGGTACACTTCTGTCAATATGGGTAGGAGTTTTCTACATTGTCGGTGTAGCGCTGAAAAAAGAATATATGACCAGGTACAGGTTTTTTCATACACGAAAACCTGACGGAAGACTGATGATGAATATTATTCGGATCGCCGCTCCGCCTGCCGTTCAGAACATCATTGCTATGCTGATAATGATGTTTTACGAGGCTATGGTAGAGAATATCGGAGCCGTCTACCTTGCAGCCACCCACATAGTTCTTTCGTTTTACAGGATTAACAAAACAATCGTCGGCGGATATTCACACGGCACAGCTATAATAATAGGCAACAAGCTCGGAGCGCTGCAGACAGACGAGGCAAAGAACGTGATGAAGGCAGGCTACCTTATAGGGGCTCTTATCGGAGCAGTGATTTTCATCTTTGTTTTCTTTTTCCCGGGGGTTGTAGCAACTATGTTCACCTCGCCAGGTGAGACATTTGAAGCAGCAACCCGCGCACTGCATTTTTTTGCACCGTTTTTCTTCTTTGAAATCCTCGGATTTACATTCGAAATGGTGTTCACAGGAAACGGATGGGGCAGATTTGTACTCGGATCAGAATTTATAACCAATATTCTATTCATCCTCGGATTTACCTTTCTTTTTACACGGGTCCTCGGTTCAGGAGTGGGCTCTGCATGGTGGGGATTCGGACTTTACCAGTTGTTTCATTCCCTGATCCTGCATGTCGGCTGCAGAACCGGACGCTGGGTTCATGCTGAAGTGGATTAAGTCTTAAAAAGTGGATTTTTGCGGCTGTAAGCAATATATTATTTTCTGTGTTCAGACTTAAAACATTCGCAGCCTGCATATTGTTATTCACCACTGTTTTGCCGGCTATAATTACAGCAGATTCCCTGAAAATGGATGTTCCGTACTACGCGCAGGGAAAGGACGAATCCTGGGCAGATGAAAAACTCGGCAATAAATCGACCGTAACAATAAGAACCCACGGTTGCGCGCTGACGGCGATTTCAATGACGCTTTCGTTCCTCTACGGAAAAGAGCTGAATCCTTCGGACATCAACAAATGGCTGAAAAAGAACGGCGGCTTCGAAGATGCATGGAATGGAAATGCCTATCTTGGAGAGGTGAGCCTGAACTGGACGGCCCTCAAAGGGTTCGGAGACGGAATGGTCTATACCCGCTTCGACTGGAATGCACAGCCTGCGGATCTGCTTCTTATAAGGTATTATCTTGAAAAGCAGATACCGGTCGTAGCGGAGGTTGAGTACAGGGGCCTGCCTCATTACGTGGTACTGACAGGGTGGGACGAGGAAAACGGCTTCAGCATGAATGACCCCGAATTTCCTGATATTCAGCTTTTTGACAATATGTACAGAAAATCCGACAAATGGGGTTCGGGACCGTCCCGGAATATTTACGGCATTAGGGTACTCTACCCGCCTGATTACCAGGGTAAAGCCAACAGCGGCAGCCGGTAGTTTTTTAATCCTGGTATTTTTTCGATACCCATACCGCGGTTAAACAGCAGCTGTTATTAACCGCTCCCGGAACTGTTCGAAACCGCCCCCGCGGACCGATGCAATAAGCTCGTCGGCAAAACCGTCTTTTGAAAGCATCATGGAAAGCGCCTTAAGGGCTTCAAGATGCTCGTCAGGTTTTGCTGCCGGGGAAACTATCAGAAAAATCAGTTTAAGCGGTACCTTGTCTATTGTTGTCCATTCAACCACTGTTACCTCATCTACAAATTCGGTCCGGCAGTGAGGAAACGCAATACCGCCGCCGACGCTTGTACTGCTGAGCTTCTCCCGCTCAAGTACCGGCTCAGTGATAACTGAGATATCTTTTATTTCCTTTTCAACGGCGACTAACCGTGAAAGTTCAAAAACAGCCTGCTCTTTTGTTACGGCATGCATCTGAATCGCTCTTCCGCCGACAAGGGAATCAAAATCTCTGCCGGGAAGTTCACCGCTCCCGCGTAGGCTGAGGGCTTCCCGCTCGCCTGTAGTCCAGGTCTTCCATTTGATCAGCGTCCGTTCCGACAGGTATGCCCCTCCGAGCTCGAAAATTACAAGGGCAGGAATAACAGTGTTGAAGATTTCTTCACCGCCGGCCCCGCCCAGAACCGTCATTACAAGGATTGTTTCGACCGCCGCCATACCGGCCTGCGGCAGCATCAGCTTCGGAAGCGAAGCCGTTACCTTCGGGTCCTGCCCGGTAATCCTGCAGCCGACATAGTTTCCGATCAGCTTGCCCGCGCTTCTGAAAACGATGTAACCGCCGATGAACATCAGCGAATCAACGGAAAATGTCTCGAGCCTTACACTTGAACCGATTATGCCGAAAAACAGCAGGTTGAAGATCGGCATAACGTTGCCGATTTTAAGCGAATCAAAAATTGTATGTGAATGAAAGTTGGAAATAAGAAAGCCGGCAACTACAGCCGTAATAAGGAACGGAAGTTCGAAGTTGATTGCAACCGCCAGTCCGATCGAAATGATCCCCGTTATAATCAGCAGGATTTCTACCGAAGGAGTCGGATGTTTTGAAATAAGCGTCATGATGAAGGTATCATCACTTCCGTGTTCTTCATCACCCGCAGTCCCGGTCTTCAAACTCAGCTTCAGCGCCAGAAATATCGCCGTTCCGATCAGGATGGCCGCAGCAAATTCTTTCAGAACATGGAGGGTTATATGAAAAGCAGAAAGTTCGCCGCCCCTGTTCATACTGGTCGCGATACTTAGAAAGACCGAGAAAAAGATAACCTCGATAATGTCATCAAGAACTACAATATTAGCCAGTATGCTCTTCAGCTTTCCTTCGATTCTGAGCTTGTTCATCAGGATAAAAATAAGCGCCGGCGCGGTAGCTATGCCGATGGAACCTATAAGAAAAGAGTTAATCCAATTAAATTTGAAGACAAAGCGGAAACCGAACGACAGAAGCACCCAGGTCAGAAGGGCCTGAAGCAGGCAGATGTATACCGCTTTAGCTCCGACCTTTTTTATCCTGTCGCGGTGAAGTTCCTCTCCGAGCGAAAAAGCGATTATTCCGAGAAACAGAAAAACAAAAAAATGAAAATCTTCGAAGACAGTAAAATAGCTTTCAAGACCTTTGTGCAGAAACCCGTCAAACGCCTTAAAAAGAGATAATTCCCGAAGCACTTCATGATTATCTGCAAACCTGCGGACCAGAATCAGAAAATGAGGTCCGACGACTATTCCGCCGAAAATTTGTCCTATAACCTCACCAATCCGCAGCCTCCGTGCAACAAGACCGCCGATGTAGGAAGCCAGTATTACTAGACCGAGACAGAGGATCTGCAGTTTCATATGCTGTAAATCCATCACACCTTCCTTGTCTTACAGATTTACGATTTATAACATGAAAACTGCCGATTGTATACTTTTTATTTCTTCCCGGTCCTCTGCCTTTCTTCAGCAGCCCGGGTTAATTGTTTCATCAGGAAAATACAGAAATAAAGCTTTGCTCGGTATGCGCGGAGATGAAATCAGCTATCATTGCATCGGCAACAAGTTTTGTCTGAACCCGCAGGCTGAACAGCCGCCCGATGATGAAATCAGCATATTCAGCTGTTTCAATATGACCGGATTTGAGAGCTTCGAAGTATTCAATCTGAACTGAGTAATCGGTAAACCTGCCGACTGCATCCTGAAGCCCTTTCAAAGTTGTCAGCATTGCGGGAGACTCCGGGCCCGGATAAAGAGGCAGGAATGAATCGATGAGATACCTCAGCCGTTTGCATTCAATCCTCAGTTTATGGACCGCTGTCCATGGCGAATCGGAATCAAGGGCTTTTGCCGTACTTACAACGGTTTCGTATTGGACAATTACCCGTTCCCCGGCGAAAGGTACGACAGGCATCGAAGCAAGCGGGCCCTTACTCAGCCGGGAGAATATTCCAAGCGCCCTGCCGACATCCTTCATAACAGCCTTGTATTCATAAGAACGAAGATACTGCCTTACCTGATCCTGGTACTGCCGCCGGTCGGATTCAAGAATCCTGATAAGTTCCGCTTTCATATCTTCGAGGCCTTCGGGGGCCGGTTCCTGAAGAATCGTGTTCTCGCTCAGGCAGACGTCCAGGTCACGTACGTGGTTCGTTTTCTTCATCAGGCTGCCGAGAGATTTGCGTACAAGCGAACGAACCTCGGCGGAAAAAACTCCCTCCATCAGGTTCATAAGCGACCTTGCCTTCCTGAGACTTACCCTGTAATCATGAAGAAAATCCGGATTATCTTTCGAAATGATCCCGTGCTCTTTTTGACGGGCAGTTATGAGATAGCCGGAGATCGTTGCCCGGGCAATGCTGTAGACAGCTCTTTTTCCGTTCACGGGGTAATAATATGTAGAAATAGTCCGGTGTGCAAGCGGGAAAATAAAAAAAGGGAGCAGCCGTAAACTGCTCCCCGGTAGATTAAACAATCAATTACAATAATTATTTTCCGCTTATTGTAACGCTGATGCCGAGATTGTCGACAAAAGTCCA
>QKCC01000104.1 GCA_003245835.1 Spirochaetales bacterium | reverse complement strand
GAATTAAGCAGCCGTAGGATTTAAAAGGAGAAACAAAATGGCAAAAGGATTTACACTCGAAACGTACCCCTGGGCATATACCGCAAGATTTACTGAAGACAAAACCTGGGAGGAGGAATATATTGAGAACCCTCATAAAAGTCCTGCCGAAGAAGAAAAAATGAGCCCCGATGAATTCAGCGCGCTGCTGCAGAAAAGGAACTCGTTCCCGCAGCTTCCCCTCGTTAACTACACGACCCAGTACGGGATGGGATGTTTTGAAGGCCTTAAAGCATTCCCGCAGAAGGACGGCTCGCTGAAAATGTTCCGCCCGGATGAAAATGGGGCAAGAATGAACAAATCAATGAGCGGACTGCTGATGCCGGCGTTTCCGGAAGATCTGTTTCTTGATGCTGTCCGCAAGGTTGTAAGAAAGAATATGGAATGCGGGTTTAAACCTGTCTATGATCCCGAATGGGAAAAAGATAATTATATTTCGGGGCATTCCGTATACCTCAGGCCCTTCACATACTCGGAACCGGCTATCGGCCTCGGAGTTTCCCAGTTCCCATGGGTCGTAATAGTAGCTACCCCGGTAGGTACATACTTTGCTCCCGGAAACTCAAAAGCCCTTGTAACTGATAAATCCAGGGCTACGCCGAACGGTACAGGCTGGATTAAATGCAACGCCAATTATGTTATTCCGATCATCGCCAAAAAGCAGGCTGCACTTGCCGGTTACATGGAAGCGGTTTTTCTTGATTCCATTGAGCAGAAATACGTTGAGGAAGGCTCCTCATGCAATATTTTCTTCAAATTGAAAGACGGCACACTGATCACCCCCCAGCTTGGCGACACAATTCTGCCGGGTATAAACCGCAAAAGCGTAATCGAGCTTGCCGGCGATATGGGCGTTAAGGTCGAAGAAAGAAAGGTACCGATTACCGAAGTTATGGAAAAGGCCGATGAATGCTTCGTTACCGGAACTGCTGCCGGTGTATCCTATATTGAATCCCTGACCTGGAACGGCAAAACCGCGGTTTTCAGCGGCGGAAACCAGGGCGAACTCACAACCGAGCTTCAGAAAGCCCTGAAAATGATTCAGTACGGCGCGGCTGAAGATACCAAGGGCTGGATGTTTTCAATCTAAAATCAGGCCTGCCGGGAATCCAGGTGTTCACGGCAGGCTGTCCAGTTACTATGCTACTAGAAATTTATCCTGCTGAGGTCCTTGGGAATATCCTGATAGATCTGCAGCCTGTAATCCGGCACCGGATAGAAGATTGCCCGTGAATTCAGATAAGACAGGTTGACCGTAGCAGGCGCTTCGAGCGTATTAGGGTTTCTTGTAAGCTTGTCATAATATTCTATAGAGTCCGTAAGAAGAACCATTGCCTCGGCATTTTTTTCGTCATCACGGCTGCGTTCATAAAGCCGGTATTTTGTCACACCAAGATTGTTACTGACTTTCATCATGTTTTCGAGTAATGCCCTGTGTTCCGGTATTTCATCAATCAAAAGATAACTTATTGATGAGTATTCCTTATTCAGAATATCAAGCAGATGTTTGTAATATCCTTCCGCAAGGTAGTAATCACTCCTGTTGAACAGGGTATTGGCTGTAGCGTACAGAAGGTCCCGGTCAACAGAAAACCCTTCGGCAGTATCATAAAACTCTACAAGCGCATCCCTGTAGTCCTCACTGTTATAAAAGACATAACCTTTCTTGTATTTCAAAATTGCCGGAGAATACAGGTTCTTCTCAGCTTTTTCAAAATTAGTAAGCGCAAGATCATAATCCCCGCTTATATAGTACGAAAGGTCGCCGAGGTTCGAGAAAATCTTTCCGTATTTCGGATCGGGCTCGAGCTGCCCGGCCGCTATGGCTTCATCATAATTGGAAGCAGCTTTCCGGTAAAAATTTTCGGCATCAATATATTTTTCCTGTTCATAAAGGATCATTCCGTAACGGTTGTAGGAATCTATCAGAAGTCCCTTTCGGGTTCTTGTCAGAGGCGTTGTATTTTCAAAAAGCCAGATTGCCGCATTCAAAGCTTTCTCTTCTTCAACCGGGACGTCTATAATATCGAAATATCTTGCCAGCTGATAATGTATCTCCGGAATATCTTCCTTTACGCTCCGGGCTTTCATCAGAATGTCCCTGACAGCATCAAGCTGTCCGTTATCTATAAGATACCCGGCAAGTTCGGCGTAAATTTCCGGCTCTATCACCGCTTTAGAATTTTGCCGGAACGCGTAATACAGATTCATCGCCTGTTCGCGGTTATCTGTTCTAATGAAATACCTCAGCATCCTGAACAGGAGTTGATCCCTGCTCCCATAGAGTTCTATGAGTTTCGCGTAATTGAAACGAGCATCTTCATACTTCAACGGATCGATCTCGCGGGCCCACTCCATATAGGTATCGCCGAGCATCAGCCTTGCGTCATAGTCCTTCAGGTTATCAAACAGGTAACCATTGAGCAGCGATTCCGCCTCCGGATACTTTCCGAGAATTTTATATTCTAGTTCCGCATAGTCCAGAACAGCCTGCCGTTCTTCCGGGTACCAGGCAAGCAGCTGTTTATATTTTTCTTCTGCCTGGATATACTGCTTGTTTTCAGTGAAGGCTTCGGCATATTTATAAAACCAGTTTTTCTTTTGCCATTCGCTGAATGCGCGTTCAAAATATGCATTAGCCTGCTGATTGTTGCCGAGAGGGATTTCTTCATATCCTTTCTGATACAAAGATTCTGCATGCAGAGGTGTGTAGATAAAACGAAACCCGAGAAAAAGAAGAAGACCGAGTACAACCGCGGTTATTGCTGCGGTTCTGAACATCGGTATAAAATTCTTTCTGAAAATATATGTAAATGATTCTTTTTCTTTTTCAAATTCCTCGGCGGTCCGTCTTTCGTACTGCGCCGGAATCCGGACCTTTTTACCGGTTATTTTAGAGACCCGCGCTCCTATTTCCCTCGCGGAGGCTCCAGAAACAAGAGCCTGAACGAGCTTATCGAGGTTTTCTCCGGAAAGTCCCTTTTCACCGATCAATTCTTCGATAATGAGTTTCAGGTTTCGGGGCATCTGCCCAAGGGTCTTTTTAAGCGCTATATAATCATCATCGGGAATTGCGTAGTTTTCATCCGAATAGGCATCACCGAACGATTCTTCAGAAACATCGACATCAACATCGAGACCTTCCAGACCGGAAATATCCGAATCGATGTCTTCATCGACGCCGAACTCTTCACCAAGGTCGCCGAGGCTGAACTCGCTTGCGTCAATATCCTCACCGTCAATATCTCCGAGGCTGAAATCTTCAAGACTGAAGTCGTCATCGTCACCGGAAGAAATCTCATCGGTATCGAAACCGGATATCTCATCACTGAAAAAATCAACGGCTTCTTCCGGTTCAGCAGATTCAACCGCTTCGCCTGAAACACCATCCAAATCAAAGTCCGGCATGCCCCCGCCGAAGCTGTCGGCATCGAGTTCATCAGTATCAAAGTCCGTTATTCCGGAATCGCCTGCATCTTCAATTTCGCCAAAATCGTCTATTTCGTCTGCGTCAAATGAAACCTCATTAAAAGGTTCCGCATCGGTGAAATCATCAGCCTTATCTAACGAGGCATCATCAGAAACATCTTCGATATCTCCGAAATCTTCTGCATCTCCGAAGTCGAAATCGTCTGCTTCTTCGCCGAATACATCATCAGAACCCGGAGAAGGCTCTTCGTCTTCAATACCGAAATCATCAGTATCAAAATCCGCCGGCCCGAAAAAATCATCATCTGATTCTGAAACAGCATCATCTGCATCCGCTTCTCCAGCTTCAGCATCAAAATCGCCGAAGTCAGCTAAATTAAAGTCTTCGCTTTCGCTGAAGTCATCCTCCGCAAAAGTTTCCTCCGACGAAACATCGTCAAAGGCGGAGTCCTCAAAATCAAAGGAATCAAAATCTTCCGACGGTTCTTCGACACCGGGAAGTGCATCTTCGCC
>QKCC01000013.1 GCA_003245835.1 Spirochaetales bacterium | reverse complement strand
TCATCAGATCTTTCAGGTGAGAATCGGCGGTTAAATATTTACTGTTTTATTCCGCGATGCTGACGCGGTTGCGGCCCTGGTTTTTTGCGCAGTACAGAGCAGCGTCGATTCGCCGAAATAAGCTTGGGAAATCTTCAGACGAATCATATTCTCCGACACCCAGACTGATTGTCACAGCAATGTTTTCAGGAAAGGAGAATCCCCTTACAGCTTCCCTGAGTTTCTCGGCGACAGCCGCCGCCGGTTCCACAGGTGTATCAGAAGTCAGTATTAAAAATTCTTCGCCGCCCCAGCGTGAGACAATATCCGTTTCTCTGATTTCAGTAGTCAGAATGCTGCTGAGGATCTGAAGAATCTGATCGCCGGCTTCATGACCGCGGGTATCATTTATATTTTTAAAGTGATCTATATCAATAATAATTGCGGACAACGGCACGTTTCCGCGTTTACAGCGCTTTAATTCATAATCAATGACTTCCATCATCGCTCTTCGGTTAAAAAGCCCTGTCAGCGAATCATGTCGTGAGAGTGTCTCCGCTTTCTGCTGAGCTTCCTTCAGCTCTATATTTATCATGGCAAGTTTATTCCGGGTTTTTCGAATATGATAAAGACCTATCAAAGAAATAATCAGAAAAAGAGCGAGCGTGATTGATATTCCGAACATGATTTGACGAAAGTAGAGTTTTATCATCGGAATAGGTTTGTTCAAATAAATAACATCTTCACGGGATGTATCAGGCCGGATGCCGAATTTTTTGATTGCGTCCCAGTTGAAATAGGCCTGGTTTGTACTATACCCGTTCTGAAAGTTTCCGGTTTTAAAATAATCATCAACCGCTCTGAACATCTCCAGCGCGATTCTTTTACTGTCGACCATGACCCCGCCTGTACAACCGGTATCCTTAAATGAACTCCATGCAGTATATACAGGGCTTGGCGAAAAAGAAGAGATTTTGGAAAGTACTATGTTGGGAATCACATTCACACCGGTGTTGTCATAGAAGAAAGGAAAAAAGAAAAGTATCTCATTACCGGTGAGGTGCTGAATTGTTGAGTAAAGTTTATCGAGTGAAAAATCCGACAGAACGGTTGTCTGCAGGCCTTCCTCATCTGCAAGCTTCTGCAGAATAATCAGCTCCGGGTTTACTGTTTCGGGCCGATTATGAATAATGACTAAAGTTTTTTTATCAGGGTTCTGATCCACAGCCATCCGGAATGTTTCCGCAACTGCTATGTCCTGCTGATTTTTCAAATAGTACGTGACGGGTTTATGTTCAAGATCCTCGTTTGAGAACAGCACCTTCGGGACGTCACCGAACAGCTCCTCTCCGTAGGTGTTGATAAACCTGGCAGCACGGCTGGACTCAGCAAAAATAACGTTAAACTTGACCGATGCATATTTTGTTGAAAGGTATTCATAAAGGTCCTGGTCATTCAGATTATAACCCAGGCGTGAAAAGTCCATGTAATCGGTGTAGAAAACCCATCCAGGATGGGTAGTCAAAGATTCCTCAATTCCGCTATTCAGCTGGTCTGTCCACGGAAACGTTACTGCATAAGAATGAAGAAAAAAGATATTTTTCTGCTCAGCAAAGCATGGTGAAGCAATAAGCAGAATGAACAATGATAACAGTAAGTACTTTTTAGCGAATAAAGATTTTAATGTCATGGTTTAATTATTTATATCACATTTTCCATCTGAAGTGAAGTTTTTGGAATAAAATCAGGTTGCCGGCACTATATTAGCAGGACAAAAATTACGCAGGCATCGAGGCTGCCGCAGGCGGGCAGGATGAAGATAGTTATTGAACCGCCGATACCACCGATGACGTTATTCCCCATAGTCTAACTCTGAGAGTGCTGCCGGTTAAATACGGCGGTTAAATTTTCTTTTTTCTTTGTTTCTTCCGGTCTGGTTTATAATTATTTTATTATTATGACTGAGTATAAGTTTGAAACGGTGTTATACGAAATCAACGGCAGGTTAATTCTACGGCTTCCGGCCGAAGCAAGCGCTGTACTTCCGTCCCGGGGACAGGCTCTGGCCGAGGGTACGGTTAACGGTATTGCCGTTAAAATGGTTCTGGAGCCGGACGGGAAGGGCGGGCACTGGTTCAGTCCGGATGATGCACTGATTAAAAGAGCAGGGCTTTCTGCGGGTGACAAAACACAGGTAGAGATTGCGCCGTCAAAAGACTGGCCTGAGCCGCCGGTGCCCGAAGATTTAGCAGGCGCTTTAAAGAATAACCCGGAAGCTTCGGCTGTCTGGAATGATATAACGCCGATGGCGCGCTGGGACTGGATTAGGTGGATCCGTTCAACCAATAATCCCGACACCCGTAAGCACCGTATTGATGTTGCCTTTGACAAGATGCATAAGGGCGATCGGAGGCCATGCTGTTTCAACCGCAATCAGTGCACCGTTACAGAGGTATCTCACCGTGGTGTGCTCCTCGATGAAGAAAGTTATTGAACCGCCGATTACACAGATGTAAGACGATAGAAGAGATGAAGAGAAAGGGAAGGTAGATTTTTGCAGAATAAGAAAAATCTATTTTCTTAAAAAATCTGCGATCATCCGTGTTTATCGGTTGTTAAATTTTCTTCCTATAAGTCAGGTCTAAATTGAAAATTGGAGGTTAAGTATTCTTTTTTCATAGGACTTGTATTATCGTTAACGGCTGAAAGTTCCCGGAGATTCAAGGAATTACTTCGAAAGGGAGATGAAACATGGGTGTGAAATTTTCAGATAAAGACATGAAGAAAATGAATAAAGAGTTAAATAAGTCAAAAAACAAAGCTGAAAAGCTTTTGACGGACAAGGATAAAACAAAAAAGACAATTAATGATGCATTCAGTAAAGCTGTTAAAAATGAAGGGCCGATCTCCAGGGTTTTTGAAGACCTGAAATTACTGGTTTCTCTGGTTAAAGATTACCTTTCCGGTGAATATAAAGAAATCCATTATGGTTCTATAGTTGCTATTGTAGGAGGTTTAATCTATTTTCTGGCTCCGCTTGATTTTATTACAGATTTTATACCTATAGCCGGTTTAACCGATGATGTATTTATTCTCGGGTTAGTCATAAAACAGGTTTCCGGTGATTTGAAGAAATACGCGCAGTGGAAAAGCACAATTAAAAAGATTTCAATTTAGTCAGGCTGCGTCCATAACGAAAATATTCAGTTTGATCATGGTAAAATGTTCTACGGGGGCATGAATGAATATCAATATAAAAAGGGAACAGCCTGAAGATTACCGCATTGTCGAAGAGGTGACCCGCGAGGCTTTCTGGAACCTGAATATCCCGGGCTGCGATGAGCATTACCTTGCGCATGTACTTCGGTCGCATCCTGATTTTATTTCCGAGCTGGATTTGGTTGCCGAGGTTGACGGCCGGATTATCGGCAATATTATGTACACAAGATCGTATGTTCTTGATGATGACGGCAGCCGAATTGATACGTTAACTTTCGGACCGGTCTGCGTTCTGCCTGAGTTTCAGATGATGGGGGTAGGCGCTTCATTAATCAGGCGTTCATTTGAGCTTGCGAAGAAAATGGGAGAACGTACCGTTATTATTTACGGGCTTCCCGCTAATTACTGTAAGCACGGTTTTGTAAACTCGAAGGATTTAAACATAAGCAATTCAGAAGGCCGGTTCCCGTTCGGGCAGCTTGCACGTGAACTCGAAAAAGGTGTTTTTGACGGCCGGAGATACAGGTTCTTTCTAAGCCCGGCTTTTAATACAAAGCCTGAAGACGCGGAGGAATTCGATAAGGGCTTCCCGCCTAAAGAGAAGAAGACTGAGCCCACACAGGTAGAGTTTTCTATTGCAGTAAGGGCCTACCTGGACTGAAATGCCTAACCGGGCTTGAAGATGAAGAGAGTTATTGAACCACCGACGACGTTAATCTGTATAGTCTCACCCTAAAAGTCGCACCGGAAGTGAAGCTGGAGGTATAGGGAAGATGGAAGACGATAGAAGAA
>QKCC01000003.1 GCA_003245835.1 Spirochaetales bacterium | reverse complement strand
TATCTATTCATTCTTGTTTTTATTTTACTTCCGCTGTCTTTTCTCTCGGCTGAGGGCGTAACAATTCTGCGACACAACGGTTACGACAGGCTCCTGGTTGATTCAGCCGGGATGGACGGAAGCCCGGGCGAGTGTATCGGGATTCAGCTTGCAGGAGAGGGGAAGCTGAAACTTACCGGAAACGGCGAAACAAGGGAATTCAGGTTTTCGGCAGGTAAAAACCCAGTCAGAATATATCTTTACAGCAGCCTTACCAATTTGATTCCGGAACAAATCACAATCTCGGATACAAGCCCTGACTACGATCTGGTATCTGCTGATATAATCAGAAGAGAAACTCCTGATGCACCGGTTCCGGCAGACATCGGCCATATTATATTCTCCGGATTCGACGGCAAAAACGGCGAAAAATGGAGGTTGTACAGCTGGAACCTTGCCCCGTCGGTACTGATCTTCGATACCATCAACTACGCGGTTCAGTCGCGGCTTTTCAAGCGCCTCGCTTTTTTTGTTGAAAAGCCCGGTTATACAGGAAGGCTTGTACCCAACGAAGTGCTTGAGGGAAAGCACGGATGGAATGCCCACGATTATAAGGCTGAAGACCTTGCGGATTTTTTCAGCCTCGCTGCAGAAAGCGGATTCAAGCTCAATGACGAAGAAATCTTCCTGAGGGAACAGCTGACGGAGTATGGAATTATCATCAGAACCGCAGACAATAAATATAAAGCCGGCAGCGGGGCGGTTTTGTCTGTTTCTAGAGAAACCCTGCCGGACTGGAGATACCGCTTTCTTACTCACGAATGTCTTCACGGATTGTTTTTCACAAACAGGGAATTCAGAGATGATATGTTCACAGTCTTTGGACAGCTGCAGCCTGAAGAGGTAGAATTCTGGAAGCACCTGCTTGACTATCGTCAGTACGACGTCGAAAACCCCTACCTGCTTGTAAACGAATATATGGCCTATATTCTGCAGCAGCCCGTCAATGAAACTGACGAGTATTTCAAGGGATTCATGTACACAAGAATGACAGCCGCAAGACCGTATGAAAAGGATTTCGTCGCAGACTTTGAAAGAAATTTCCCCGAATCCTTCACAAATTCAGTTTATAGTTCAGAAAAAATCCTTTATAATATCGCCGGTAGGTTGGCAGGGCATCTGGCCAATATATATCCGGCTGAGTTAAAAGATTCATTTTTTAATCTTTTTCCTCCTCTATTTTGAGGGATATAGTTACATTTAACCTTGGACAGTTTGTTTATGGTTTATTAATTACCGGGCAGGAGACACAGGATGTCAACAAACAGAAAATGGATACCTGTCAGGAAGTCGCATCTGCATTATTATGACGACATTCCGCTGTACTACAGGACGCCTTCTGGAAATATTACCCTCTATAAACCTGCGGGAATGACCTTTACGGACGAAAGCCTCAGCAGAAAATACTCTATAGACGAATACTTTATCCACCCTGAGAACCGCCTGCAGAGCATTGAATCGGCACAGAGAGGATTTAATTCCGAACTCCTGAAAAAACTAAGCGGCCCGGATATAAGCGAGCTGAAAAATTCACTGGTAGACCTTGTCGAAGAAACTCTCTCTGCACCAAGAGCCGGGGGCCTCACCAGAATACCGCAGACGGTCAACCAGATGGTTACCGGATTTTCCGAAAGGCCCAACATACTCAAGAATTTCGCTAAAATATCTTTCAACGACTATACGACGGCACTGCATTCTGCAAATGTCATGGCTCTGACAATAGGTTTCTGCTACTATACTTCGCTCTCTGAAAATGAAACAAGAAAACTCGGACTGGCGGCGCTTTTGCACGATATCGGCAAGACCGAGGTGCCTTCGCACTTGCTTAAAGCCTCGAGGCGCCTCTCGGATGAAGAATTCGAGAAGATAAAGCAGCATCCAGCGTTCGGATTTGAAATTCTCAAACTTTACAGGGAAGAGGAAATCAGGGAAGCCGCCCTCGGAGCTATAGAACACCACGAGAAACTCGACGGGTCAGGCTACCCCGAAGGCAAGCAGCAGATTTCATTCATCGGAAGGGTCCTTGCAATAATCGACTGCTATGAGGCAATCACTAATGACGACAGACCCTACCGAACGGCTCTGAGTCCGCTGAATGCCCTTGAACTGATAAAAAAGGACGTAGACAAAGGTCAGCTCGACAGGGAAATTTTCCGCGGATTCGCCTACAGCCTTACCAATTTCAAAAAAAGCAGCTGACAGCAGTCCTTTTCAGAAGGCTCCAAGCTGACAGTTTGAGATTTTTATTCCTTTATTTTCACAAAAAGCGGCAGCCTGCATTCTGCTGCATCCGGTTTCATCGGCAGCCTTCCACAAACCCAAACAGTCAATGCTTCCCACAGCCGTATATTTTTCAATCGCAGCGGCCAGTGATGATTCTTCCCCGGGCGGCTGAAAGCCGGCAGGTTTGCCGTTTTTATAACCAAACAGGCCGAGCTGACAGCTGTTGATCCTGATCTCGAGCAGATCGATTGTCGTGCCCGCTTCGGCAGGACTTATTCCGGCTTCACCGGCAGCATTGTGTGCGTCGCGGCAGCTTATCCGTTCATCCTTCTCGAATTTCTTTAAAACCTCTGCAGCAGCCTCGTTCAGCGCTGTTCCCGCAGCATGTTTTGCGGAATAGTGTCCTTCATCCTGATGCATAGTGCCCCCTACCGCCGGTTTAATCCCAGCTGTTTTTAATTATACTTCCTTCATCGCTGTTTTGATCAACTGTGACAAAGGTATCTATTTCCTGTTTCAGTTCTTCTACGTGCGAAATTATTCCGACCGTCCGCTTCTCTTTTTTCAGGGATTTAAGACTATCGAATACTAGTGAAAGCGATTCCCGATCGAGAGCGCCGAAGCCTTCGTCGAGAAAGAAGAACCCCGAACGCTCGCGTCCGATACTGTCTGCAAGTGCAAGCGAAAGTGAAAAAGCAGCCTGAAAAGTCTGTCCACCGGACAGTGTTTTTACCGAGCGCGTCTTTCCCTCGTTCAGGTAATCCCGGATTATAAAGTTGTTGTTTTCATCCAGTTCAAGCCGCAGCGATTCACGCGTCAGCTTCCTGAACCTCGCATTTGCAGCCTCACACAGCTCTCTCAGGTAAACGGTAGCAGCGTAATCGACGAACTTCTGCCCTTTGAACAGATTCTTCAGCACAGCGAGATTCTCTGCGCGCACCTTAAGGGTCCCGAATTCTTTTTCCAGCCCGGTACGGAGTTCCAGCTTCCTGCGAAGTTCTTTCAGAATATTTCCGGTTTCACCCTTTTTGCCTACAGCTTCACTGTATTTCTGCTTCAGCCCGATGTTCAACTCGCGCTCTTCAGCATGTTGCTGCGGATCATATGTTCTGGAGGAAGCACGCTCCGATAAAAGCTTCAGCTGGTTTTCGGCAGCCGCAAGTTCCTTTCCGAAAAGCTCAATCGCTTTGCGTTCTGCCTCAGTATCGAGATCCTTCAAAAGTATCTTCCGGACTTCGTCGATACTGCTGAAGGCAGAGTCATCAATCCCGGCTTCAACATTTTTCCGCGCGGTGTCAAGCCTGGCTGTAAGCTCTTTAAGGCGCTGCTCAAAAAGAACCTTCTCTGTCAGGTGCTTCTCATACCTGACAGAAGCATCTTTTTTTGCAGTTTCAGCCCGGCTGAACCTGCCGGCTAAATCAACTGCGTCATTATTAAGCTGAGTAGATTTATCCGTACAATCCCCTGCAGAAAGCTGCGAATTGTCATTCAGAAAAACCGGATCGATCCTGCTTTCGGTTTCGTATACCCGCGTTTCGGCCCTGCCGAGCTCAACTTTCAGAGTGCTCAGCTGCTCGGCTGCAGAAGCCGCAACCCTGCCGAGCCGCTCTTTCTCGCTTCCGGCAGCAGACAGTTTTTTCAGCAGGGCATCACGGGTTTCAGTTTGCCGCAGGAATTCACTGTAATCCCCGGAAAACCTGTCGTACTCATCCGGTGAATAGCTGCCTGTCGAGAAAA
>QKCC01000240.1 GCA_003245835.1 Spirochaetales bacterium | reverse complement strand
GGAAGGTTTTCAGTGCAACTCCGATTACAGCCAGCCCGACAGCCGCCCACTGAAAACCGCTGAGCTCCTCTTTAAGAAAAACCATTCCCAAAAGAATACTTACCAGGGGGTTCAGATAATAACCCAGGCTTGCTTCCAGAACCCGCCCATGACCGATCGCCCAAACATAGGTATACCAGTTAACAACAAGAAGTACTGTGCGGAGCAGCAGCCAGCCCATCCTTCGCCTGTCTTTGAGCAGGGGTTTCAACTTCGAAATACCGCCGGAAACAAAAAGCGCGGCTATGGAAATGAAAAAAGCCCAGAACATCCGGTGCATGAGTAATTCAAGTGAACCGGTTCCTGAAAACAATTTCCAGTAAAGAGGCGTTATTCCCCAGAAAAAGTATCCTGATGCGGCGTAGATCACACCCGCTGTTCGCTTCTGCATAATCTGAAGACTACTTCAATTAAATAAAGATTACAACAGCGGGCGAAAGACAGAAATCCGATTTACGGCTGCATCTAAATTTGAATTAGACTTGCTGGCCTCAATAACAAAAAGCTGCCCGGAATCGTTTCCGGACAGCCTGGATTAATCTGTTATTCCAAAAATCACTCAAGCCCCGATACGGCGAATTCGACCCTTCGGTTCTTCCACCTGATGCTGAGGTCTGTCACCGACACAAGCGGATACTGGCCGCCGAAGGCTTCCATCTCGATTCTTTCTGGATCCATTCCCATTTCAACCAGCGCTTTTTTAACTTCAGCTGCACGGTTTTCGGTAAGTGGCATAAGAATCTCTTCTTCGCGGTTTTCCCTGTCGGTACCGAGATAAATGTTCAGTGCATGCGCGTCAAGAATCAGTCCGTAGTCCGGAAACCTTTCAGAAAGCTCAATTATACGTTTGAGCGATTCATAATTCGCTTTTTCCTGTGCGGGTCCTGCAGAATCGAGTTTGTATTTATACGCACCGAAAATGATATTCGGAACCATTACAAAATACTTGCCGTCTTTCTTTATCAGCATGACATCAAGCTTGATGCTCTTGCGCAAAGTTGTCGTATTTCCGGCTTCATCGGAAACACGCAGCGCTATTGTGTAGTTCTCGCCTTCAACAAGGTTAATCCCGTTATCGGCAGTATTCCATGTAATATTGCCGCTCGGGTTTCCCTTTCCGGCATAGGTTCTTACATTGTTTCCGTTTTCGTTGTAGACATCGAGCATCCAGCCTTCAACATCACGGTCATCCTCAACTTCGACAGCAATGAAGACGGAGCCTTCAAGCCCGGATTCCGTCTCTGCGAAAGGCTTGGCCGTAACGACCATGCTGATCTTCGGAGGCTGGTTATCGAGCAGGAAGAGATCAGACTCAGCCTTCGCAAAATCGCCTTTTACGTAATCCACATAAAGAACCGCCTGATAAGCGCCCTCGAGCGCCGGCGCGATATTTCCTTCCTGGGTGATCATACCGTTCCAGCTCTCTGCGTCAGGAAGGCTGCCTGTTCCCTTGAACGAAGTCTGGATTTCAGCTGCATCATCAATAATTATCAGGCGCCATTCTTTCACATCATCATAGAGATCGGCTTTGATTCCGATTTTAAGTGAATCGTTGTAGCCGTCGCCGTTCGGAGAGAAGCCGGCAGGAACATCAAGAACCAGTCCGACTGCACGCCTGTCGATTTTAACAGTAAAGGGCTCCGCGTATGTGACATTTCCTGCCTCGTCCGTAAAGACGCCGAGCACAAGGTATTCGCCGTCGGGAACATCCTTACCGTCCGGGGTAGTTCCGTCCCATTTGATAACCGAAGAAGTTCTTGAATAATCAGTTTCCAGCACAAGTTTACCGGTCATGTCGATTATACTTCCTTCCCAGGTTACCGGTTCGTTGGCCTTAAATTGTATTGTTATATCATCACCGAGCCCGTCGCCGTTCGGTGAAAAAGCAAGCTTGTCAGGGGTGACCTCGATTTGGGGAGCGGAAACATCCAGCACCAGCGGCAGTTCAACTACGGGGCGCCATGAGTTCTCATACTCTACCGACATTGAAAAAAGGTATGTGCCGGGATAAAGAGGAAGCCCTGATTCGTTCAGCCCGTCAATAACAACTGATTCAGGCAGTCCGTCGGCATCAGCGGTGCCGCTTTTCTGCATCACCACATTCTTGCCGTCATATAGCGACCAGCTCCAGCTGACGATATTTTCGGGCATCTCGTAAACCGGTGTAATATTGACTTCGTCCTTAACGCCGTCGGCATTCGGTGAGAAGCTTGTCGTGTCCGCTTCCAGTTTGAAGATGGCGGACATACCGTCAAGAATTATTCCTTCAAGCGTATACTTGTCGGATGCGTTGCCGGCAAGGTCCGTAGTCTGTATTTCATAGCTGTATGTCCCGTTCGAGAGCATACCGCCGTCCTGATCCAGACCGTCCCAGAGTACGTCGCCGGGCGCCTGATTTTCCCAGGTAAAGGTTTTTACTATATTACCGTCGGAATCCCTGATTATTCCCTTCCATTCGACTTCCACCGTACCGTCAGCCTGCAGGATAATAAATACATCCTTGTTGCCATCGTTGTTGGGTGAAAACAGCATGGATTCGGGTTTCCTCAGCGAAACAGACGGTTTTACTGTATCTATGACAAAATCATCCACATCAATCTCGGTTAAATGCTTGTCGGCATCCTTAACCCAGACCTGTACTGCATAGGTACCATCCGGAAGAACATTTCCGTCGGTATCCTTTCCGTCCCAGGTTATCTGCTTCTCGAGGTTGAACTCATCATATCCCCTGAAAATCTGGAACAGCCAGAAAACATCGCTTGTTTCCTTTTCGATCTTCTGTGCGACAATGGTTCCGTCCGAATCAAGAATTTTTAATCCGTACTCGGGAACATAACCTTTATCGCTTTTAACATAAAGCTTTACGCTGAAATCAAGCGTTGCCTCATCCTGAATTCCGTCCCCGTTGGGAGAAATATACTGGGTTCCGGATGTAACCGGCGGTATTTCGGGTATTTCCTTGGTGCCGAATGCGTACATCGACGCAGCTGAAACAATTAATAAAAAAACCGCAGATATAGTCGTTTTTTTAAATGCGGACATTGTATTCCTCCAATATCAAGTTCACTTTAAAACTACCTCATTCTATCATGATAAACAATTAAAAAGCAAAGAAGTTACCGCGTTTAAACGGTCCAATATTAAAATAGGCTGTAAGGCTCTGCGCCAGATCAGTAAAAGATTCCCTGATTCCCAGGCTGATTCCTTTACTGCCTTTTTTATAATATAAGAGCGGCACATGCTCACGTGTATGGTCAGTTCCCCTGAAAGACGGATCACAGCCGTGATCCGCAGAAACTATGAGGAGATCACCGTCCTTCATCAACGACAAGATTTCAGGCAGCCTCTGATCTATCTGCTTAACAGCATCATGATATCCTTTAATGTCCCTTCGGTGACCGAAAACCATATCAGTATCGACAAGGTTTACAAAAATGAACTCAGTGCCGGATTCAGGCTCTGATAATAACGCAGCTGTCCTGTCAAGGCAGGCCGGGTTACCTTTATCGGGCCATGTTGAATCGATTCCCTGCTGATTGAAGATGTCCCCGATTTTTCCGACAGCAGTAGTTTTAACAGACTGTGACCGGAAGTGATCGAGGATCGAATCGCCGGGAAGAGCAATACTGTAATCGTGCCTGCGGCTCGTCCGGCTGAATTCCCCCGGCTTACCGATGAAAGGCCTGGCTATTACGCGCCCGACCATATACGGATCGCAGAGCTTTCTGGCTGTCTCACAGATGGAGTAAAGTTCATCGATTGGTATTACTTCTTCATGTGCAGCTATCTGAAAAACTGAATCAGCCGATGTGTAGCAGATTGGAAAACCTGTCCTCATATGCTCTTCACCTAGCTCATCAATAATAGCGGTACCGGAAGCGGCCTTATTACCGAGGATTTTCCTCCCCGTCGCTTTTTCAAAAGCCTCAACAAGGTCAGCAGGAAATGACGGGTATTCGGCCGGAAACACCGGGAAAGCCTTATC
>QKCC01000304.1 GCA_003245835.1 Spirochaetales bacterium | reverse complement strand
CTTCGAAACGAAGACTTCGACCTTCTGCTTCTTGATGTCATGATGCCCGTCCTCGACGGAATCAAAGCCTGCGTCAAAATAAGGGATTTCAGCAACATCCCGATTCTGTTCCTGACCGCAAAAGCGGAGGATGCAGACAAGATCTACGGGCTTGCCTCGGGAGGCGATGATTACCTGTCAAAGCCCTTTAACCCGCTCGAGTTAACAGCCAGAATTAAAGCGATGCTCAGAAGAAACAAAACGTACAACATTCACCATACTCCGTCGGACGGCAGAAATGAAATCACAATAGGAGATCTGCTGATAAAACGGGATTCAGCCCAGGTATTCGTCGACGGGAAGGAAGTCCGGCTGACTCCCACAGAATTTTCGATTGTAGATCTTCTGGCAAGCAACCGGGGAATCCTGTTCAGCATTGACCGGCTGCTTGATGCAGTGTGGGGAGATGTATCAGTATCACGAAATACCACTATGGTTCATATCAGAAAACTACGGGAGAAATTAGGTGATGACCCGAAAAATCCGCGCTATATTAAAACGGTCTGGGGAATGGGGTATAAAATGGAATAGCCTGCAGCTGCGGCTCTTATGGTACTTTGTTTTTTCGATAATCGTTGCGTTTATTGCCTTTCAGGCCACAGCATTCGCTTTTTCATCATGGTTTGAATCCAGAAGTTTTGAAGAATGGAAAAACTACAGAGAAATATCTGAGGTTACCGCAAATGACCTTGTTTCAGGACTTAAAGGACTGAACCCGGACAGTGCTGCTGAATATCTTGAGGTACACGATCCCGAATACAGGTCGTCCATTGAATTAATAGATGCTGACGGTCTGCTCATCTATCATAAGCTCCATGATTTTGGGTTCTTCAACGACACGAACCGCGGATACGCAATGCCCTATATTACCCTGCCGGCCGAACTTGCGAACGGAACCGGGCTGCTTGTATACCAGAGCGTACCCTTTGAGAGCAAATTGTTCTTTACCAGCGACTACATTCTCGGTCTGATTGCCGTGCTCGCATTCGGTATTGTTTTCCTGCTGCAGTCCAGGAAAATCATCAAAGATATAAACTACATGGACAGCTGTGTGGCCCACATCACCAGGGGCAACCTCGACATCAGAATCAGGCAGTTCGGCAATGACGAGTTCGGACACCTCGGTGAAAACATCGACATAATGAGAAAATCAATCAAAAGAATGCTCGAAGAAAGGGAGAAGGATGAACAGAGAAACCTACAATTGATTAGCGGTATTTCACATGATCTGAAAACACCTCTCACCTCGCTGATCGGTTATCTGAACATTCTAAAGAACCCTGAAACAATCACAACATCCGCCGAGGATCAGAAAGTCTATATAGAGCGATGTCACAGCCAGGCCCAGCGGCTCAGGAAGCTTATTGCCGACCTTTTTACCTATGTAAAATACACGGACAGTTCGCTCAAACTTTCCAAGACAGTATTTCAATTCCAGGATCTGCTTGAGCAGGTGCTGGAAGAGCACAGCGCGAAGATTTCAGAGTCTGGAATCGAACTGAAAACGCGGATAACTGTTACAGAATCTTCCGTATACGGCGACCCCGATCATATAGCAAGGGTAATCAATAACCTCTTCGACAACCTCACACTTTATACCGACGGAGAGAAAGACGCCGAACTGACTCTGTTCAATCAGGACCGGAATATTGTCCTGGAATTGTCGAACACAGCAGCATCCCTGGAGGGCATCGATCCCGAGATGCTTTTTGAGCGGATGGTAAGGGGAGACGAATCGCGCAGCAGCAGTGACGGCAGCGGGCTTGGACTGTCAATCTGCAGAGAGATTGTACGACTTCACAGCGGCAGGATCAGTGCAGAAATAAGCGGCGGTAAATTTACAATCAGGCTCATGCTGCCCTGCGTATAATTTATTTCACAAACGAACCTGTTAAATAAAAACCCGTCCGGAAACGGACGGGCTGCATTAATCTGTTTTTTATATAGACAGGGCTCAGCTGAACGGAGCCATATCATCTTCCATCAGCCCGATTTCTGTAAATTCCGGGCATCGGTAGATTACAACTTCCATAACATCGTCATTTTTATCATCTACTACTTTTTGCAGCGTTTTTTCCGTCTTCGCAAGTATTTTGCAATCTTCAAAATTACTGCACAGCGGACATGCTCCGGTTCCCTGGGAACTGAATTTTATAACCATAGTCTCACTCCCGAGCAGATGTCTTAAAACATCCGCCGCTGGTTCAATAATAACTGCAACGCCGGATTATGTCGAGACCCGGAGACTGTAGAGGTGAAGAAAGCCTCAAACACTTTTAATTACAGCTGGTCCTGTCCAAGCAGGTATTTTACGGCATCAGCTGCCGCCTCTTGAACGCTTTCTACAGCGGATGCCGCCGCAGCTTCGGTTACCCGGTTTACTATAAATGAACCTGCTATGGCGGCTTCACAGTACGGCCTGAGTGTTTCCACCTGCTCAGGAGTCCGGATTCCGAAACCGGCCATAATCTTTACACCGTACTTCCGCAACCTGGCAAGAAAGCCCAGGTTCTCTTCATCGAGCGTCGTATAACTGCCGGTAATCCCGCTGCGTAGCGCAAGGTAGACCCATTCGGGCTTCTCGGCCATTATCTCTGACAGCCTGCTGTCGCTTACGCCCGGAACAATAACAGGGACGACCCCGATTCCGGCATTCCTGCCTGTTTCATAAAGGCCTTCGTCGCTGCCCGGTGTAAGGTCAGGAATTATAAGCCCGGAAGCTCCGGTTTTTTTGGCCCTTTCGACAAAAGCACTGACTCCTTTGTTAAACACAATTGCCGAATAACTCATGATGTAGACGGGAATATCGGCAAAAGCCTTAATCCGTTCGACAAGTTCGAATCCTTCGGCAACCCTGAACCCTGCCTCAAGCGATTTTCGGCAGGCTGATTCAATGACCGGACCGTCGGCCGAAGGATCGGAAAAGGGTATCTGCATCTCAAGCGCGTAGGCCCCACCGGCAATCAGCCCCTTCGCAGTCTCGAAGGAGGACTCGAGCGTCGGGTAGCCGGCGATAAAATGTGTTACAAGCTTCATTCGGTTATCTGTGCTCATTTAATCCTCCCGGCTTCTTCTTCAAGGAAGGCCTTCCATTTTTTACCGTCAAGCGCGGCGGCTGATATGAATATATCCTTATCACCCCTGCCGGACATATTGATCACTATATTCCTGCCGGGTCCGAGCTCCGCAGCCAGCTTTATTGCGGCCGCTCCGGCATGTGCCGACTCCATTGCAAAAATTACACCCTCGGTCCGCGCGAAAAACTTCAGCGCTTCCAAAGCTTCATTGTCGGTGGCCGAACGGAATTCTACACGTCCGGAGCGGCCGAGCTCAGCAAGCTGCGGACCTATGCCCGGGTAATCAAGCCCGGCAGAAATGGAATGAGTCGGAAGGACCTGTCCGTCTTCATCAAGCAGAAAAAAGCTTTTATAGCCCTGCACAATTCCTGTTTTGCCGCTGTCGTCCATTCTGACTGCGTTGTTGCCAGGGCCGTTTCCGCGTCCGCCGGCCTCAACCCCGATCAGCCTCGGCCCATCCTGCCCGATAAAAGGGCTGAAAAAACCGATCGCATTTGAACCGCCGCCGACGCAGGCGACCATCACATCTATGTCCGGCTGCCCGGGTCCTTCGGTCATCTGTGCTTTAACCTCGTTCCCTATAACCGACTGGAACTCGCGGACCATGTCCGGGTACGGTGACGGACCGAGTGCCGAGCCCAGCAGGTAGTGTGTGTTTTTACAGCTTGCCGTCCAGTCGCGGAATGCCTCGTTGACAGCGTCTTTCAGCGTCCTGCTTCCGGATTCAACCCCGCGCACCTCGGCGCCGAAGAGCTCCATCCAGTAAACATTCGGGCGCTGCCGCCTGATGTCCTCCGTGCCCATATAGATGACACAGTCAAGGCCGAGCTTAGCGCATGCCGACGCTGTTGCCACACCGTGCTGCCCCGCTCCTGTCTCGGCTATAATCCGGGTCTTGCCCATCCGCTTCGCGAGCAGGGCCTGCCCGAGGGCATT
>QKCC01000138.1 GCA_003245835.1 Spirochaetales bacterium | reverse complement strand
GGAGAACTTCACATGTTTCGACAGCGCCGACAAAGAATCCACAGACGGATGTCTCGAATTCTTTGATGCTTCTGCTGCATGGACTGCTTCCAAAGGCTGGAGCGGCTGCGGATTTGAAAAACTTAATTCAAATGCACGCGGATACGACGGGTATTCTACAACTGAAGAGTTCAGAAAGGACGTCTACACAAAGCACCCGTTTGCACCGGCATTAAAATACCAGGCTAAGGTTTATAAAGCTATGAACCCAGACGACCTGGGTGATACATATTATGAAAGACTTCCGGATTAATTATAGGTGTTAATTATCCTCTAAAATTCCGGGGAAAGGTCGTTTGATCCGAACGATTTTCCCCCGGTCCTTTTTCTGCGGTTAAAGAAGCTGCGAATTCAGTGTTTAAGTCAGAACCATTTCTTTCTTTTGAATATAATAATCAAAATTCCGGCGAACAGAACAAGCGTACCCCACAGCATAGGGTAACCGTATCTGAAATGCAGTTCGGGAATAAAATCGAAGTTGGTACCGTATATGCCGGTAATCAGCGTCAGAGGAAGAAAGATAACCGAAAAAACTGTCAGGAATTTCATGATCTCATTCAGCCTGTTGTTCACATAGGCGTTGTAAGTATTCTGCTGTTCAATGGCAATTTCTTTATACAGATCGATAGTCTCAACAACATGTGTAAGGTTGGAATAGAGATCGGAATAGAATTCCATGCTTCCGGCTATTTGAGCGGGTTTATCGGTAATAAGCTGCTTGACAGCTTCCTTTGCCGGGCGGATCGATTTCGAAAGGAACAGCAGCTCCTTCTTCAGGTAAATAATCTGTTTCAGGACATCCTCATCAGGCGAATCGAGCAGCTCCTCTTCCACATCCTCTATCTTTTCGGCAAGGTTCTGCAGAATGGCAATGTAATTGTCGGTGACTGAATCCATAAGCGAATACGCAAGGTAATCAACTCCGGAGTTTCTGATACGTGCCTTGCTGTCGTTCAGACGTTCCCTTACGGGACCGAAGACATCGCCTTCAGCCTCCTGAAAAGAGATCAGATAATTTCCGCTGATTATCAGGCTCAGATGTTCGGACAGAATAATGTTCCGTTCCTTTTCATACATCAGCATCTTCATTGTGACGTAGATACCCGAATCAAAGGTATTGGCTTTAGGTCTCGTTCCTGTGTGCATTATATCAGCGGCGATCAGCGGTGAGATTTTAAAAAGATCGCGAACGGTTTCCATCGAACTTTTGTCTGAAATCCCTTCGATATTTATCCATGATTTTTTTTCATCGAGCTTTGACGAAAGCTCTGCAGCTATGAGCCTGTTTTTTTCAGTTAAATCTTTCCCGTCGTAGGTGATTATTCCTATCTGGGTTTCCTTGGCTGGCTTTCTGCCTATGTATACCATTTCTCCGGGACGTTTCCCCAATGCATCCGCCCGTTTACTGAAAAATCTGGCCATATTCGATAAGCCCCCTTTATGAAATATGTTTTATGGTATTATAATTTAGAATTGAATAGAAAGAAATATATTTCATATATATACTGATAGTGTATTAAATTTAAAAGAGGTGAATTTTGACAGATTTTCAGATTCCTTGGGGAAGAATTGAGCTGCCGGATTCCGGATTCATAATACCGCTTCCCGGCGAACAGTCTGTCAGGCTCAGGCGGGTCAGAAATGAGCTGATTATTACCAGGATTTCCGAAAGCGGAGAAACAGAAAGCAGATTTATAACCGGAAATGAACACTCAGTTTTTCTGGAGCCGGGGCTTCCAGATTTGCCGGTTATCCTTAAACCGTCCCAGTATATTTCGATCCTTCCGTCACGAAAACTAGATGCATTCGTCGAGGTTCCGTTCACATTGCGTATTTTTTTCGGATCAAAACAGAAAAAGATAATGCTTATGGAAATAGTTCTCAAAGAGCTTTCACGCAGTTTTTTCGGAAATCCGGAGAACGGGGAGTTTGCATATTTTCTGGAAAGTCCGCTTTGCTGCAGCATTGCAGATTACAGTGCTTTTGAATCAAGTGTTTACTGTCCGCTGTCTATCGTAAACAAATCCGATCAGAACCTTGAATTTGAAAAAATGATTTTCAGAGTTCCCTATTTGTCCATTTATAAAAGCAGTTCAGGCCTTATCGGCAGCCCTGTTAACATTACTTTTCATGGACAGGAACAGATAAGCCAGATCGTTTACCGTAAAACTCCTCCGAATACAGTGGAAGACTCAGTATTCCTCGCTCCCCCAGGTGCGGCGGAGGACAAGAACCTTATCCGGCGAAGTTTTTACTTTTTTAAGAATTTATATACAGGATAATGTATGCAGAGTTTTGATTTAGGAACAATTAAAGATTTTTTCGGTCACCTGTCCTATGAACAGGTGCTGAAAGTCGCGATAATTTTACTGGTCGGAATTGGTGTTATCAGGCTTTTCAGGCTGATACTTTTCAGGACTGTTTTCAAACGGACAAACCCCCAGAACAGGATGCTTGCCGGTAAGATCGTGAATTATACCGGCTTTGTGCTTCTGCTTATTATAATTCTATCGCAGCTCGGGATAAACCTTACAGCGCTTCTAGGCGCCGCCGGAATCCTTGGTATTGCGTTTGGTGTTGCTTCCCAAAAAAGCCTCGGAAACATAATAAGCGGTGTCTTTATGGTTACGGAAAAGAGTTTCGAGATTGGAGACGCTATCAAGGTAGGTGATAAAACCGGAATAGTGCATTCAGTTGAACTGCTTTCGGTCAAGCTGAGGACCTTCGACAACCTGCTTATCCGTATTCCAAATGAAACTCTTATTTCAACCGATATCACCAATATTACCCGGTTTCCGATCCGCAGGATGGATATAGACGTTTCTGTCGGTTATGAAGCGGACCTTGAACTTGTTGTGAATACTCTTAAAAGAATCGCAGCTGAAAATACTTACTGTCTTGATGAGCCCGCACCATTTATCCTTATTAACAACTTTGCAGATTCGGGTATTAACCTGAGATTCGGTGTCTGGTTTGATAAAACCCGTTATGTTGAGACCAGAAACTCGGTAATGAAGCAAATACTTGAAGAATTCCGTGCGGCTGATATAACAATTCCTTATCCTCATGTAACAATCAGCAATTTGTCGGATCCGGCTGTCGGGAGTCAGGCGCATAAAAAATCTTGACATAAACAGAAAATAGAATATATTTAAACTAAATTAGCAGCAGACAATGGAACCTATATGCTAACAATGTCTGCTTATATCTTTTGGGTAGAAGCGGCTGTAGGTACAGTGGATATGTTGAAGGTATAAGTTGAGGTTGGCAGGGGTTTATATAACAACCTTTTTCTTTCATTCAAAATAGCATTCGGAGTGCCGTTTCACCTTGCAGACAAGGAGTATACGATGACTGGAAAGCTCTGGTTCGTTACCGACGGCGTCAGCCTTGTTGAGGTTTTTCTGAGGAAAAACGATGCGGAAAGGGAGTATCAGAAGTTTCAGGATGATCCGGATTTTGCCTACTACGATTATTACGGCATTGATGTGGATGAACTTGAAGATTACCCCGATGAGTATGATCTTGCTCTTGAGACAGGACTAATTTAGAAGTATGACAAAGACGGCTGACCCGCGGAAAGCGGGCTGCCTGTAATAAGATAACTCCTGATTTTATTTGATTTTAACGTTTATTTTCCTATAATTAACTATGCCTACCCGACAGTTGAACAGGATTTTTATTATTCAGATTGCTTTATTCATATTCTCAATAATGATTGTCTCAATTTTTGTGACCGTTATAGTTGTAATGGAGCGTAACGAACGCGACAGCATCTCAGAATTCAAGGCTGACCTGCTGATCCATGCAGCCGAAATAAATTATGAAATATTAATCATTGAAGAATATGTTAAAGCTGTCTCAAGCAGATCGATGATCAAACAGAAGCTCTACGATTATTATACCGGGCATGCCGCGCTCGACGAGTTGAAGAAGTACACCCAGCCTAAATATGCTGAGGGTGCCGCGGTATACAAAAATCTTGTCTATGCCTTCAGGACCGCTGCCGACGGGAGTGTAATAGCGGGATATTTCGTTTCATCGCCGGGGCCGGAGCTTGATTCCGCCGCAGGATTGAAAATTTTTACCCGGGACAACAGAACTTATACTCTGATCAGGAATCCGATTATACATAACGGAATCGAAATAGGAACAGATACCGGGGCTTTTCTGCTCAATGAGCCGGCTTACGATGCTACTCATATTCTGCAGAACGTTAAAATTGTGGATTATGAAGAGGGCAGCAATGAAATTTATAAATATTCTGCGACTGCTCCTGTCGGTGAAACTGGATACTACCTGTACGCAGAATTGAATCAGCAAAGCTGGCGTGAAGGGATTAAATCCGTGATCAAGCCTGTTGTAATCCAGGCTGTACTTTTATTTGCAGTTGTCATTCTCATTTCATATTTTACAATTCTAAAACTTGTTCTGGGTTTAAGTTCAAAACTGAAATCGGCGAATGTCGAACTTGAAACGGCTCTTTCAGAAAAGGATCTTCTGTTGCGGGAACTTCAGCACCGGATTAAAAATAATCTTGCATTTATTATAAGCTATGTAACGCTGCAGCAGACAGGCTCAGATGGTGAGGAGCTTGTACAGCGAAACAGGAAATTAATCAGCAAAATAGAAGCTATCAGTACTGCGTATGAAATGCTGCAGACAGAAGCGGCTTATTCAAAGCTTAATTTAGGAGATTATCTAAAAAAACTCTGCGATACTGTCGTTGATTCTTCGGATGTTCCCGGAGTGCTAATTGAAGATTTATTTGAGAAAGATCTGATTTGCGATTCAAAAACTGCCATCACTATAGGGCTGATTTATTCGGAACTGATCGTAAATTCAATCAAACATGCGAAGATAAAGGATCTGGAATTGCTGATTACTGCAGGACTTACTTTGGGAACCGATAAGCTGGTGTGTCTTATATACGAAGACAACGGTAAACCTTACCCTGCAGATTTTGATCTCCACAAATCCTCCTCGATGGGGATGCTGGTCATAACAAGCCTTTCGGATCAAATTGGTGCGAAAATGCAGTTTGATTTTTCCGTGAGCAAGCGGATTCTGTTTTTACTGGATATCGAAAAAATGAATAGTGATGACTATATCTAATATTTAAACAATTTAACTTTGGGACATCTTCATAATGCATTTTTACATTGTTTACATTCTCTTTACACTTGATTAACCATCCTCATGCCTGACAAGGCTATCCTTCTGTAAATACTTTAAAAGCAGCGGTACCGGCAAAATGTTCTTAATTGTCAGTTGGCCGCGGTTCAAAGAAAAATAACAGAGAGGTTTAAAGATGATTAAGACCGGCAAAAAAAGAACAGCCTTTATTATCATTATCAGTATTGTTCTGCTGATTCTGTCAGTGTCCGCTTTTTCCTGTACCAGCAGCGGCGATTCGTCTTCCGGTTCCGGTCCGGAAAGTGCTGTGTCAATGGGCAGCCGCGCTCCCGGAACGCAGCCGCCGAACGGACCGCCTCCCCCCGGAGGCCAGAGGCCGCAGGGCCCTCCTCCCGACGGGATGCCTCCCGGTGGCGGGCCTCCTCCTGAAGGCGGCGGCCCCGGGGACGCCAGCGCGGCGGCTGACCAGGGAACGTTTGCAAATATCACCTACGGCAATGTTGACGGCGGAGTTTTTGAATCGGACGGAGATGCCGAAAATGCTCTGAGAGTCGCAGGCGAGGTCCGGGTAAAACTCGAGAATATTACCGTAAAGAAGACGGGCGGAGCAGCCGGAGCCGGCGACAGCAGTAATTTTTACGGAAATAACGCGGCGCTTCTTTTAACAGACGGTGCAAGCGTATCAATAAGCAACGCAAATATATTTTCATCTGCTGACGGCGGAAACGGAATTTTCTCATACGGTACAGGCACCAGTGCTGCAGTCAATAACACTGTTATCAGGACCACTGCAAACAGCTCGGGCGGGGTTATGGTTGCCGGCGGGGGAGATATGACTGTGACCGATTCGGTTGTTGAAACCGATGGTAACTCCTCTGCTGCTCTGAGGACTGACAGGGGTGGCGGAACGCTTACTGTCGTAGGCGGCAGTTATACTTCGCATGGGACGGGTTCGCCGGCGGTCTACTCGACCGCAGAGATCAGCATCCAAAACGCCGAATTGACGGCAACCTCTTCGGAGGCAGTCGTTGTTGAAGGAATGAATTCTGTTACGCTGACCGATTGCGCTGTAACAGGTAATATGCAGAAGGACAATGTTGAAAACCTTCAGAATGTGATGATCTACCAGAGCATGTCCGGTGATGCTGCAGTGGGTAAAAGTTCATTCTCAATGTCGGGCGGAAGTCTGACGTCGATGAGCGGAGATCTGTTTTATGTAACAAACACTTCCTGCAAAATTGAACTGGAAAATGTACAATTAACACTTTCAAATGATAATCTTCTGAAGGTTGCAGGAAACGATTCCCGTAACGGATGGGGAATTTCAGGAGAAAACGGCGGCGACTGTACTTTTACAGCGGCGGATCAGGATCTGTATGGAAACGTAATAGTTGACAGTATCTCTTCATTATCATTGAATCTGTCTGAAGGTACAGAATATAAAGGATCAATAAATCCCGGAAATGAAGGAAGCTTTGTTTCAGTCAGCATCGACGGCTCGAGCCTTTGGAAGCTTTCCGGGGACTCTTATATAAGTGAGCTGAACGGTTCGGCTGATAATATTGATACCGGCAGTTTTCATCTTTATGTAAACGGTGATTTGCTGAAATAATATCAGGAGTGATAATATGGCCGGAGAGAACGGCTCTCCGGCTTATTTTATTTGTTAAGAACTGCTACAAGTTCGGGGAATCTTTTCTGTAAATCAGCAAGCTTGGGCAGATCCCAGTAAACTATGTATCCGTAATCAGGGTTCAGCCTGAGAAAATCCTGGTGGTAATCTTCTGCCGGGTAAAATGCCTTGAGCGGTACTACCTGGGTTACTATCCTGTCTTTGTAAACCTTCTTTGTCTCAAGTTCGCGGATAAAGTCCTCAGCCTCCGTTTTTTGTTCACGGTTTTCGTAGAAAATTGCAGAGCGGTACTGGGTTCCATGATCAGGCCCCTGGTAGTTCAGCTGTGTCGGATCATGCGCGACTGTAAAAAACACATCAAGCAGGGTTACATAGCTAATCTGTTTAGGATCATATATTACCCGGACAGATTCCGCGTGTCCGGTATTCCCAGTGCCTACCATATGGTACGATGCCGTGTCGGCGTCTCCGCCGGAATATCCCGACTGGGCATCAAGTACCCCTTCAAGCTGCTCAAATACCGCTTCGACTCCCCAGAAGCATCCGCCGGCAAAAACAGCTGTGTCCACCTGATCAGCAGAATATTTATCATGCCAGTCCGGCAGTTTTCCGCGGATGACAAGCCGTCCGCTGCTGTCTGAATCCGCGCTGTTTCCGGAGGCAGTCAGCCCCTGCAGTGCGAACAACAGAAGAATTGCCGTTATAGTCAGAAATATAAGATTGAGTTTATATCGGGATTTCTGTTTCATAATGTCTACTCCTTACCCATTTTATCTTCGAACAGGTACAGATAGTCTCCGTAACCGGATTCTCTCATTTTATCTACCGGAATAAATCTTAGAGACGCCGAGTTTATACAGTACCTGAGTCCTGTAGGCGCCGGCCCGTCAGGGAACAGGTGTCCGAGGTGCGAGTCCGCATAGAAGCTGCGTACTTCAGTTCTGAGCATGCCGAATGAAGAATCTGTTTTCTCGGTTATATTTCCGGGTGCAAGAGGCCTGGTAAAACTAGGCCATCCGGTACCTGACTCAAATTTGTCGGTTGAACTGAAAAGCGGTTCTCCGGATACTATATCAACGTATATTCCCGCTTCATGGTTGTCCCAGAACTCGTTCTGAAAGGGGTACTCCGTACCTTCATACTGGGTTACCTGGAACTGAAGGTCGGTGAGTTCATTTTTAAGCTCCTTCTCCGAAGGCTTGACCCACTCCGATCCGTTGAAACCTGGCGGGGGAACCGCGGTTTTTTCTGATTCACCCTGGTCCATTTTATCCCGGGATCCTTGCGCGGAAAGCAAAAATGTAAATACTGTAAACACAGCAGCTGCAAGAATTACTATTCTAAAAAATGTTTTCATTTCTAAACTCCTTCTTCAAAAAGATTATCCGAAAGTGAATGCATATAATCTCATCCTTCCGCTTATGTTTAATTTCAGAACATGCTGACCGGCTTCCGGAAGACTGATCAGCTGGTATACCCTGCTTTCAGAGGGAATAATCCTCCCGCCTGATACATCGGATGTATCAGGTGCAGTCCCGCCGTCAATGCTGACATCGATGCTGCTGTTCTCCCGGAAGGGTTCAATTACAAGAAAGACATCACGTGCATCAAAGCCGAGTTCGAGTGTTCCGGAACCGTCGAGCTCAATAAAATCGTTTCTGATTATCCATTCGCCGCTGATACCCCATTCCCCGTTTTGAGGTGTCCGGGGAATGCTGTAAACAACAGGGGTGTCATTTTTTCTTTCGGATTCCGACATAAAACCCGCTGCTCTTCGGTAGCCAAGATAGGTTTCCGGTGTTTTGCTGTCTGTACCTTTCCAGTCTTCGGCGGCTGAATTGGCTGTCAGGCTGTATCCGGCTTCTGTCAGGAGCTTCCGGATTACCTTTTCCGAATCATCGTAGGCACCTTCGCCGAAGTGAAAATAACGGATTCGGCCTTCAGCGTCGATGAAGTAATGGGCCGGCCAATAGCGGTTGGTGTAAGCATTCCACTGGCTGAAGTCGTTGTCCAGTACAACCGGCCAGGTTACCCCGAGATCTTTTACTGCCTGTCTGACGTTTGCTTCATTACGTTCAAATGCGAATTCGGGTGAGTGAACCCCGATTATTACCAGTCCCTGTCCGGAATACCTGTCCTGCCACTGTCTGAGGTAGGGCAGTGTGCGAACGCAGTTTATGCAGCTGTATGTCCAGAAATCAATCAGTACAACCTTGCCGCGCAGGTCTTCCATATTCAGCGGCTTTTCAGCGTTGATCCATGGGCCGTCCGCGATAATTTCAGGGGCTGCGCCGAAGTTTCCCAACCGTGCATTTTTCGGCCTGCTGCTCCAGTCAAAGCCGTTCCGGCTTGTCCCGGCCGGCTGGGTGGAATCCCTGTTGTTATCCGCCCTGCGGTCGAGCACATTCCGGATTGAATCACTGTTTTCGAAGGATGTAAGCCCGCTGCCGTAATTCGGAAAAGCGTTCAGAACTGCGGTTTGAAACTTCCGGTCGAGTCCTGTTGCGATTGCGATTCCGGCGATGATCATAATAATTCCGAAAATCCTTTGAATTTTTACGGTGTTTGATGTCAGTTTGGGAAAGCGGGTAATAAGCCTGCGCCCGCCTGCCATGACCCCGAACATGGGAACAGCTGTACCGGCTGTGTAGGCAAGCACAATGATGACCGCACCGCCGTCAACCTGCCTGCTGACTGCAAGGCTTATAACCGATGCCATTATAGGGCCTACACAGGGCGTCCACAGCAGTCCAAGGCTTGCCCCGGTCAGTATTCCTCCGCCGAAGCCGCCCCGGTTTTTACTGCTCTTTCTGCTTGTCAGTCCGGATGCCGCGAGTTCAAACTTCTGCTGAAGCGGGGGAATAACAAGAACTAGTCCGAAGCCGATTATGATAACGACAGCGGCTATCCGCAGCGCATCCGGCGGAATGTTGATGGTCTGAACAATTGCTGTAAGGGCAAGAGTAAAGGTGCTGAAACTAAGAATGAAGCCGGTAACAACTCCTATAGGCTTCCTTTTTCCGCCTATACTGCCCGAAAGAATTATAGGCAGCACCGGCAGAATGCAAGGCGACAGAATTGTTACTATACCGGATAAAAAGGCGAAAAAAGCAAGTATAGTCATTACTACATTTCCTTCATCATTGTGTGTTCGAGCAGTTCTTTTGTTGCTCCGCCGTTCCAGGTTGAAATCGCGGTGCCGTCGGCAGCGATCTGTACGAATGTATGCTGATAGGTTACGCCGTATTTCATCTGCAGGGCATCGGAGTTGTCATAATCAACAAGGACAAGGTTGATGCCTGTCAGGTCGGCTGCGTGAGCGGTGAAATCCTCCCGGGCAGCTTTGCAGGTGGGACACCAGCTTGCATTGAAGAACAGCACCGTAGGTTTTTCTTCTGCAAGCATCATGGCCTGTCCGGAATCTTTAAATTCAATGAACGGACTCATTTCTGAATCCATGCTTTCATCGGATTCCATCATCATTGTGTTATCCATTTCGTTCTGGTCTTCTGTCTGTCCCGCACTGAAAACCGGAACAGCCGCAATTATCAATAACGCGATTATTGTAAACACTTTCATATGTTTACCTCCTATCTACAGAAGGTAGCTGTTAAATATCACAAAAGTGTCACGGAATCTGAAACAATCAGTAAACTATTTGCGGCAGGTTTATCCTGAATACCGCTCCGCCGCTGCGGGGGCTCTCGGCTGTTACTGTTCCGCCGTGCATTTCCACAACCTCTTTTGTGATGGCCAGGCCAAGGCCTGTACTCCCGGTTTTTCTTGTCCTGCTTTTGTCGGCCCTGTAGAATCTTTCAAAGATGTGCGGTAAATCATCCTCCGAAATCCCTTCGCCGGTATCCGCGACAGTTAATACCTGGCCGCTGCCTGCCGTAACGACTGAGATACTGATTGTTCCGTATTCAGGGGTGTGTTCTACCGCGTTTTCTATAATATTTGTCAGGGCGCGTTCGATCATTCCGATGTCACCTCTGTACAAAGGCAGCCGGGGGTCCGGAATATATTTTATCCGGATTCCTTTTCCATCCGATTTTGGTTTTATTTTCAGTACCACATCCTGGGCCAGTTCCGCTAATGAAAACAGGTCAAACTCCGGTGAAACCTGACGTGCTTCGAGTTTCGCAAGGTCAAGCAGTTCTTCCACAAGGTGCTGGAATCCCTCGACATTCCTGATCGTTATTTCAATAAAATTCCTGCGTTCCTTTTCCGACAGTCCTGCTTCTTTAAGAAGGATTGTTTCAAGGTGCCCCCTGATTGAAGTCAACGGACTCCTCAGGTCGTGTGAAATATTGGCCATCAGATCACTCCGCTGTCTTTCCGCATCCCGAAGTTTTTTTATACCGTCTTCTATCGATTCCGCCATTTCATTAAAAGCTGCGGCAAGATTTGCAATTTCATCCTTTCCGGAGACTGTAATCCGGTGATCGAAATATCCGTTTTTAAATGCCTGCACTCCCAGGCTGAGTTTTCTGAGCCGGTTTGTCAGAACAAAAAACAGCGACAGTCCGAGGATGAGTGTGACTGACAGGGCAATTATGAATGTAAATAATCCCGACCTGGTATAGTAATCGGTTTCAAGCATCGCAAGCGAATGATCATAGCTTTGTCCCCGAAGAATTACATAGACCCATCCGGGGTCGCCGTCGATCAGCAGCGGCGCCGCTGAAAAGGGTTTACGGTCCTTCTCTGTTCTCGGATCATCCCCCAGCACCGTTTCGTAACCCCTGCTGTCCGCGAAAATTCTGAGAGGCTCAAGATTGATTTTTGTTTTTATTACCTTGTCGTCCCCGCCCGCAAAATAACTGAGAATATTTCCGCTGCTGTCGAGCAGATAAATTTCAACCATAGGGTTCAGGACCATCATGTAGTGAATAGCGTTTTTAATGTTGTCTTCCGAGAAGCCGTTCACTACCAGCGGTTCAAGCTCCGAAGCGATGCTTGCCGCGTACTCACGGTTAAGAAGCTGCTCAACCTCGTCAAAAAGGTGCCTCGAGGCGTTGAATGCTATGATCAGGCTCGCCGCTCCGAGAATAAGTATCAGAACCAGAAAGAGAATTGAAATCCTTCCGTAGAAAGAACGCAGAATCATAGTGTTTCCCCGGCCTCTTCGGCGAACCTGTAGCCTATTCCCCAAACCGTCTGCAGATATTCAGGTTTTGACGGATCATCTTCGAGTTTGCTTCTCAGCCGGTTTATATGAGTATTTACAGTATGTTCATAGCCCTCAAAGTTATATCCCCATACTATGTTGAGCAGGTCTGCCCGGCTGTACGCCCTTCCTGGGTTACTTGCGAAAACACTAAGCAGTTCAAATTCCTTAACGGTCAGATCTATGGGTTCCCCCTTTCTGGTAACCCTGTGTTTCTCAAAGTCGATATGCAGGCTGCCGAGTTTAAGCTCTTTACCTGCTGTTTCTGTGTGTTCAGCAGCTTGAGTTCCCGCGGCTGCACGTCTTAGTAGGGCTTTTACTCTTGCAATCAGTTCTCTCATGCTGAAAGGTTTTGCAAGATAGTCATCGGCTCCAAGTTCAAGGCCGAGAACCCTGTCTATTTCTTCAGTTTTGGCTGTAAGCATCAGAATCGGGGTGAAGGGATCTTTTTCTCTAAGCTGCCTGCATACGGACAAGCCGTCGAGCTGCGGAAGCATAATATCAAGAATGACAAGCTTATAGTGCCCGGATTGCGCCTGCAGCAGCCCGTTTCTTCCGTCGTGAACACAGTCGACAGATAACCCGATACTTTCAAGATTCATCGCAACAACGTTAACAATCTCGAGATCATCTTCGACAATCAGTATCCTGTTTTTTTCCGTATTGCCGGTCATAGTCCCTGATCCTAAAATATAGGTTTTTTTGCAGGCAGGCAAACTTATATTATAAATATTGTAAGCATAAATTCGGGCGGATCCTGCAGAGTCTAAGGTCAGCATTTGAAAGAGGTTGTCGTCAATCCTTGTTTATTTGCCGCTTAAATTGTAACATCCGGAATGGAAAAAATTGCTGAATATATCAAGGCCGGAACAAAGGTACTGGACGTCCCAGTATCTCCGGAAGGTGTTCCTGCGGAGCCTGTGCGGCTTCTCTTCGGCAGGGGCGGCCGGGCCCCCGGTTTTGAGGATATAAACATAGATTTTTTCCCGCCGCTGATATATGCAGCGCTTTACCGCATGTACTCAGAAGATGAAATTATTCAGCTGGAAAAAGTCCTGAACGGGATGTTTCCGGGCTGCCCGGTACTTGTGCAGGACAGATCCGTTCGGCCGGCTGAATTCAGAAACTGTACAGAAGAAATCCCGCAGGAATTGACTGTGACCGAAGGCGGGCTGAACTTCCTTATTCACCCGCTGCGCGGTCAGAACCCGGGATTTTTTTCTGATATGCGCAGTGCCCGTCGTTATATCCGCGAGCTTATAGTTCAGGACGTTTCTTCCGGAAGCGGAGAATTTAACGTACTGAACCTTTTCTCCTATACCTGTGCATTATCAGTCGCGGCGCTTGCGGCTGGAGCTGCAAAGGTTGTGAATATAGATAAAAACAGCCGGTCGCTGGAGATCGGCAAAAGAAATCATAGTATGAATTCGGAAGTGTTTCCGGACGGGAAGGGTTCTAAGGCGGTTTTTCTGCCGCATGATATTTTTAAATCATTCGGAAAACTCGGTAAGGAAGGCCCGTACAGCCTTATTATCGCGGACCCTCCGCCAACCCAGATGGGCAGTTTTATGACTATGAAGGATTACCCGCGGCTGCTGAAACGCCTTCCGGGAATGCTTGCCCCAGGCGGAAGAATCCTGCTTTCACATAACAGTCCCGGCTGGGGCTGGGACGATTTTGAAGCAATGGTGAGTGAAAACCTCGAGGGCTGCCAGATTTTAAGCCGGCTCGAACCGCCCCCGGATTTTGCCCCTGCCGAGGCCGGCAGAGGTCTTAAGATTCTAGTCTGCGGCTGACCCGCAGGCTTTGAATTGTAAATCAGCAAGATTTTCTAGTTCTTTTCCGAAACGCCGGCGTCTTCGAACGATGCCATATCTCTCATGAACGCGCAGGCGCAGTCTATCGTATGCATCGCAATCGCAGCGCCGGTCCCTTCCCCGAGCCTCATTCCGTAATCGACAATCGGTGTCAGTCCCAGCAGTTGAAGGGCTGATTTCTGTCCCGCCTCAATTGATTTATGCCCGGCAAAAGCGTAATCCGCGATTGCGGGGTTCAGCCTCCATGCTATCAAAGCTGCGGCTGTAGAGATCAGCCCGTCGAATACCACTGCGACGCCCTTTTCTGCTGCGGCAAGGGCTGCCCCGGCCATTCCCGCTATTTCATACCCTCCGATTTTTTTCAGCAGATCTAACCCGTCCGAGCCGTCCGGTTTATGGAGCGCCAGGGCTTTTTCGATTATTTCAGTCTTGTGTTCCAGGCCCTTGTCGTCAAGGCCGGTTCCGCGGCCGGCAACCTCTGCAGCCGGTTTACCGGTAACAGCCGAAATTATTGCAGATGCGGATGTTGTATTGCCGATTCCCATCTCGCCGAGACCGATAATGCTGACTTTGTGCTTATCGTACATCATGTTGAAAGCGTTCATTCCGGCACTGACAGCCTGCTCTGCTTCTTCAGCAGTCATTGCATGTTCAGCGGCGAAATTCCGGGTCCCCTTGCGGACTTTCATATCGATCAGGCGGCTGTCGGCCTCAAAGTCGAAGTTTACGCCGATGTCGATGATTGACATATTTATACCGCCCGTCCTGCAGAATGCGTTGATGGCGGCACCGCCGTTGATGAAGTTAATCACCATCTGGGGGGTTACGTCTGCGGGGTAGGCCGATACACCTTCATCCGTAATACCGTGATCCGCTGCAAAAACAAGCATGCCCTTGCTGCCGACCTCTGGCAAGAGGCTTGCCTGGATCATGCTCATCTTCAGGGCAATCTCTTCGAGCATTCCGAGGGCCCCGAGCGGCTTGGTTTTAAGGTCAATTTTGTGCTGAATTTCAGCCTGCCGTGATTTGTCAGTCGGTTTAACTGACCGGATGATCTCTTTCATCTTTTCTCCTTTTTACGGAAGCAGAAAGCTCCCGGCTTGTCTGCCGCATAGCCGGGCGTATACAGAAAGTGACGGCGGGTTTAAGTCGAATCCGTCCGCGCAAAAAAAAATCCTTCGTAGAATTTCTACGAAGGATTTTTCCATCATCCTGTATATGAATTTCC
>QKCC01000278.1 GCA_003245835.1 Spirochaetales bacterium | reverse complement strand
ATAGGCGACCAGCCCACAGGCTACGGGAAATATGTAATTATCAAGCATTCCAACGGTTATCAGAGCCTCTACGGACACCTGAACAGGGTAACAGTTCGAAAGGGTGAATATATCTATCAGAACGAAAAAGTAGGCGAGATGGGCAATACCGGAAGAAGCACAGGACCCCATCTGCATTTTTCGATCTATAAGAACAATACACCTGTAAATCCGATGACCTACCTCTGGTAGGTCGCCGGTTCCGAGCTCCTTACGGCAAGTGCGGCGGTCAATGCCGCGCATAGGCCGGTGTATAATGTCTTGAGCGCAGCATATGCCGTACTGTTCATCCCCTCCGGCCTGAAAAGATAGACAAACCCTGATACCAATCCGCCTCCTATAATTGCTGATACAGCTATTGTTATTAATAGTGTCTTCAAAAGAGAATTTTTGGGCATCCGCAGCCTTTTAAGTGATCTTTCCGAAACCAGTATTCTTTTCATGAAGAAATCTTTCCCTGAAGCATCAATAATAAGCCATGCATTAATAAAGGAAATTATTCCGGTAGTGATCAAGGCATCCACCGCTATCTGCCCGAAGCTGAAACGGTCGTAGCCGGCATAAGCTGTAAAAGCAATTATTCCGTTAAGCAGGGAGTTGATCCAGGCGCAGCTGATGGCCTTCCGTCGTGCATAGAGGCCTGATGAAGGTATATCTTCAGCCGGAACCGACCACGAATCCCATTGTTTTTCAAACCCGCTTATATCGGATGTAAGAACTGTGAAATCAGGGTCCGGTTGCGCTTTAGGAAGCCGAATTATCAGGGATGAATTTTCCATTTTAAACCCGAGATTGCCGCCGTCGAAGAGACCGACCGAGTTCACATTTCCGGGAAGCCCCTCTATCCGCAGTTCTCCGTCTTCCGGCTGTTCGAACACGAAGAAGTGAATCTTGTTATTCTTCCGAACCGAACGTCCCCACGTCTGAACAGGAATCGGGGTATATGTGCTGCCGTAAACAGCCTCACCGTATTTTTTCAGCCATTTGCCGATAGCCTCGAGACGGTCCAGGATTTCGGGCTGGAATGTACCTGTACCTGAAGGACCGGCATTTAGAAGAAAGTTTCCTCCCTTGGCTGCTGTTTCGATAAGCGTTCTGATTAAATCCCGGGGTTCTTTCCACGATTTTTCATTCGGATTGTATGCCCAGGTGCTGCCTATAGTCATACAGGTCTCCCACGGCTGGAAGCGTTCGGGGGCAGGGCAGATTTCCTGGTAAACCGGAGAAAGCTCAAGTTCACCGTCGTTATATTTATTCATCTGTTTTCTGATTATGCTCTTCAAGATCGGGTATTTGAACATTGAATTAACCATGCGGAAAAAACTGTCACCGCCGGGATCCATGCCGGACGGCATCTTGCTGCTGCGGGTTGGTATGCCTTTCTTCGGAATGAACTGCTCAGGTGTTACAAAATCAAAACCTTCGCCGAGCCTGTCGTTTACAAGTGTATCCGGACTCAGGATTTTGATAATACGGTGAAATCGTTCCGGGTTATACTTTCCGTGATTGGCAAGTCCGTCAAACCACAGGATACTTACTTTGCCATAGTCTGAAAGCAGTTTGACAATATGTGATTCCATATAATCAAGGTATGATTCCCATTCCGGCCGCCCGGGTTCACCTGTCCAGTTTGCAGTTATCGGCTTGGATGTATCACGATAACCCGGATGGTGCATATCAGGCGGTGAGTAGTAAAACCCGAGAGGCATTCCGATCTTCGCACATTCATCAGCAAGTTCAAGACAGATATCCTTTCCATAGGGTGAGTTTGTAACTTTGTAGTCGGTACCGGGGGCGTCGAACATGCAGAAACCGTCATGGTGTTTTGCGGTAATTACAATATAACGCATACCGGCATCCGCAGCACCTCTGACCCAGTCCGCCGGCTTAAAAGATACCGGATTAAAGCGCTGAGCAAGGGCTGTGTAATCCTGTTCAGTAATATCTGAAGCGACTCGGAACATAGCCTCGGACAGAGCCGGCGCCATAATCGGCCATGAAGCCTCGACCCCTCCAGCTGAATAAGACCCCCAATGAATGAATAATCCGAATTTCGCTTCATGATACCATGCCAAACGGTTTTCCATATGCCACCCCGTGCTGAATTATTAATAATAGTATCATGCTCATTAACAGCAGGATAGAAAAATTTCAGGGGGCTTGATTTTTATACAAGCAGCCGGAGATCAGGAAATCAAAATAACAGTTTTCTAAAAATATGCTTTATTTTTTTTAAGGAACTGGTTATGCTGAATTGAAAGTTTAAAAAAAGGAGAAAAAACTATGGCAAAAAAGAAAAATCCCGGAATATTGATGATTATACTTGCAATTCTGCTTCCGTTTGTGGCTGTAGGTCTGACAAAAGGATTGAGCAAACATCTATTGATTAACATCATTCTTTGTATTTTCTTTTACGTTCCCGGAATCATCCACGCTCTATGGGTAATTCTCAAATAATTATCAGAAGCCGGCTCATGAGATTACATAGTCGGTTTATAATAAAATTATGAATTATAGTTTTATCAACATAAAGAATAGCGTTTTAATTGTTGCGGGAATAATCATTCTTGCAGTCGCAGTTCTGATTTTTCTATTCGTATCAGCGATTCTATCAGATAAGGTTGCTCTCGGTTCGCCGGTCAGGGTCTTACACAATCCGCTTGTCACATGGGTTGAACCGGAAGCCGAGGTACGCAGAAATCAAAACGGAGACTGGTCTGAACTTGAAGCCGGTAATAAATTAGGTGATGATGATATCATCAGGACCGGCCTTTTGGGAAATGTAGACATAAGTTTCAGTGAAGGTACCCTGGTCCGGGTAGCAGAAGATTCAATAATGAAGATAAGTGATGTAACCCTGTCCCGGGTGAATATGTCGCTTCAGAAGGGTACGCTGATTTCAAAATTCAGCAAGATTACAGGCGATGAAAAACATGAAATCGTAGCCGGAAGTGTTGTCTGCGGAATAAGAGGCACTGAACTGATCGTAGAGATTGGTGAAAATAATACAATTGTATACGGTATGTCCGGAGAGACTGAAGTTGCATCCGTTGATCATCCTGAAAATGCGGTATTGATAGGATTTCAGCAGAAAACCGTTACCGAATCCGGTAAGCTGCCTGAATCACCGGTAGACATGACCCCTGACGAGATTACCCGCTTCAGAAGAATTCTGGATTCCATGCACAAAACCGAGGTACTCTTTGTTGCAACAGATCTTAAATTCAAACCCGATTCTGCCGAACTCCTTCCCGGTTCAGCACAGGGGCTTGCACAAATAGCCCGGACAATCAACAGTAAAAAGCTTTATGTCGAGATTGTCGGACACACCGCTGATATAGGAGACCGGGCAAGCCAATACGAGTTGTCACGGCAACGGGCTGAAGCGGTCAAAGAGGTACTTATTTCGCTTGGAGTAAAAGAAAAGTATCTGACAACAAAGGGATACGGAGGGGTTAGACCTGTTGCCGACAACAGCACACCCGAAGGCCGTGCCCGAAACCGAAGAGTCGAATTCCTTATAAAGGAATAGCTGATACCGGGCCTAAACGCGTTTGGATATGTTCTGGTCCGGAAAGATTATAGTGAACGCAACTCCCTCATGTGACGAGAAGTCTATTCTGCCCTGAAGCTGATCTTCCGCAAGTGTTAAAATTGTCTGCAGACCGAAGCCCGGCTGCTGTCTTAACTCAAAATCAGCCGGAACCCCTATACCGTTGTCACTGATCTGCATTTCCAGAAGATCTGCTTTATTCCTGAAAAACCGGATTATAATTTCTCCGGTCCGGTCTTCGGGAAACGCATGCTTAACTGCGTTTGTTATTAATTCGTTTAATATCAAACCGCATGGTATTGCAGTATCAATATTGAGAGGAATCGCTTCAACATCCAAACGCAGTGATATTTGACTGGATATTGAGTAGCTTGTCAGGATCAGCTGTGCCAGCTCAGAAATATAATCATCAGCATGAATTACTGATAGGTCCCGGGACTGATACAGTTTTTGATGAACCAGGGCTATTGTGTTTATTCTGTTTTCCATATTGGTTACAAGCGATTCTATAACCGGGTGCTGTTCCATAGATGAAGCCTGAATAATCATCATGGAACTTATCAGCTGCAGAGTGTTTTTGGTTCGGTGATACAGCTCACCCAACAGAACATTTTTTTCATCGATTGCTCTCCGCAAGTCATCCTCCGTCTCTTTCCTTCGGGTGATATCAAGTTCCAGCCCGTCCCATATAATATGACCTGTAGAAAAATTTCGGCGCGGAGCTGATACCATCAAATGCCACGCTGTTCTGCCGGACGGCAGATGGAATTTTGCCTCGGTTGTAAAGGAAGACATTTCTTTCATTCCCTTTTGTTCCAGCTTTGTAAGATAATCGATCTGCAATTCATCTATCTGTGAATACAAAGTTCGAGAATCTGCAAGGACTGAATCGGTATCGGTTTCATGCAGTTTTTCTACACCGGCACTTACATATGTGAATTTGCGTACTTCACCGGCAACACCGGTATCTATCTGGTATGTCATGCCTCCCGGTATGTTGTCGCTGATTGTTTTTAAGCGTGTTTCGCTTTCCCTGGCCCGATCAAGAGCCTCCATAATATCCTGCAGAAAAAGGTTAAGCGGACCAAGCGTCAGAATGAACGCCAGAAGCCATATATACCAGTTAACCCATGATGATGACGGGAAAATTCCCTTAATAGCGTATTGTGTACCCTGAACAACAATAAATGCCGCTCCGAGTGCCAGGCTCAGTCCCGTAAAAACCAGAACCTGCCGTTTCCCAAGCAGCAGGCCCGCCATCACGGTAACGCCGAGCAGCGTCGATGTATGAGTGACCTCGATTTTGCCGTTCAGGACTATGTCCACGAACATAATAATCCACATGCTTGTTACAAAGAATCTGCAGGCGGCATTAACATGCCTGCGCATATTCAGAAGGTAGGATACAAAAACAATGACGGCTAAACATCCGATAAGGATCACAGCACCGCTTTTATTCACGAATAAAAATATTGTTCCGGCTGTTGAGAAAAATAGAAATATAAGCATATATCCCAGCATTCCAGACAGCACCCTGGCCTTGCGCGTCAGGTTTTCATTGTCGGGGAACTTCGGATATGAAAAAATATGATAGAATGTGTTTAAAATATTTTTCATTCCTGCCTCGTCGCTGCTGCGGATTCAACAATAGAATTATCGCTTATCTGCATCAGTATTTCTACAAAAAAAAGAGAATTAAAAAAAATTTTTGCTTGCAATAATGAAAAGCTGTGCCTTAAATTAATTTTATAGCCTATGAAATATTGATAAGGATAAAGAAAGAGGGGAAAAATTATGTTCAAGTCGTTAAAATGGAAGGTAGCTCTACAGATTCTTGCTCTAAACGTTCTTCTTCTTGGATTTCTTGTTGCTTTTATGCTGAGTTTCAGCCTGAAGCAGATAAACAGCAATGTGAATGATCTGCTCAATGAAGAAGCCGGACTGACAGCAAGCAAGATTGATAACTTTTTTTATCAGGTAATGGAAGAAAACAGGATCCTTGCGATGGGGGTCCGTGGCAATCTTGATAATCTTGATTTTATTCCGTTTTATGAGAAGGCCATGCTTGATCTTGTGTCCAATGACCCGGCCCTTAATAACGCCTATTTCACCGCGCGCGGTGAACTTGCAAAAAGGATAATAGGTCTTGATTATATACTGAAGGGTGCAGGTAATTTCGGGGGTAACTATATGATTCCGCCTCCGCAGGTTTTTAACTATCCTGATGCTCCATGGTATAATCCGTCCAAACCTGATTTTATTGTTGATGATCCGAAGAGTCCTAATTACACTGATTTCTCAAGAAGCTATTTCAAGGACCTGAATTATACTGAAATAACTGATACTTACGGTATGGGTGCATTCTATGCGATGAAAGACAAATCAGGCCAGACTCTGTTTTCGCATACTCTTACGGTGAGTATAGACGGGGTAAATGATATACTGGCTAATAATGTGCTCGGGGTTGGCGGTAAATCTGCTCTATTCCACAATGAATCGGGACGGATTATTTCGGATCCGACAAATAAGGATCGTGTGCAGAAACTGATTACACTGAAGGACTGGATCGGACTTGAGAAGAACGGCGACCTGAATGCCCGCTACGATGACATAACTGCAGGAAACAGCGGTTTTTTTCGATTTAAAAACGGTGATAAGGACTCATTCTTCATATACAGGAGTCTTGATTTTACCGGATTTCATCTGATCATGGAAACTCCGAGTGCACAGTTTCTTGACCCTATCAACCGCTTCCAGCGTATTGTATTCATTCTTGTCGGTATCGGCCTTGTAGCAAGTTTTATAATTGCCTACATTCTTGCAAATACACTCACCAAACCAATAATCTCATTATCGAAAATTATGAACAGGTTTGCAGCAGGCGAAATAGAAATCGAACCTATGGACGAGCGGAAGGATGAAATAGGAAAACTGCAGGCCGACATTGAAGCGATGAGCAGAAAATACATTGAAATTATGAGCGACATCCAGGATTCCGCACAATACGTTGCCACCGGTTCGCAGCAGATTGCCGAGACGACCGAACAGCTCTCATCCGGGGCAAATGAGCAGGCGGCTAATACCGAAGAGGTTTCCAGTTCGATGGAAGAGCTTGTGGCCAACATCAGCCAGAATTCCGAAAATTCACAGGAAGCCGACAGAATTGCCGTTTCGGTTGCGGCAAAAGCACAGGACGGCGGCGAAATGGTAAGAAAAACAGTCGAAGCAATGGAAAGCATCGCAGACAGGATCGGTATCATCGGTGAAATTGCAAGGAATACCAATCTGCTGGCATTGAATGCTGCAATTGAAGCAGCGCGTGCGGGTGAAGCCGGAAAGGGTTTCTCGGTCGTAGCCTCGGAAGTCCGAAAGCTTGCCGAGAACTCTGCCAAAGCAGCAGAAGAAATAACTGTAATAACCTCAACAAGCGTAAGCCAGGCCAAACAAGCCGGTCAGGTTATAGAGGAATTGATTCCGCAGATTAAGAAAACGGCGGAATTGATTCAGGAAATAAGCTCCGCAAGCAACGAACAGACAAGCGGGGCAGAACAGGTTAATATGGCGATAATGGAACTCGATAAGGTTATTCAGCAGAATGCAGCTGCATCCGAAGAAATGGCGAGCATGGCTGAGGGGCTGAAAGCCCAGGTCGAGACCATGGAAAAGGGGCTTTCATACTTTAAATTCAGTTATCAGGGCAGGACGGTTGACGGCAGCAAATTACCGATGCTGAAAGATTAGACAATGAAATAATTACAGCGTATCGGGGTCTCTGAATGCCCGATACGCTGATTTAAATTAATTGTTATTGCGGTAAACAATCCATAATGAGACGAGAATTATAAGCTGTGCGGAGAATGGTGCCAGCCAGGTAAAAAAATCGGGCTCAAATATATCGTTAAGTATGAATCCCATGAAAATATTAACAGCCCAGAAAATGAAGATGACAAGCAGCAGTATGCCTAAAATGCCTTTCGGAATAAAATCAAACAGGCCTATTACAAGGATGATTCCGGCTGCAAGTTCAATTATTGCCATCAAAATTGGTATAATACTGTTGCTGCCGCCGAACGCTTTGTTTACACCCCTGATAAACTCTGCACCGTTCGAGTTGTAGTTAGTGATTCCCAGAATGCCTGTGGCAATCAGCATCAGTGCCAGTGCCAGATTCAGAAAAAAGAATGAATTGATTGTTCTTTTCTTCAAAATAGACTCCTTATTTTTGTTTATGTATTAAAATCTATCACTCTTTAAATATTTATAAATTTAATTTTGAAATAAATTTTATAAATATTGTGTATTGGCACTTTGAGCAAATGAATCTTATTTCTTCAAAAATTGCGAGTAGAATCTTTCCGCGAGTGCAGCCTGTTCGGATGTTAAATTAACAAGCATATTTGTCTTTATCTGTTCGAATGCTGTGGTTACCGGAATATTCTCAATTGTCATTACAATACATGCTACCGCGAGTGCCGTTCGGCCGACACCGGCATGGCAGTGTACAAGAATTTTCTTTTTGTGTTTTAACAGTCCGATTGCTTCATCGACAAGCTTTTTGAGATCGTCAAGAGACGGGGTCTGGAAATCTTTTATTATATAGCGTGAATATTTTATTCCGAGTTTGCTGTATTCGGCAAAAATATCTTTTCGCGCTTTTTTCCGAATTTCATCATCTGTTACCAGTGAAAAAATATGATCTACATGGTGGTTCCTGTAAATTTTCAGCAGATTACCCTTGTCATACGCTCCGGTGGGCATCGGGCTGACAAAGAGCCGTCCCGGCAGGTCGACGGGAATCTCTCTGAAAATACCGGAATCCCGGCTATGGTTGGTAAAATTGAATAAATTGCTCAGTTTTGTCACGGGTGGTCCTTTAATGATTCCGGTTAATCCGAATATTAACTGAGAATACATTGATGTTTTGAAATAGTCAAATATAGATTATCTCTATTTTCTTATGCCTACATAAATGTAGGAAAATATAAAAATAATACCTATAGGAAAATTCCCGTTACGGATAAATCTATATCTTACCGGGCTGAAAGTTTGATTCTCAGATATAATATCTTGCAACATAAGGATTTATTATTTAGAAGATGAATGTTTTAAAATAATCATTCCTTGGCATGGTTTTTGTATTATTATTTTCAGTATTTAGAACCGACTGACAGTTAATATAAATATCAGGGGATAATATGAAAACCTATGTATTCGGGACATCGGCAACTAAACAAAGAATCGAAATTGAAACCTCCGTGGGAAGACTTGTTCCATCATACAGTTTTGCTGATGCCGGGAGGAAAAAAGAAGCCGGGGCGGGTTATTTTCCCACCGGCGAGTTAAGATCTGTTCCGCTTGAGGAAGCGACGTACATTAATACTCCTATTGGTGAAGTTTCTTCTGAGTTGGTAACGTTTTACAAAAGCGGCAAACTGAAGCGTGTCTTCCCGCTGAACGGCCGCATCACTGCTTACTGGACAGAGGCGGATGAATACGGGCTTGCCGAGACACTTGAAATAGAAACCCCGGCGGGAACTGTAAATGTGAAACCGATCTACATTCAGTTTTACGAAACTGGTGAGCTGCAAAGTATAGCATTCTGGCCAGGGGAGAATGTTGAGTTTACAACCCCGGCCGGCACAATAATGCTGAGGAAGGGAATTGCCTTTCATAAAAACGGCAATATTGCAGCATGCGAACCTTCAGAAGAGACTGCAATCGATACGCCAGTAGGAAGAATTTATGTCTATGATCCTGCGCCGGAAGGAATATCCGCCGAGAGCGGAGCTCTGTCATTCAGTGAAAGCGGTTCAGTAACCGGTTTGCTGACTGTAAGAAACTGTATAGTTGTCAATAAAGGTGCGCCTGAAGAAGTAACATATTCTCCGTCAACTATATACAGTTATTGTGACGACAGTGTGTATTCGCTTGAGCCGCTTGAAATAAAATTCACTAAAGATGCAGTTGTCTGTACGAATAAAGCCGGTTCCTTTATTTTACCGGTTGATTTGAACAATATATCTGTCCGGAATTTTATAACTGAAAAGAATATAGCAGGTATGTTGTGCCATGCCTGATTCAGGAGACTTTATGAGCAATGCCGGAACCAATACGATCAAGCAGTTCAGACCGCTTAATAAGGCAACTGAACTTGCCGGAATGCTGAATAAAGAGGTCACATACGCTTATGAGGACCTTGTATTTATCGGATTTTCGGAAATCCTGATTCAGCTTCCCGAAGATAGTTCACCTTTCAACCTCTATGTGCACCAGGATGTAAGTGAATCGGACAGAGCCGGAATTATCAGCTCGTTTCAGCTCGCTGCTGTCCGCATGGAAACACCTCTATATTATAACGGGACTTACAATATCATTGAAAAACCTGAAGACAGGTCGGTAGATATTGTTTTCAATAAATGAGAATCATCTGCCGGACGGAATTGAAAGGTAAAATGAAGTTCCTTCGTTAAGTTTGCTTTCAACCTTCAGGTCGCCTCCGAGTTTTTCCGTTAGTTCCCTGCATAAAATCAGACCGAGGCCGGTTCCCTTTTCTGATTCTGTTCCCGGGGTTGAATGATGAACATCTATTCTGAACAGATTATTTACTGTTTCCTCATTCATTCCGATTCCGCTGTCCCTGACCGTAAGCAGAACATTGTCCGAATTTATTTCGGTAGAAATACTGATGATACTGGCCGGAAAGGAAAATTTCACCGCGTTCGATATTATGTTGCGCAGGATAGTTCTAACCATATGCAGATCTGTATTCACAATTACAGGAATGGAATTATCAAAATTAAATCTGATATCCTTTTTAACTGACTGGAGTCTTAAAAGCTCTATAGTGTCTCTGACTGCATTGTTAATATCGAATTCAACCGGTTGATATACATTTTTGCCGAGTTCATTTGTAGACCATTCCAGTAAATTGGACAGCAGATCCATCACGCGGCCTGAAGCCTGCTGCAGAAGTTCCACTGCCATGACGACATCTTCGGGGGCTCTGTTTTTTGTCTTTTCGGTGAGCAGAACACTGAGTCCGATGATGGAACTTATAGGGTTTCTAAGGTCATGGGCAATAATTGAAAAAAACTTATCTTTTTTTGCATTCATTTCCTGAAGCCGGGTGCGGCCGTTCTGGAGTTCACGAATCAGGTTTTCCTGCCTTTTGTGGAAAATAAGAAAAAGACAAGCGATGATGAACAGTAAAATAATCAGAATAGAAAAATAAATAATTTGTTTAATAAGGAATGAGTAAATGTCAGCATTCTGAAGTATTTCTTCTTCCGGCGTGGATAAACCCAGAGTCCAGGTCTGTTGATGGAAGCGGAACGACGTCCATGCAACCCATTCTTTTCCCTTTTCAGGCAGCCAGATATACCATCCGCGGCCTTCCGTCCCATTCTCGACTCCAAGGGTCATATCTTCATAATGTGATGCTCCATTCCTGCTCTGCATCTCAAAGATCTGGCGCATCGATTTGCCTCTGTAGTATTCCGGGAAATCGCTGCTTTTATCAAAGATTACATAATCTTTATTGTAGATCCAGGCATCTCCATTTTGAAGAAGGTGAATGGGTTCAATAATTTCAGTGAGAATTTCCTGTTCTATCTGATCTATGGAAACATCCCCGTCTTCAGATCTTTTTGTAAACCACAGATTTGCCATCAGTTTTGCTTCCTCGATGACTTCTGCTTCCATATTAAGATAGTTGTTAATAATTATGCTGTATTGTCTTTTGTAGCTCAAATAAACTATCAAAATTAGCATCATTGAAAAAAATATCATCGCAACGAAAATAATCTTCTTCACTTATCGGTCATGGTCCTTATCTGAAAATAAATTCTCCCCTTCAATAGAGCAGAGGGGGCTGAACCTTATAATAATAAATACTTATGATATTTTTATTTGGTATACCTGATATTTAATTAACTTTCCAACTTATATCTACATTATAGTCGATCTTTAGTATAGATGAAAGATTTAAATGAATTAAATATTATTATTTATATCATATACGTTCATGGTGTTGTCCTCAGTCTTTTTCGATATTAAAGAATTCCAGTTTACTCTTGATTCCGCTGATGTTGCTTTTATTTTCTCTGGCTTTGTCAACAACAGACTGGGAGCTTTCATAAATGTGGGAAACTGCAGCCGAGATCTCATTCAATCCCTGCTTTATGATATTTATCCGGTTATCAACTTCCCGGGTACTGTTAAAGATTTTAACTGTATCTCCGGTAATAAGATTTGTTTTTTCAGTCAATCCGGACAGGCCGTCCCTCATTTTTTCAGACGAATCAAGAACCTGGGTACCCCCGATTGCCATTTCATTCATGGAGAGGACAATCTCGGAGAACGAATTTGTAAAGCTCGTAACCACCTCCTGAAAATTTTTATAGTTCTGATAATTGCTGCCTGATGTTTGTGCAACCGTGTGAATCTTTTCTGAAATGTTTTTTAGCATCGAACTTATCTGTCCGGCATTTACGCTTGACGACTCTGCGAGTTTCCTAATTTCATCGGAAACGACGGCAAATCCCTTTCCTGCATCCCCTGCATGGGCAGCTTCAATAGCGGCATTCATTGCCAGCAGGTTTGTCTGGGACGCAATACTGTTGATAACATTGGTTATCTCCATAATGCTGTCTGTCAGCCCGGATATTTCTTCAGTCAGAGTGTTTGTTTTACGTATGTCTTCGAGATTCTTGTCTGTAAATAATAGAAGCTCCCTGACAGTAGTTTCTTTCTGCTTCGAGATAGCGCTTACATTATTTATATTCGAAATCATCTGCTCTACTGAGGCTGTTGATTGAATTATCTCTGAAGACTGGGCTTCCATACTGCTGTTGAGCTCTGCGATGTGGCTTTGTATTCTGTTAACGGCATCGGTATTGAAACTGCTTGATTCAGTTAAATCTTCAGTAGTTTTGTTTATGGATGAAATATTTGCCTGGATTTCTTCAACAGCAGCAAAACTGTCGCTGCTTTCTTCTGAAAGGCCGTCGCTAAGCCTTATACCGGAGCTGACAATTTCGGATGTCTCCCTTAGCAGGGCGGCGAGATTTTTACTTGCTGAATTTACAGCCTGTATAATCTGGCCCATTTCGTCCTGATTTTTATATTCGATGAGGTTGCTTAAATCACCTTTTTTAAGATTATCTGCGCTTGCAAGTGCCGTGCTCAGAGATTTTTTGAGGTTCCTGTTAAGCAGAATCGAAATCAAAACGGCTGATAGAATTGAAAATCCGGCTATAACAAGCACTATAAGACTGGCCAGTGACGAGATTTTTTGGATTCGAGGCAGCTCAGTTTCAATTGTAGCTATTGCTTCATCTTTTTCTGATGTAAGGTAACTGACGATTTCTTCTATAATAGCATGACGTTTCTCAAACATAGAGTTCAGCTCGTCATTAACCGCAACTATTTTACTGAAGGAAAGCTGATACTGTTGCAGAATTCTATTTGCATCAGTCCTCTCATCGTCTGTATCCAGTGAATGAGAGATCATTGCACGCAGTTCGTCCGCAGTTGCTGTATTTTTATCAACATATTTATGGTCCAGCCTCAGCAGGTAGTCCTTTTCATGCCGCCGTATCAACAGGTATTTTACCATCAGGTTATCAAGATTGTGACCCGCTATAATTGCTTCCAATTCATGAGCTGCAGTCCTGAATTCACCTCGTAGACCGTCTTCTTCTGTTAATCCCTTATTTTCAGTTTTTACATAAATGCTGTTGTTCAGCTGCTGAAGAAGCTTAACATCATCTTTAAGCTGCATAAGTTCATCTGATTCTTCTACATCGTCAGAATCTTCAGTTTCAATCGATCCGGAGATATATTCTTCAATGGAGGCAACCTGATCAATATCTTCATATACTTTATCATAAAGGCCAAGCGACATTGCATGGAAATCTTCTTTAAGCGTAAAATCAAACTCGGAATTCAGTGATAATAACTGATACATATCTGAATTAAGGGATAAAAGAGTTTCCTTTTTTGACTGCAGACCATTAATTACCACCGTGTAATTATTAATTATCTTTCTTGTAGCAAAAAAACTTACAGCCGACAGAAAAAGGATTATAAAAGCAAGAAATGCTAATGAAATAGTAGTTTTTTGTCCTATTTTTAAACTCATACTATAGTCGCTCCATACGGGATATATAAAAAGTATAAGAAATGAGATCCTGAAAGTAAAGAGATACCCGGCTTTCGGCGGTTAGCAATGCGCTAATGTCAATGCCTCCCGCTGCGCTGGTACGTTCAGCTGGCCGCGGACATTGTGACGGTGCTAAGCACCGCAGCAATGTTTGTATTTTTTGCCGCTGCCGCAGGGGCAGGGATCGTTGCGGCCGACCTTGGGCTGGCTGCGTTTTACCTGTACACCTGCTCCCGAAGCTTCCGGTCGTTCAGCTTTGGCAGGTGCTCCTGCTCCGCCGGCAAATGCACCGATTTCAGAATGGTTAGCCTGAATTGTTCCCGTCGGGGCCTTGCGCCTTTCATTCCGGTCGTAGCTCTTGATTCTGACCTTGATGACTTTCTGGGCAATATTTGATTTGATATCAACAATCAGCCTGTCGAATATATCAAAGCCCTCGAGTTTGTATTCAAGCAGCGGGTTTTTCTGGGCGTAGGAGCGCAGATAAACCGCCTCGCGAAGAGCCTCGAGGTTTTCAAGGTGTTCCTGCCATTTTGTATCGATTCTGCGCAGGTATTCATACCTGATGAACTGGTTAAAGTTTTCCTTCCCGAGTTTTTCCTCTTTATCTTTCAGATCCTGCCTGATACAGCTCAATATGTATTCTTTTTTTGGACCAAGACCGAGTTCGGAAAATTCCTCGATGGATTCCGGTTCATAAAAGAAATTGAGTTTCAGGCTTTCGAGAAGCTGCGAAAGTGCTGCATGACTGTCTTTTGATCCTTCATCGTTATACTGATCAAGCAGGTCGTCGATTATTTCATCTGCAGTATCGGCAATTCTCGGAGTAAGATCGCTGCTTGCTGTAATATCATCCCTCTGTGAGTAGATGAATTTTCTCTGTTCATTGAGTACGTCGTCGAATTCAAGCAGGTGTTTTCTGATTTCAAAGTTACGATCCTCAACTCTTGTCTGCGCGCGCTCTATGGCGCGGTTAATGAGGGGGTGGTAGAGCGGTTCGCCGTCCTGCATTCCGGCACGGCCCATGATGGACCTTAGGCTGTCCCTTGCAAAAAGCCGCATAAGATCATCGTCGAGACTCAAAAAGAACCTGGATTCGCCCGGATCCCCCTGACGTCCCGATCGCCCGCGCAGCTGGTTGTCGATACGTCGTGATTCGTGACGCTCCGTTCCGAGGATGTACAATCCTCCAAGCTCTTTTACGCGGCTGTAGTCATTCCGCCATTTTTCATATTCGGAGGCATAAACCTTCCGGTAATCATCTTCCGATGCTTCAGTACCGGCTTTCTTGCGGGCCCTGAATTCGGGGTTTCCGCCGGGGGTTTCCGCCGAGTTTGATATCGGTTCCGCGCCCGGCCATATTGGTCGCAATCGTTACAGAGCCCTCGGCCCCGGCCTCTGCGATGATCATTGCTTCTCTTGAATGGTTTTTTGCGTTCAGTACCTCGTGCCGGACACCGCGCTTCCTGAGAAGGGCGGAAATCCTTTCTGATTTTTCAATCGAGACCGTTCCGACGAGGATCGGCTGTCCCTTATCGTTGACACGTTTGATTTCATCGCAAATTGCGTTGTTTTTAAGTTCTTCATTAAAATAGATTACATCGTCATCGTCGAACCTCATGACAGGGCGGTTTGTAGGAACAACCACAACATCAAGGCCGTATATGCTGCCGAACTCCTTTGCTTCAGTGTCAGCCGTACCGGTCATTCCGGAGATCTTGTCGTACATTCTGAAGTAGTTCTGAAAGGTGATTGTGGCGAGGGTCCGGTTGCGACGGGCAACCTTGATTCCTTCTTTAGCTTCGATTGCCTGGTGGAGCCCGTCGGAATATCTTCTGCCGTGTAGAATACGCCCGGTGAACTCATCGACAATCTGGACCTGCCGGTCCTCAACCACGTAATCTACATCTTTGGCATAAAGCTTGTGGGCCCTTACAGCCTGGGTAAAGTAGTGGATATACTCGAAGTTCTCATCGTTGTAGAGCGAATCCTTGATAATCCCCGATTTTTGAAGGGCATTCTCAATCGCGTTGATTCCTTCTTCGGTAAAACTGACCTTTTTGGATTTTTCCTCAAGCTTGTAATCGCCTATGGTATCTTCTTCAGGATATTCACCCGTCTGGGGATCCTTTTCACATTCTTTAAGGTGCGATACCAGCGCGTTGACCTGTGTGAATTTAGAGGTATCGTCTTCAGCCGCGCCCGATATGATAAGCGGTGTTCTTGCTTCATCAATCAGAATTGAGTCGATTTCGTCTATTATACAGTAGTTATGCGGCCTCTGGACCCTGTCGTCGGCTCCCCATTTCATGTTGTCGCGAAGGTAATCGAATCCGAATTCATTATTTGTTCCGTATGTTATATCGCAGCGGTAAGAATCCTTTCTTGCCGGCGTATCCATATTGGAGAGAATTGAACCGACGCTCAGGCCCAGAAGCGAATATACGGGTTTCATCCATTCAGCATCGCGCTCGGCCAGGTAATCATTCACTGTTACTACATGGACACCCTTGCCGGTAAGAGCATTCAAATATGCCGCGGAGACGCTTGAAAGGGTCTTTCCTTCACCGGTTTTCATTTCCATAATCTTTCCCTGGTGAAGAACAATTCCGCCTATCAGCTGAACATCATAATGCCTTTCTCCGAGGGCCCTGCGTGAAGCTTCGCGCACTACCGCATAGGCTTCAGGCAGAATTGAATCAAGACTTTCACCGTCCATAACCCTTTTTTTGAATTCTTCCGTTTTTTGGGGAAATTCATCATTGGTGAGCGACATTGCCCAGGTTTCTTTTTCGTTGATTTTATGAAGAATCGGTAAAAGCTCTTTCAGATCACGTTCGTGTTTCGAGCCTACAACCGAGGTCAGTATATTTTTAAACATATTTCTCTCCTGGATTATTGCATTTAATATAATATAAATAAGCCGAAAAGTGTATAACTCTTTAACATTTGACTAAGTTTCCTCCTGATAGTAGTATCACAATATGAGATTGACCCGTTTTTTTTACATCACTGTACTTATTGTTCTGACAGCCTTATTTTTTGTCTCCTGTGAAGAGCAGGATGCCTTGCTCGACAGGAATCTCCTGTTCAAAATGCCCATAGGAAAGATGGAAGATCAGCTGTTTGTACAGCAGTTTGACGGGGTTAATACATTATCGAAAACGCGTATTTTCATGAAGGACGGATTCATATTTATTTCAAACGGTGAATCTGCGAAGGTCATGGAATTTAATTCGTACGGCGACCTGATTTCGCTCTATTACAGCCCGAAAGTCAACCCGGTACCGGTTATCCTTGGTACGGGAAACAAGGGCGGTTCAGAGATCACAAGGGCTGCCTATGAATATCCCCTCGAAGATCCCGGTGAGGTGGTAAAGACAAACAGCGGGGATCTGCTGATTGACGACAGGATAAGCCGCCAGCGAATTGAGTATGATGAAGAAAACAACGTCAGGCTGGACCGGGTTATTCTGAGGTTCAATGCCAAAGGTGAATTTGTTTCTTACCTTGGGCAGGAAGGTCCGGGAGGAACTCCTTTTCCGTATATTCACGCACTTTATACAAATGCCGATGATGAAATAGTTGTAGTCACAAGAAATTCCGTCGGCTGGAAAATCTTCTGGTTCACCTATAAAGGTGATCCCCTTTACAGGATAGAATTTGATAATGATCTTGTGCCCATGGACAAGGATTCCGTTACTTTATCTATCGAAAATATAGTTCCCGATACTGAAAAAAGAGTACTCTACCTGAAGATCGATTATTATTCTGAAAATGCGGCCAAAAATATAAAATTCAATAAATCCGTCATGCTTTCATATGATCTTGAGCAGCAGACTTATGTTCTGAATATGGATCTGCCGCGGAATATTGTAAAATCGGAACAGCCTGTTATATTTCAGGAAAAGGAACACGAATACCTCTATGAATTCGCAGGTGTAGCGAGGGGTCCTTCATTTTTTCTGATAAGTCCTTACGAGGGCACAATCTACAGGCTTGCGGTTGTAGGAATAGACGGCGCTGTCAAAGGCCGGGGGCTTCTTAAATTTTCCGATGACGAAATATTTTTCCGTAATTACCATGTAAGTCCCGAAGGAATTTTCTCTGCCATTGTATGCCGTGAATACGATGCCGAGGTTGTATGGTGGCGGAGCGACAGGTTTATTGAGGAGTCTCAGAATGGATATAGCAAGTTCATTCAGAATGCGGGAAATTGACAGGATTTCCATTGAAGAAAAGGGATTCGGCGAACTGCTGCTTATGGAGAATGCGGGAATAAGGATTCTCGAAGAAGCAGCCGGAACTGCCGGTTTTAACGATCAGACTGTTCTCTGCATTGCAGGAACGGGCAATAACGGCGGAGATGCACTGGTAATAGCCCGCCAGATTTTCTCACGGATGCGCAACCAGGTAATTATAGCGGTAACCGGAAAAAACGGATCAGCCGCGTTTGAGTTCAACCTGGCTTTATGCCGGAATATCGGCATGACAATACTCGATCTTTCCGAACATTCCTCGATGGCCGGCATTGTTTTCAGCGCTGTTAAAAATGCCGGCATAATTTTCGACGGCCTGGCGGGAACAGGAATTCGAGGAGTCCTTCGGGAGCCGGCCGCTTCACTTGTTCAGGCTGTTAACGAATCTGATGCCGTCTGCTTTTCTGTTGATGTGCCGAGCGGAGTAGGCGAAGGATTTATTAAAGGATACCCCGCTGTCGAGGCTGATTACACGCTTACTGTGGGGCTTCCGAAGCGCTGTCTTTATCTGCCTGCTGCGCGCCCTTACTGCGGCGAGATCAGAACAATCGAAATCGGCTTCCCAAAAGATGTTCTTTCCAACGGGCACCTTGAACAGGACGGCCGCAACTGGCGGCTTTATAGCGAAGATGATATAAAAAGTCTGATGCCCGTGCTTGCCCCTGATGATTATAAAAACAGCCGCGGACACCTGGCAGTATTCGCAGGCAGCCCCGGAACGACCGGCGCAGCTTCACTCTGTGCCGAAGCCGGTGCAAGAACCTCGGCCGGTCTTGTTACATTGTTCGCGGACAGCGCTGTTTACCAGCTGCTGTCTTCAAGGCATAGAGCAGTCATGGTGAAAGAAGCTGCCGATGAATCAGTCATATCCGGCCTTAAAAGATTCGGAGCCGTATCAGCCGGACCGGGGTGGGGTATTACCGGGCATGATGAAATCTTCGATAGAATTCTTGTTGAAGGAAGGGGAGTTCTGGACGCGGATGCCCTGACCATATTGGCCAGGAAGGCAGCAAAAGGCGACGTACCTGATCTCGGCTGCAGATGGGTTCTGACCCCGCATCCGGGTGAATTCAGCCGGATGATGCCCGGAACCGATCCGCTTGAGGATCCGTACCTGGCGATTACAGCGGCTGCTGAGAAGTTTAATTGTATTGTTCTTCTGAAAGGGGCGGTAACCTTCATAGCATCCCCGAACGGAAAATATGCTGTTATTGACGGATGTTTTCCGAAGCTCGGAACTGCCGGAAGCGGCGATACGCTCTGCGGTTTGATAGGCGGTTATGCAGCATCAGGCATGGAGCTTTTTAATGCGGCGGTTCTTGGTGTTCTATTACAGCTTCGCGCTGCTAAATGCTGCAGCAGTGAGAAAGAGTGGTTCACTGCAGACGATATTCTGGAATTTATAGGGAGGCGCTGCTGATGGCTTCAAAAGGCGGAAGGGTTCCGGAATCATATGAACCGGGCGACCTGAATTTTCATTATAACCGGGATGAACGCGAAGCGATGCTTTCCGAAGAGACCAAAAAGTACCTGACCAGATCAAAAAAGCGCTTTACTCTGAATCGCCGAAACATGATCATTCTGATAGATATAGTTGTTATTGTTCTGATTACGATGATTTTTGTCCCCCTGGGGCTTAGCGGTCGAAGCAGCACCAGGGTCGACAATTTCATCACAACTCTGCGTGCGTACGAATATAACGGCAGAATACTGGTCAGCCTTAAGGTTGAGTCCGGAAAAGATAACCCGGATGAAGCCGGAATCGTTTCGGTCATTTTTTCTATTGAAGACGGCGAGGAGACTTTCGATTCTGTAGATCTGCTTCCTTCCGAAGCGGCGGAACCGAGAATCTTCCGAGCCGAGTTCCCAGCGTCCGGAAATGAGAAGAAACAGGCTCTTGCAGAGGTGGAGATAAACGGCAAGACCCGTAAACTCTCGGCAACAGTCAAGGTAGAATAAATCTTCTTTTTATCCATGAAATTATCAAACAGTGCTTCGACAGCTTGTTTATTAAAATTGGTCGAATAAACCAGGGTGCCGTCGAAAAAAATTGAGGACTTCAGATTCTTTTTTTCGGCGGAGCCGCAGTTTACTTTGATTATGTTAATTCAAAATGCTGTCGATGCACGATTTTAGAATAATAGTTGACCATACACCTGGTTTCGGATAATCTTGAATTATAAAGTTTTATGGAGGTAAAGGCATTATGGTACAAATTTACTTTCTTTCGATCCTGCTGAATCTTCTGGGCGGTTTCGGCCTTGCTTC
>QKCC01000041.1 GCA_003245835.1 Spirochaetales bacterium | reverse complement strand
GCATCCGTCTGAAATATTATTTGATTTCGATGTTGCAGTAGAGCAGACGCCGTACCGGATAATGATTGCCAACATCAGGGACCCGGAAAAGAAAGCCAGCAGAATCGACTTTCAGTATACCGGTCCGCGTGCATTTTTCGGGAATATCTCTTATTTCAGGGAAGAACTGAAATCGCTGCTGAACGCCGGATACAATGTTAATATATTCGCCGAGTCAAATACCCAGGCAGAACGAATCAAATACCTGCTCAAAGATGTCGAAATCGATGTATACGATCACGGCATTACCTCCGGGTTTACTATTCCGGAACTGAAGCTTATGTGCATTGCCGAAAGCGAGATTTTCGGCCGAAGGAAAAAACTTCCTTCTTCCATAAAAAAGGCCAAAAGCGAAGCAATAGAAACCTTTGTCGATCTTAACCCGGGAGATTTCATAGTTCATATTAATTACGGGATCGGTCTCTTTAAGGGAATCGACAGAATAAAAACAAAAAAGACCGAGCGCGATTATATCAAGCTTGAATATGCCGACAGCGAGACAGTTTTTCTGCCGATCGAGCAGGTCAATATGATCCAGCGGTATATCGGAAACGAGGGAAGACCGCCGGTACTCGATAAAATCGGCGGAAAGGCATGGGAAAACCGGAAAAACAAGGTAAAAAAATCCGTTGAAGACCTTGCCGATATGCTGATCAGCCTTTACGCGGAACGGAAGGAGGCGGTCGGATACGCTTTTCCGAAAGACACCGACTGGCAGATTGAATTTGAAGCAGCCTTCCCGTACCAGGAGACTGAAGATCAGCTCACCTGCATCGATGAAATAAAGGAAGATATGGAGTCTCCTTCACCGATGGACAGGCTCGTGTGCGGGGACGTCGGATACGGCAAAACCGAAATAGCCATGCGGGCGGCCATGAAAGCTGTAATAGGCGGAAGGCAGGTCGCATTTCTTGCCCCGACAACAATTCTTGCAGAACAGCATTATGAAAACTTCTGCGAGCGCTTCGAGCGTTTTCCTGTGCAGATTGAAATGATCTCGCGTTTTGTACCCGGCAAAAAACAAAAGCAGGTGCTTCAGAAAACAATAGACGGCGAGGTGGATATTCTTATCGGTACGCACCGTATTCTGCAGAAGGATGTAAAATACAAGCAGCTTGGGCTTCTGATTATAGACGAGGAACAGCGTTTCGGAGTCAAAGACAAGGAGCGGCTGAAGCAGCTTAAAACCAATATCGACAGCCTCGCGCTTTCGGCAACACCTATACCGCGGACACTGCATATGTCTCTGCTTAAAATCAGGGATATGTCGCTGCTTAAAACAGCGCCGCACAACCGCCGCCCGATTGAAACCTATATTCGCGAGTTCGACGACGAGGTAATCGCGAAGGCTATAAGACGTGAAACAGACCGCGGCGGACAGGTTTTTTATCTGCACAACAGGGTCGAGACGCTCGAGCAGGTGCAGATGTTCCTGTCGAGAATCGTCCCCGAGGTTATGACCGAAACCGCGCACGGCCAGATGAGTTCTTCCGAGCTCGAAGATGTCATGCACAGGTTTATTCACGGAGGGTTTCAGGTGCTGCTGGCTACAACAATAATCGAAAACGGCATCGATATACCGAACGTAAACACTATTATAATCGACAGGGCCGACAACTACGGCATATCGCAGCTGTACCAACTCAGGGGGCGTGTAGGGCGTTCCAACAGAACTTCGTATGCGTACCTGCTTTACCCGGACCAGCGCGCGCTGTCTGAGATTGCAATGAAAAGGCTCCAGGTTATTTCAGACCTTACCGAGCTCGGCTCAGGGTTTAAAATTGCGATGAAAGACATGGAAATCAGGGGCGCAGGCAACCTGCTCGGACGACAGCAGAGCGGAGACATTATGTCGGTCGGGTTCGATATGTATGTTAAGCTTCTTGATGAGGCGGTTAATGAGCGCAGTACTGAAAAAACTGAGCCCAAAGCACCGGAGGTCTTTCTTGACCTTGACTACAGCGGTTTTATTCCTGACAGCTATATTGACGAATCAATCGAAAAGATGGAAGTCTACAAGAAAATCGCGTCTGTTCAGAATGATGAAGAACTTGCCGGGGTAAGTCAGGAACTTGAAGACCGCTATGGTCCGCTGCCTGAGGAAGTCCAGAATCTTCTTGCTATTGCTGACATCCGCGCAATGTCAAAGAAACTGCATGTTTCGAAAATACAGGAACACGCCGGGAGCATCAGGGTTGAGTTCGCGTTTATCCGTGTAATTAATCCCGACAAGGTCGCAAGGCTTATTGTAGAAAGCGGCGGAAAAGTAACGATAAATCATAAAAAGATGAACGAATTGATAATAAAAACCGAAACTATCAGCCTTGCCGAAAAAGCAGAGTTTCTCAGGGACAGGCTGAGTATGCTTATATGATGATCGGCGGTGAAACGAATATGGAAGAAAATAAAAGAGAAATAAAAAGCTATGTGCTCAGGGCAGGGCGGATGAGTAAAGGTCAGCGTGCCGCCTGGGACAACCTGAAAGAAAAATACAGTATTGAATACAGCGATAAATTGATAGATTTTACGGAAATATTCGGGAGCGGGAATGTCTGCATTGAAATAGGGTTCGGAATGGGAACAGCAACTGCATTGATAGCAGAAAAGAACCCTGAGATGAATTTTATAGGGATTGAGGTGCACAGGCCCGGGGTCGGCAGACTGCTGGCCGATATCGAAGAAAAGAATCTTTGTAATCTTAAAATTATCAATTTTGATGCTGTCAGTGTATTGAAAACCATGGTGCCGGAAGGTTCCGTAAGCGGGTTTCATATCTTCTTTCCGGACCCCTGGCCCAAACAGAAGCACCAAAAAAGAAGGCTTATCAACGATAATTTTACTCAGCTCCTCGTGAACAAGCTCGCTGACGGAGGTTATATTTACACTGCAACCGACTGGGAAAATTACGCCGAACAGATGCTTCAGGTTTTCAATGCAAATAAAAATCTGCAGAACCAGTTCCCTGACTGGGCTGAATCACCCTTATGGCGCCCCCAGACAGCGTTTGAGCGCAAGGGCCTCGATAAAAAACATGTGATAAGGGAGCTGTTTTTCAAAAAAGTCAGTTGCTGAACATCGATTTAACAAAAAATACATCCCGATTGTTTAACCTAAATTAAGCTTGCTAATAATACCGGTTCATAATATTATAACCGCATGAACAATTACGTAGAAATTGCAATAAAGAACAATCAGATCGATCCTGAGAATTACAAAAAATACAATGTAAAGCGGGGACTGAGGAACGAAGACGGTTCCGGCGTCCTGGTCGGTCTTACAACAATCGGTGATGTACACGGCTATATCATGGACGAAAACGAAAAAGTTCCCGTCGAGGGCAGACTCCGGTACCGCGGCATTGACGTCAGAGACATAGTAGAAGGCTTTCAGTCGCAGGGACGCTACGGTTTCGAAGAGGTTATTTACCTCCTGATTTTCGGTCAGCTTCCCAATAAAAAAGAATTTGCCTACTTTTCTAAAACTCTCGGAGAATACCGGGCCCTGCCTAAAGGGTTCACTGAAGACATGATTCTGAATACCCCGAGTCACAATATTATGAACAAACTCGCAAGAAGCGTTCTTGCGCACTATTCGTTCGACGATAAAGCCGACGATTTTTCAATTGAAAATATTTTAAAGCAGTCCATAGCACTTATATCAAGGTTTCCGACTATTGTAGCACATTCATACCAGGCAAAGAGTCATTACTACGATCACAACAGCCTTTATATACACACACCGGATCCCGAACTGAGCACAGCGGAAAACTTCCTGATGCTTATAAGACCGGATAAACAGTATACAAAACTCGAAGCTGAACTCCTTGACCTGCTGCTGGTACTGCACGCTGAACACGGAGGCGGTAATAACTCGGCCTTTACTATTCATGTAGTATCTTCAACACTGACTGACACATATTCAGCTATCGCAGCCGGAATCGGTTCGCTGAAGGGCGACAGGCATGGCGGTGCAAACATAAAAGTTCATCAGATGTTCTGCGACATTAAGGAGAATATCAAAGACTGGACAAGCGACAGCGAGATTCGTGATTATCTTATAAAGATGCTTAATAAAGAAGTTTATGACAAGAGCGGGCTGATCTACGGGTTAGGACATGCGGTTTACACAATATCCGATCCGCGTGCCGTGCTGCTTAAAAAGAAAGCCGAAATGCTCGCACGCGAAACCGGAATGCTTGAGGAATATCGTCTTTATGAAAAGGTGGAAGCTATCGGTCTTGAGGCCCTTCGTGAAATCAGAAATATCTCTATGCCGATGAGCGCCAACGTGGATTTTTATTCCGGCTTTGTTTACAGAATGCTGAATATTCCGACGGATCTTTATACACCGCTGTTCGCGATAGCCCGAATCTCCGGCTGGTGCGCACACAGAATCGAAGAACTCGTCAAAGGCGGAAAGATAATGCGCCCCGCTTTTAAATCGGTCGCATCGCCTAAACCGTACCTTCCTCTCGGCGAACGGATGTAGTCCCGAAAACAGCTTTATGACCATTATAGAAGGCAGCCTTAATACTTATGGCTGCCTTTTTTTATTATTCAGCCCGTATTAATGAAATATGTTTGACTTTTTTCTTTCAACACCCTTATCCTATATATAGATAAGGAGTGATTATGGACAAAAGTGATGTCATGAAAATTGCGGGAGACCTTCTCTCCGACGGCAAAACGGCGGTTCTGTCGACTGTAACACCCGATAATGAGCCACGAATGAGGTGGATGTCTCCCGTAATTTTGAACGGCAGACCCGACGCCATCTACGCTGTAACTTCAACCGGCTTCAAAAAAACCAATGAGATAAACGAAAACGGAAAAGTGCAGTGGATGATACAAAGCAGAAGCCTTGATACGGTAATCACACTTGACGGCATAAGCAATATTATCGAAAACACGTCCCTTAAAAACGAGGTCCTCGAAGCTGTCGGCAGGCAGCTTCAGACATTCTGGAAAATCAACAAGGAACCTTCCACATCGACGGTTATAGAAACGATAATACAATCCGCCGTTGTTTTTTATCCGGTCAAAGGGGTAAAACACAAAATCAGCTTTAGCAGGGAGGCCTGATTTGACTGATAAAGACAAACTTCTCGATAAAAAAAATAAAAAGACCCTATTTGATTTGCTCGAAAATATGCTGCTCGTCAGAAGATTCGAGGAAACAGCTTCAAGAATGTACGGTTTACGCAAAATAGGAGGGTTCTGCCACCTTTATATTGGTGAAGAAGCTGTAGCAACCGGAGCTATCAGGGCACTCGATCTTTCCAAAGACTATGTCGTCGCTGCATACAGGGACCACGGGCATGCTCTCGCATGCGGAATGGATCCGAAAGGTGTTATGGCTGAATTATACGGAAAGTCGACAGGCTGCAGCAAAGGAAAGGGCGGCTCTATGCATATGTTCGATTCCAAACTGCATATGTTCGGCGGAAACGGTATCGTAGGCGGACAGATTCCCGTTGCAGCAGGTGTCGCTTTTAAAATCGCGTACCGCAAAGAGGACGGGGTTGTCCTCTGCTTTTTCGGCGACGGCGCAATCCACCAGGGAAGCTTTCATGAAAGCCTGAACCTTTCAAAGATTTACAATCTTCCGGTAATTTATATCTGTGAAAATAACCAGTACGGAATGGGCACGGATTTCCGCAGGGTTTCGGCGGTAGATGATTTTTCTGTAATGGGTTCATCCTACGGAATTGAAGGCAAACAGGTAAACGGAATGGATGTTCTTGAAGTTTACTCAACTGTCAAAAATCTTTCTGATGAACTTAGAAAAAATCCCGGTCCCGGCTTTCTCGAGATAAAAACCTACAGGTATAAGGGACACTCCATGAGCGATCCTGCAAAATACCGGACAAAGGAAGAGGTTGCCGAATATAAAATGCGTGATCCGATTGAACTTTTGAGGATTAAAATGACGGATGCAGGCATTTTGACAGATGATGAGTACGAAAGTATCAACACTGCCGCGGTCAATGCGGCCAAAGATGCAGCGGATTTTGCGGAAAACAGCCCTGAACCGGCTGCCGATGAGATCTACAGCGATATTTACGCTTAGGAGGCCGGTATGGAAATAACTTTCAGGGAAGCTTTAAACCAGGCTATGAGCGAAGAGATGAGGCGGGACGAGAATGTTTTCCTCATCGGCGAGGAAGTAGCGCAGTACAACGGGGCTTACAAAGTCAGCCAGGGAATGCTCGATGAATTCGGTCCTGACCGGGTAATCGATTCACCGATCACCGAAGAGGGATTTACCGGATTGGGCGTCGGAGCGGCAATGGCCGGCCTGAGGCCAATCGTAGAATGGATGACGTTTAATTTTTCACTGATGGCAATCGATCAGGTAATTAATAACGCTGCAAAAACGCGGTACATGTCCGGCGGACAGTTTTCACTTCCGATGGTTTTCAGGGGACCTAACGGACCTGCGGAATACCTTGCCGCCCAGCATTCACAGGCCTTTCAATCGTTCTATGCGCATATCCCGGGACTTAAAGTCTGTGCACCGTCCAATCCCTACGACGCGAAGGGAATGCTGAAATCCGCCATCAGGGATGACAATCCGGTTATATTTCTGGAAGCCGAAATGATGTATTCCTGGAAGGGCGAAGTGCCTGAAGAAGAATACCTTATTCCGCTTGGTCAGGCAGCGGTACGAAGCGAAGGCAGCGATGTAACGATAATCGGATTTTCCAAACCCATGCAGGTTATTGCAGAGGCCGCGGAACTTCTTTCAAATCGCGGAATAAGCTGTGAGGTAATCGATATACGCTCAATCAGGCCGCTTGACGAAGAAACAATATTCAACTCGGTGAAAAAAACCAACAGGATCGTTATTGTAGATGAAGCCTGGCCGGTTGCTAGTGTCGGAGCCTGGATATCATCATTAATCACAAAAAAATGTTTTGATTACCTTGATGCCCCGCCGGAACTTGTCGCAATGGAAGATGTTCCCATGCCCTACAACAGGCAGATGGAAAAATTGACATGTGTAAGCGTCGAGAAGATTATAAAAGCTGTTGAAACAGTCTCATATTTATAAAGGAGCACATCATGGCTGAAAAATTATTCATGACAGCGTTGTCACCGACGATGGAGCAGGGAACTGTTACCGAATGGCACAAAAAAGAAGGAGACGCAGTCAGCCCGGGAGATGTTCTCTGTGAGGTAGAGACAGATAAGGCTGTTATGGAATATGAATCTGATTTCGATGCGGTCCTTCTTAAAATCCTTGTCAATAACGGGCAGAGCGCCCAGGTCGGCGATGTAATCGGAATATACGGTGAAGCGGGCGAGGATTTTTCCGGTCTTGTCTCGGACATAAGCGTCACTGAGGTTGATGCTCCGCCTGAGAAACCCGCAGTAAAAAAAGAACCGGAAGCTTTCGCTCCGGACCAGCCTAAGCCCGCTGCCCTAATACCGGGCTCAGGCCGCAGGTTAAAGGCGTCTCCGCTGGCACGCAAGATGGCGGCTGATTTGAATATAAATATTGAAGCTGTTTCGGGCAGCGGTTTTGACGGAAGAATAATAAAAAGGGACATCCTCGAATTTTCTGAAAAATCACCGGCTGAGGGCTACACGGCAGCTGCGGATGCAGTTCCGGCTTCTCTTCAGGCAACTGTTAAGGATGTCAGTGCTATGAGAAAAACAATCGCGCAGCGTCTGTCGGCATCCAAATTCTCAGCTCCTCATTTTTACCTTACCGTTTCCGCTGACATGACCGCCCTGATTGCGGCAAGAGAAGCCTACGCTTCGCGGACCGGAAGGAAAATTTCCTTCAATTCATATCTTATAAGGCTTTCCGCATCGGCTCTGCAGAAACACCCGGTTGTAAATTCTTCCTGGGAAGGCGACAGGATACGCGGATTCGGAACTGCCGACATAGGATTTGCTGCCGCGCTGAAGGAAGGCCTGATTACTCCCGTAATCAGGAATTGTGAAACCAAGGGTATTTTGATAATCGATGATGAATTTCAGGACCTTGCAGGCAGAGCAAAAAACGGAAAACTCAGCCCGGCTGAATACACAGGAGCAGGGTTCACCATCAGCAACCTCGGGAGCTATGGAATCGAAGAGTTCACTGCAATAATAAATCCCCCCGGTTCGGCTATACTCGCGGTAGGAGCCGTAGTAAAAACCCCTGCTGTAACTACAGATACAGAAGGGAACGATACCATTGTTACAAAACCGCTTGTTAAACTGACGCTTTCATGCGATCACAGGGTAATCGACGGCGCTGAAGGAGCTTCCTTTCTTGCTGATTTGAAAAGGATGATTGAGAATCCCGTAGAAGCGCTGATGTAGGGTTTAGAAAAAATGAACAGGGGAACCAATTTTCATTGTTTCCTCCTGTTAATTGAGCAACGGCGGCTATAGATTATTTAAATCTATGTCACTGAAGTCCTCACCGTTCACTGTCATAAATTCCAGATCTTTTCCGACTGTTTTGAAAAGCAGAGAATCTATATTACCGCCCTTGAAATAAATCTCACAGATTACGTCGCCGTTCTCGTCAATCCTGATTGTTCCGGACATGGTTTCGAAATTCACCTCAGGCAGTTCGGTTTCTGATGAAGATTCATCGCTCATCTCCGCAAGCATCTGAAAATATGACAGGGTGTCAAAATCCTGAAAAATAATATTGGATTCGCCGGTATTCATATCAAACTCAGCATCCGCGCCTTCCGGTGTTTCTCCGAACATCGAAGTTAAAATAACAACCCCGAATGCTGCCAGAACAGCACCTGTGGTGTTCTGAACTTCCTCGTCGGTTGGTTTTTCGGCAAACAATGCAGTCGGCATAAAAACAGCAGCAGCAATGAGCAGAATCATAATTTTCTTCATAATTGTCTCCTTTATATTAAAGCCTTAACAACAATTTAAGCATAGAATAAAAAAAGGGGATACCGCAATCAGCGGTACCCCCGTAAACGCTGTAAAAAACCTTATTCTTCCTGAGCGGCCTTGGCTTCCGCAATAATCTTTTCAGCGATCGCACCGGAAATAGGATCATAATGATCAAATTCCATTTCAAAAGAAGCGGTTCCCGATGTAATAGACCTGAGATCTACCGAATAATTGAGCATTTCACCCTGGGGAACCTGAGCATCGATCTCGAGTATTCCGCCACCAAGCGGTTCCTGCCCCAGAACCCTTCCGCGTTTTGAACTAAGGTCGGAGAGGATGTCTCCCATATACTGTTCTTCACAGAAAACCTTAAGGTTCATAACAGGTTCAAGAAGCTTGACTCCTGCCTTTTCAAAAGCTGCTTTAACAGCACCCTTTCCGGCAAGTTTGAATGCCATTTCAGATGAATCGACAGGATGTTCCTTGCCGTCTATTATCCTTGCCTCAATATCCACGATAGGGTATCCGGCAAGGTATCCTTCTTCCATGGCCTCAAGGACGCCTTTTTCGATTCCGGGCATATAGCCTTTCGAAATAGATCCGCCCTTGATTGCATTTTCAAACCTGAGATGTTCTCCGCGTTCAATTGGTTTAATTTCAAGGACTACACGTCCGTACTGCCCGTGTCCGCCGGACTGCTTTTTATGTGTATATTCAGAATTTGCGGGTTTTGAAATACATTCCCGGTATGCAATCCTCGGTTTTCTGATTTCTACCCCGATTTTTCCTTTTTCTTTTATGTTGTCAAGGACAATGTTTAAATGGAGTTCACCCATGCTCGATACAACAGTCTCCTTTGTTTCAGCATTATATTTAACCTGAAAGGTAAGATCCTGCTCGGCGGCGCGCAGCAGAAAAGCGTTGAGTTTATCTTCTTCTTTCTTGCTCTCGGCAGAAATTGCGACAGAATGAACCGGCTGCGGCAGTTTGAGCTTGTCGTAATGAATTGCATGTTCGCTTGCGGTACAGAAAGAATCGTTAGTTTTAGCGCTTTCAATCTTGGAGAATATTCCAATGTCGCCCGCATAGAGATCTTTTGCTTCGACAAGTTTTTTGCCGACCGCTTTGTAAATTTTCCCGACCCTTTCTTTTTTATGGTCAACAGTATTTATATATTCCGCATCCGGTTTAAATACACCGGTAACAACCTTGAAAAATGAAAGACGCCCTGAGAACTGGTCGATTGTTGTTTTGAATACAAAGGCGGTTGTAGGCTTACTTGAGTCAAAGTCGATAATTTCTTCCTTGTTGTCGTCATCAAATGCTTTTTCTTTAAGACCTACAGGTGATGGAGCATTGTTGGCTATAAAATTAAGAAGCGACGTGATTCCGCTGTTTTTGACTGCTGAACCGCACAGAACCGGAACGATCTTGTTTCTTTTAAGACCTTCCTCCAATCCGTGCCTGATCTCGTCTTCCGAAAGGGTCCCTTCTTCAAAATACTTTTCAAGAAGTTTGTCGTCACCCTCCGCGGCTGATTCAATTGTTGTAAGCCTGTATTCTTCAACGATGTCGATCATATCAGCAGGAATATCGGTTGCGATTTCTTTTCCGCCTGCATCGGGAATCATGTAGGCTTTATTTTCTATAAGGTTAACGATTCCCTTGAAGGAAGCTCCGGCACCGATAGGGATTGTGACAGGAACAAGGGGAATTTTGAATTTATCTTTCAGGTCTGCAAATGACGAGTCGAAATCCGCGCGTTCCTTGTCCATCTTGTTGATGAACGCTATTCGCGGCATGTCCCGCATGTTGAGCCTTCTCCAGAGCTTGATGGTTTCTATCTGCACGCCCGCATCGGCCGCGACAAGCATCAGTCCCATTTCAGCTGCTCTGAATCCTGCAACAACCTCTCCCACAAAATCGGAGGCCCCCGGAGTATCAAGAATATTAATCTGCTTTTCACGCCACACAATGTTTGAGAAACTCGTATGAATTGAAATCTTTCTTGAAATTTCCTCTTCGGTGTAGTCGCTGACAGTTTTTCCGCTGTCAACGCTTTCGGCTTTTGTAACGACGTTTCCGTTAAAGAGCATCTGCTCAACCACGGTCGTCTTTCCTGTGCTGCCGTGCCCTGCTACAGCAATATTTCTGATGGCACTGCTTGGAAAACTCATGTTTGCTCCTTATTAAATAGAGATTGGTTAAAATAACTATAAGCGGGCAATTTTCAGCTGTCAAGAATAAATTAAATGAGCATTACGGCAGGGTGAGAAGAGGGTTAAAAAGTTATTTTAAGAAGACGGACTGTTAAAGTCCGCCCTCTTTTGGTGCAAAATGGCTGAATTCCATTGAGAAGGTTCCGCGTCCCTGTGTCAGAGAACGCAGTACAGTTGAATAACCGAACATTTTTGAAAGCGGCGCCTGCGCATTGATGTGTTCAATTGCCGGCCGGCTTTCGAGGCTGTGTACTATACCGCCCCTGACAGTAAGGTTGTTGATAACTTCACCGATATAATCTTTCGGACATAAAACAGCAACATTCATTATCGGTTCAAGAAGGGCAGGAGCCGCGATTCGGCATGCGTTGTCGAATCCCATAGCAGCTGCCGCCTCGAATGCGAATGTTGTTGAGGTTAGTTCGCTGTAGACGACCTTTGTCAGAGTGACACCGATGTCGATGCAGGGGTAGCCCCACATGATGCCGCTTGAAAAAGCGTTTTCGACGCCGCGTCTTACAGCATCCTGATATTCCCTCGGCAGTTCTTTTTCGGAAACGGCGGAAGTGAAGCTGTTTCCTTCACCCCGGTTTACAGGCATAACCTTAAGAGTTACGGCAGCTGTATTTTCCTTACCGGCTATGACTTTGTTGAATTTCTCTTCGTGCTCTGAGACAGCTGTTACGGATTCCCGGTAAGATACCTGCGGATTACCGATTTTGGCATCTACCTTGTACTCTTTTGTAACCCTTGTAACAAGAACATCAAGGTGGAGTTCACCCATTCCCGAGATAACAAGCTGACCTGTTTCATCATTTTCAGCAACGGTGAAAGTCGGATCCTCTTTTGTGAGTATGTTCAGAGTCTTTTTGAGTTTATCCATGTCGGACATGGTTTTAGGCTCAATCGCGACGCTGATTACAGGTTCAGGGAAATGCATGCTTTCAAGCAGAACCTGGTGTCCTTCGCTGCCGATTGTATCTCCGGTCTGTGCATCCTTCATCCCAATGATAACACCGATATCTCCGGCCGAAAGTACACTCAGGTCTTCCGAGGTATTTGAATGCATACGCAGAATCCTGTTCATCCGCTCACGCTTTCGTTTATTCATGTTGTAGATTGCGGTGCCCTTTTTTATTGAGCCTGAGTAAACTCTGATATAACACATCGGACCTGCCTCACGGTCGTTCTGAATCTTGAAAACAAGAGCCAGCGGAGAACCGTTTTCAGATCTTTCTACAAGCACTTCCTGCTCATTCTTTACTGCTATACCCTTAACAGGAGGCAGATCTTCCGGTGCGGGCAGGTAGTCGACAATACCGTCAAGCAGCGGCTGTACGCCAATATTGCGAAGCGAAGCTCCGACAAATATCGGAAGAAACACCTGTTCAAGAACACCCTTTCTTATAGCCGAATGAATCAGCTCGACAGAAATTTCTTCACCCTCAAGGTAAAGTTCCATTATCTCGTCGGAAACCGTGCCTAATTTGTCGAAAAGCTTTTCATGCCATTCTTCAGCAAGCACGCGGTTAGCGTCTGAAAGTTCCCTGTAGGCAAGGCCGGCCTTTTCATCATCTTCCGGCCAGTAAATCTCCCGCATATTTATAATATCAATTATGCCCTTGAAATCCGATTCCGCACCTATAGGCAGGTAAAGCGGCATCGGATCAGCATTGAGTTTTTCGTTTATCTCGGCGAGTACGGCAAAAAAATCGGCACCGATACGATCCATCTTGTTGATGTATGCGATTCTCGGTACATTGTAGGTATCTGCCTGGTGCCATACAGTTTCTGACTGCGGTTCTACACCGCCAACGGCACAGAAAATGCCGACCGCACCGTCCAGCACCCTGAGTGATCTTTCAACTTCTGCAGTAAAATCCACGTGGCCGGGAGTGTCTATAATGTTTATCTGGTGTTCATTCCAGAAACAGGTAGTTGCCGCGGACACGATTGTAATTCCCCGGTTCTGCTCCTGTTCCATCCAGTCCATTGTGGCTTCACCGTCATCAACTTCTCCGATCCGGTGACTTTTTCCTGTATAAAAAAGAATCCGCTCTGTTGTCGTCGTTTTACCGGCGTCAATGTGAGCCATTATTCCAATATTTCTCATCTTATCTACTGACATAACTGTTCCTCGCGGGCATATTATCATAAATGATTCAATAATTTAAAGAGGATTTTAATAAATGATCCCTCAAACATTTTCTTTATTTATTTTCTAAAGCCTTATTGACAAAAAATGCCTACTTTGGTATTTTCATTCACACATGAGGGGCGATTAGCTCAGTTGGGAGAGCGCCTGCCTTACAAGCAGGATGTCGGCGGTTCGAGCCCGTCATCGCCCAAAGGCTGCAGATGATTCTGCAGCCTTTTTTATTTAATAACATTACCGGACTGCGTCAGGCTGTATTGTCTTACTTCGGAGCGGTCCCGACGGTATGCAGACGAAGGGAAAGCCCGTCCCTCATTGCCTAAGAAAGAGATAATGATGAAATCAAAACTCAATAATATTCCGTTAAATCCGGAAAAAACGCCCTTTTTTTACGGATGGATTATTCTCGCACTCGGGATTACCGGAGTTCTGCTGAGTGTTCCCGGACAGACTATGGGAATATCAGTATTTACCGACGATTTGCTTAACATACTCGACCTATCCAGGGTAGACCTGTCGCTTGCATATATGCTCGGTACAATAGGAAGCGCGCTTCTGCTTACTCCTGCAGGCAAGCTCCTTGATAAATACGGAGCAAGAACTATCGGAACCGCTGTCACATGTATCTTCGGCGCGGTTCTTATAGTTTTGTCGCGTATTAATGTAATCTACGATTTTGCAAAGAATATTTTCACCGAAAATATCTACCTTGCCGCTTTCATCCTCATAACAGCCGGTTTTTTTCTCGTCCGTTTTTTCGGGCAGGGACTGCTTACTTTAACTTCACGCACAATGGTTATGAAGTGGTTCGACAAAAAACGCGGAATGGCTAACGCGTTTCTCGGGGTGTTTACTTCTTTCGGATTTTCTATGGCCCCCAGAATCTTTAACGATATGATCAGTCGATCAGGATGGGACGGCGCATGGAAAATAATGGGCCTGTTCATTCTTGCAGCAGGGGGAATTCTTTACTGGATTCTCGCGCGCGACAATCCGAAAGAATGCGGACTGAAGCCTGACGGCAGGGTTTCCGAAAAACATAAATCAAAGAAAAAGCCTTCGGGTCATCCCGGCCATGATTTCACTCTGAAACAGGCCAGAAAGACACTGCCTCTCTGGGTTTTCGGCCTTGCGCTCGGAATGAACGCCCTATGGCTGACTGCTTTTACATTTCACATTGTGTCGATCTTTGAGCATTCAGGAATGACCAGGATTGAAGCAGTAGGAATATTCTTTCCTGCATCTATTATTTCAGTATGTGTAAATTTCAGTGTAAGCATTCTCAGCGATTATATTAAACTCAGATACCTGGCAATTATTCATACCGGAAGCATGATTTTATCTATGCTGTTTCTGTCGATGCTCAATCCGGGGGTCACCCTTGTGATGCTGATAATCAGCTATGGGATAATGGGGGGAATATTCAATATTACCAATTCCATCGTCTGGCCCAGGTACTACGGGACCGCTCATCTTGGTGAAATTAACGGCATGGTAATGGGTTTCATGGTAGGGGGCTCAGCATTGGGACCTTATTTTTTCAGTTTGATAATGAACGGAACCGGCTCCTATGCCCCGGCGTCAATTATATGCCTTTGTCTGACCGCTGTACTTCTTGTGCTTTCTTTTTTCATAAGAAGGCCCGTATACAAACAGTAAACTGTAATTGATTCAGAGCAGGATTGAGAATATAATAATTGAATGCATTCGGAACGATTAGAACTTATAAAAGCAAACATTGAAAATATAAACAGCATGATCGCCGAAGCCGCCGAAAAATGCGGCCGCCTCAGGAATGAAATCAGACTTATGGCCGTATCCAAAACAAAACCTGTTGAAGATATAGCAGCTGCATACGAAGCAGGGCAGAGGCTTTTCGGCGAAAACAGAATAACAGAGGCGGCGGAAAAGTTTGCGCAGCTGCCGTCCGACGCTGAACTGCATATGATCGGTCATCTGCAGTCGAATAAGA
>QKCC01000166.1 GCA_003245835.1 Spirochaetales bacterium | reverse complement strand
AAAAAAATCTGCTTATAAAAAAAGCCGAATCATTAAAAATGATCCGGCTGAAAAATACGATCAATATCGGCTATCGACGAAAGGCCTTTCTGTTTCAGAAAGGAAACCATTTCCTGATTAATCAGTCCGAAGACATCCGGTCCCCTGTAATAGACTGCAGTACCGACCCCGACCAGATCGGCGCCGGCCATCAGCATCTGTACGGCATCATTGCCGTCGGTCACGCCGCCGACACCTATGATGGGAATGATAATCCCGGCCTTTCTGCACTCATACACAGAGCGCAGCGCGATCGGTTTTACACAGGGACCGGACAGTCCGCCCGTAATATTTGTCAGAACCGGACGTCCGGTTAACGTATCTATATCCATCCCGGGTCCGAGAGTGTTTATCATACAGAGCGCGTCAGCGCCTGCTTCCGCCGCCGCAGCCGCAACACGGGTAATGCTTGTAACATTCGGTGAAAGTTTGGCGATTACGGGGATCCTGCTTACCGATTTCACGCTTGAAACTATTTCCGCTACGATCTTCTCGGAAGCAGCAAGCGGAACACCGAACTCATCCATCACGTTCGGACAGGAAAGGTTTAACTCGAGAAAATCAGCTTCGGGTGATGAATTAACACGCTCTGCAAGCTCACAGAACCCTTCTGCTCCGGTAGCGAAAACACTTACTATTACGGGAACTTTCGATTCTTCGCCGGCTTCCGCCGACAACGCCCTGAGGCGGTCCAGTTCCTCAAGCCCCTGTGAAATCCCCGGATTACACAGCCCCATCGCATTCAGCATTCCGCCTTCAACTTCAGCGACAACAGGGCCTTCGTGGCCTTTGCGTGCTTCAAGGGTTAAAGATTTTGTAGTGACGATTCCGGCTCCGGATTCGGAAACCTGTTTAAGACTGGAAAACGAAATATCAAGAACACCGGCCGGAAGCACCAGCGGTGAACTCAGTTCAATACCAAGAAAATATGTCCTTAACTCTCGTTTCATAACCTTCCACTTGGGATTTTTGCGAGGATACAATATCAGGGCCTGAGCTGTCAATGGTAAAATCCGTCTATCGGACAACTTTTTCCATGTTCAGGTAAACAGTTTTTCTTCTTTACAGTGAGAGCCGGCTTCGGTTAAACTATTCTCATGAAAAAAAGATTTTTTCCCGCAGCCGCGGTGCTGATCTTGATGACTGTTCTTCTCTCATGCAGCGGCGATGACGGTAATTCCGCGGCTGAAGCGCTGGAATTGTCCGTAAGGAACATACTTGAAATACCGGCCTACGAGCAGATCTACCGGGATATTGTGTACATCGGCGAAGAGCAGAAGGTTCTGTTTTTCACGACAACGGACAAAAGGCTGCTGTTCTCGGTAGACATAAAAATTCAGGCAGGCATCAGGAATGCTGACAATATAAAGATTGAACTGTCGGGTAAAACCGGCGATGGGCAAAAAGCTGCCAGAGTCTACGTGCCGCGATCAGAGATACTCCTTGTCGATGCAGACGAATCCTCAATCGAGCAATACTTCATCAAGGAACAGGGCGGAGATATTTCAAGGCTCGATTACTATAATGAAATAAATGCAAAAAAGGATGATCTCGTTAAAACAGCGATTGAATCAGGCTTGCTTGAAAAAGCCGATTCCAACGTACAGAAGCTGATTCGCGGCTTCCTGGAACTTTCAGGGATTCATGTTTCAGAATTCCGGGAGGTGTCCGGTAATGGCTGACAATAAAAGAAAAAAGAGGAGCAGAAAACCGGGTCCAGTGCGGCGGCGGAGGTTCCCGCTCAGGATGGTTCTGGTTCTTCTTATCCTTGCAGCAGCTGCATTTCTTGTAATAACCATACAGTCCGGATTTGACTTAAATATCGGCAGCCTTTTCGTAAGAACCGAGAAAACAGCATCCTCCGACGCCGTTCTTAAACAGGTTAAGGATATCAGCAGGCTGAATACAATTGAATTTATCTATAAATCCGTTTTTCCGTGGGACCTGCTTAATCCCGAAATAGATATGGAAGAGCTGGTTAAAAGATATAACCGCAGCGGAGGTAACCTCAGCCGTGATGAAATAGAAATGCTGTCGGTCTACGGGCTTTCAAAACAGGCAGGGATAGACCTGCTCAGGGACCCTTATAAATTCGCTGTGATACAGGTAAGAATAAAGGCCGGGTATGATTTTTCTGAAGCTCTGCCGGAAAACATGATCGAGATCAACCCTGACGGAAATTCGCTTGGAATCAGACTGCCCGGAATTAAAATTACAGAGCTGATAATCGAGGATTCGGACAGCACCGATTACGGCTACCCCGACCTCAAGGTATCACCGGAACAGTGGAAGACTCTCACGTCGCTGATGTCCGTCAAGGTCACCCAGGAGGCGGCACAGAGAGGAATCCTTGATGAAGCCGACAGTAGAGGAAGAGAATTCATAAAGGAACTGTTAACGGGAACAGGTTATCAGAATATTTACTTTATAGACTGAATCCTGATCAGAGCAGGCTGTTTGCTGAAATATAGTCCTTTAAATCAGTAAACGCGGTTTTCACAGCAGAAAAGCTGCTGAATGCAAGTTCCATGTCATTGTCCCGTGACGCATATTCAAGATCTCTTGCAGCCTCCGACAGCGGGATCATGCTCATATTAAGAGAACTGCCCTTTATGGAATGCGCAAGGGCCCTGCTTCCTTCTGTATCACTTTCTGAAAGACAGGATTCTATCTGCGGAAGCTGTTCTTCAACCTTTTCGAGGAAATGCTTAAGCACTTTTTTTACAGTTGCCACATTTCCCAGAAATGTTTCGACTGCTTCGTCATAATTAAAAATGTTGTTCAAATTATTCTCCGGTAGATTCTGACCGGAAGGCTCAGCTGCAGACTCCGGCGGTAAGGCCTCAATTAATACAGCTTCTGCCGGCTCCTTGTCAACAGCATGAAACTCGTTGGAAGAATTCTTTGCCGCGGAACTGCCGTCATGGTTCAGCCCCTTCCATTTTTCAAGCACGGGCTGCAGATCTTTCTTTTTAAACGGCTTGGTAAGAAAATCCGACATTCCCGATTCGATGCACTTTTCACGTTCGCCCTTTATAGCACTAGCGGTAACGGCTACAATCGGCATCCTGAATCCAAGACTGCGGATTTCCTCAGTAGCTTCGTAGCCGTTCTTCTCAGGCATCTGGCAATCCATAAAAATAATGTCCGGTTTTGTTTCCCCGGTCCGCAGAACGGCTTCAAGCCCGTTTGAAGCAAGAATTACCTCACAGCCCATATTCTCGAGAATAGATTTAAACAGCTGCTGATTGACTTCATGATCTTCTGCGACAAGAACCCTGACTATTCCATCTTGCTCCGGTATTTCCGCAGCTTCCTCAACCGGGATAAGTTCAGCAAGATCATCATCCGAACCGGAAGCGTTCATTCCCGCTATTACCTCAAACAGCTGCTCTTTTCTAAGCGGCTTATTCAGGTAGCCAGAAAACCAGTTTAGCAGTTTCATCTTCGCTTCTTCAGCGCTTCTGCCGGCAGGGCTTACCAGGTAGAGCTTTAAATCTCTCAGCGCGCCGTATTCAGGCTGGTCCTTCAGAGCATTGATCTCGCTTGCAAGGTACCAGCCGTCCATGCCCGGCATAATCTGGTCGATAATACATGATTCCACAGGGTTTCCGGATTCAGCTGAAGACTTAAGTATCTCAAGAGCTTCCCGTCCGTCTCCTGTCTCTATAACGGTAAAACCCAGTTCTACAAGATACAGCGACAGGATTTCCCTGGCTGTAGAATTATCATCAACAATCAGGATGCGTTCATTTTCGAACTTTTCCCGGAAAGGTCTGTACTGACTGGTTTTGTTCTGTCTCCGGAATTTAGCGGTGAACCAGAATGTCGACCCGTTACCTTCTTCTGATTCCACCCCGATTTCACCGTTCATCAAGGCTGTCAGGTTTTTGGAGATTGTCAGACCAAGACCGGTCCCGCCGTATTTTCTGGTTGTGGATGAATCCACCTGCGAGAACTCTTTGAACAGCTTATTCATCTTCTCGGCCGGGATTCCGATACCGGTATCACGAACCCTGAAAAGAAGTTTAACCTCGTCATCAGTCTCTTCGACTTCGCTGATCTTGAGTTCAATTTCACCCTTT
>QKCC01000269.1 GCA_003245835.1 Spirochaetales bacterium | reverse complement strand
AGCGGTGTATGAAGCGGCACCTATCCGGGCACTGGATGAACAGTGATCGTATTAACCTGACAGTTGGCCGATCTATCCCCGAAATGCTGGCATCACTGAGATCATCATGTTGAAAAGTGCTCTTCATGATTATTTAACTTATTAAAAAATGTTCTTTTTATTTACATGCACATATAGTAAACTTCCACAAAACAGGAGGTAAGTATGACACAATACTCAACAGAAATTGTACATGTCGGTGTGGGATTATTAGGAAATTTTGATAAGAATCTGGCGAACGCATTACAAACAGCATTAGATAAAGGCAGCAAAGAAGGTAAGAAACTTCACTCTGTACAATACATTCAGGCTAGATCTGATAAGCACTTAACATATTTAGTCGTCTGGGAATCTGAAGGAAGAGCAACTAGTAGTAAACCTGCTAAGAGTAAAACAACTGATACTAAACCTGCTAAAAGTAAAACAGCTGAAAGTAAACCTGCTGAAAGTAAACCTGCTAAGAGTAAAACAACTGATACTAAACCTGCTAAAAGCAAAACAGCTGAAAGTAAAACTGCCAAGAGTAAAACAGCAGATAGTAAACCCGCTAAAAGCAAAACTACCAAAAAGTAAATAATGCCATTTTTAAAAGTTCTTCTATAAATATGCAGGAATCAATCTATGAAAACAGCAAAGAACAGCATGTTGACCAGCATGTCATCATTTATAAGAAGAATACATTAGATACCCATGAATAATATAATTTCAGTTATGAAAGAAATAGAAGAAACTGAACTGCGATTAACTATGTTTAATTCAAAAAGAGCCTTGTCGGCGGTTGAAAAAGATTTGAGAATACAGACAATCGGCTCTTGTACGTTATTGATCGACAGGAACTCACCAGATTCAGGTTATTATAACCGTATAAAAGGATTTAGTGAAGAAAATATAGTGAACCTTGAATCAATACTGGCAATGTATGAAGATCATAAAATAAACCCTTTTTTTGAGCTGACCCCTGATAATGTAAATGAGAATGTTACAAAGGTATTAAGCAGGAATGGGTTTAGTTGTGTAGAACAACTGGTGTACATGGAATCAGGAGCGTTGAAATCGATTAAGGCTGTTTACGGTTTTGATATGGTTAAAGTGTCTGAAAAAAATGCAGAAGGATTTATAAAGATAATAGAATTATCCAATCCGGGTATGGAAATAACTGAAGAACTGCTGAAAAAAAAGAAACACTTTTTTCACGAACCCAATTTTCATAATTTTATTGCATATCTTAACGGTAAGGCTGCCGGTATAGGTTCAATCTTTATTGACAGTAAAAATGGATACATTGCTAATGACTATACATTCGAACATGCCAGAGGTAAGGGCTGCCAAAAATCATTACTGGCCCACAGGATTAATACTGCAAGAAATCTGGGATTACAAAAACTTTTTACAGATGTTGTCTACGGCAGCGTAAGTCATTGCAATATGAGAAAGATTGGATTTACTGATGCATTCATAAGCTCATTTTGGGCTAAACAATAGAGAGAAGTTGAATATTAAATAAAATAATCAGTAGTAAGGGTATAAGAATAGTTCGAATCAATCCTGTATTTCTGATTTGAGGTTATGATGAAAAAAGGTTTAATAATCAAAAATGATCTTATCAACATGAACGTCAATTGAAAAAAATTTTTCCTTGCTTTCTGACTGATTCTGCTTTATAAACAAGCAGGAGATATTATGAAAAAACTTGTCTTGTTATCAATAATCTGTGCCGTTGTACTGTTCAGCTGCGCCGACGGTTCACAACTCATAGGCGCTTACTGTTATACGCCGAATCCCGGCACAACAGTGACCATCGACGGAGTTACAGGTATAGAAATTTATCAGATTGACATGCCTAATGTCGGCGAAGGCTATTACAGGCATTACCTTAATACATCCGTTTATGCTGACGGAGCTCTTTATTCATATGAAGCTGATGTACCATTCACCTGGGCGGCCAATATCTTCGACGGAAAACAGGACATTGCGACCTTCACTGACAGCCTTAATAATGTTAAAACCATAACCTATGATCCTGATAATAAAAATGCGCTGTCGGATGAAAACGGTATAGTTTATAGCTACACACAGAACTAACTGCCTTTCGTTCTAAAAAATAAATCAGCCTCATTTGCCTTGAACCAGCCAGATCAAACCTGTATATTCTATTGAAACATCATCTTCTGCAATACATACATATTAATAATAAACCATTGTGAGAAGGCCGGAGTATAGATGAAGAGAATAATTATCATTGTAATGATTTTCACCGCGCAGTTTTTATACTCTGAAACACTGGGCTTTGTTTCTACAGATGTATTAAATGTAAGGTCAGGCCCTGACCTGGGAAGTCCGGTAATTGGTGCCTTTAGTCAGGGCGAACTTGTAAAAATACTCTCAAAATCCGTTCACAATACTAAGATAGATAATTTTGATACAGGCTGGTATTATATTCAAAAGGATGATTTGTACGGCTGGGTTTATGCGGCCTTTGTTGTTCCTGTCTCTGATTCAAAAGCAGCGTTTGATTACGTCTGTCAGAAAAGCTCGGACGGAACCCTCGAGCAGTATTATCTGAAAATCGAATACATAGATATGAATAATCCGGGTAGAGTCAGATTTACAGTTTATAAAGAAGTTCTTTCCAAAAATGATATAGCTGTTTATTTTAATCGTGAAAGCGTTCTTGAAGGTGACAGTCTTTTTTCCGGAAAAAATCATAATGAGAACGCCGGCGGCGAGAGCAGTGATTATTTAACTTATGATCCCAAAACAGATACCTACTTTTACAGAGCAGAAAAAAAGGGCTGGAAAGATGAGACATTCATATTACAGAAGGAATTGCTGCTTCATAAAAAGTTAAGTACGCTTCCGCCGGTAAATCTTTAGCCCTTTCAATGTATCGTACTAATCATATAAGATTTATTCCGAGCCTGTAAATAATTTTGTGTAACTGCAATTTTTATTCATCGATGAATCGTTCTCCGTATTCAATCTGAAATCGGTTCATCGCTGGTTTCCATTCACGAAGCGGCATGGTCCATTTTTTAGAAGCCTGCTGCACAGCTAAATATATCACTTTAAAGGCGGATTTGTCATTCGGGAATATCCGCCGATTTTTTATGGCTTTTCTAATTACGCTGTTGAGAGACTCTATTGCGTTTGTGGTATAGATAATTTTTCTGATTTCATCTGGGTAGTCAAAAATGGTAATCAAGTTATCCCAATTGCGTCTCCAGATTTTACTGATGGAGGCATACCGGGAATCCCATTTTTCTTCAAATCGGGAAAGCTCCTTCTCGGCATCATTCAATGTCACTGATGAATAAATCTGCTTGAGATCACCGGCCAATTCTTTCCGATCTTTATAAGAAACATACTTCAGCGAGTTTCTAACCATGTGAACGATGCAGAGCTGGATTTTTGATTTTGGATAAACAGCATTTATCGCCTCGGGAAAACCGGTTAATCCATCGACACTGAAAATGAAGACATCTTTTACGCCCCGGGTTTGTAGTTCAGTCAGAACGCCCATCCAGAATTTTGCACCTTCATTTTCTGATATCCAGAGACCAAGAAGTTCTTTAAATCCTTCAGTATTAACACCTAAAGCAAGATATACGGCTTTTTTGATAACTCTTTTATCTTGATGCACTTTGATTACAATGCAATCCAGGTAAACAATAGGATAAACGCTATCGAGTGGACGGTTCTGCCAGTTTTCAACTTCCTCAAGAACTGAATCTGTTACCTGGGAAATCAGGGTATGGGAAACTTCAACACCATACATCTCATGCAGGGTATCAGCGATATCACGAGTGGTTTGCCCCTTTGCGTAGAGAGCAATTATTTTTTCATCAAATCCTAAAAGGCGGCGCTGACCTTTTTTCACAAGCTGTGGTTCGAACTCAGCTTCACGATCACGGGGGACTTCTATTTCAAGTTCGCCGGAATCACCCTTTATGGTTTTGCTTGAATAGCCGTTGCGGCTGTTCTTTTTATTCCGACCGGCTGGGGAATGTTTCTCATAGCCGAGGTGATTTTCCATCTCGGCATCCAGTGCTTTTTGAATTGTCATTTTCATGAGTTGGCCAAGGGGATCTGCAAGATCTTTTTCAGTCTTAACTCCCTTGGCCAGTTCTACCGCTAATTCTTCTAATCGGTTTTCATCAATCATTGTGCTGCTCATTCTATCTCCTTCGCCCGTTTAAGGCTATTTAGAATTACGCAGTTACACAATTATTTTTACAGAGTCTTTATTCCCTAAAAAAATAAACAGCATATTAATACAGGCTTAATTATTTTTCAGGGAACAAACTCATCATCAGGCGGCTATTAATTGGTATGTATTTTAAACGGCGCATAAAGCGGACAAAACGACAAAGCCGAAGTTCCCAGTAGAACTATCCCTATCAATCCCATCCACCAGAGATGTCCTGTCGTAATTTGAAGAACTACAGATGCAGCGATCAGCAGTACTCCCAAAATCAATCTTACTATTCTATCAATTCTTCCAACGTTCTTCATTTGCGTGTCTCCTATATAAGAAAAGTACTATATAAAACAGCAGAAGGAAAGAAAAAAATTATTGATGTGTAATAAAACGAACTGTAATACATTAGTCATGTAACCCATGGTAAGTAAGAGTTCTGCAAAAATAATGCTATGTGTACCGGAAGTTCTATAAGATTATTCATGCTGAGCAGACCCTGTTTATGTAAAATGATGGTTTCGAATGCATGTTTTTCTACGATAACAGCGCCGATGGTTAATGCTTCTTTTCACTTGGAGGTGAATAAGTTATATTTAGGCATGGAGTCAACTCATCAAGTCTTAATCCAGCCTTCTCAAAATATGTCCAATATCTCGGATGAATCAGTGTCGCTTGTTGTTACATCGCCTCCGTATCCAATGATAGAAATGTGGGACGAAATATTCTCAAAACAGAACAGTAATATTAAAACGGCTTTGGATAACGGCGACGGGGCAGGCTCGTTTGAACTGATGAATTCAGAATTGGATAAGGTATGGTCAGAGTGCCACAGGGTTTTAAAACCCGGCGGTTTTGCATGTATTAATATCGGTGATGCTACAAGGACCCTTGCAGGGAACTTCAGGCTTTATACCAATCATTCCAGAATAACCGAATATTGCGAAAGGATTGGTTTTCAGTCGCTGCCGGCAATAATATGGAGAAAGCAGACCAACGCGCCCAATAAATTCATGGGTTCCGGCATGCTGCCATCCGGAGCTTATGTAACTCTTGAACATGAATATATTCTGATTCTACGAAAGGGCGGGAAAAAGACATTTAAAAACAATGAAAAGGATCAAAGACGGAAAAGTGCTTTTTTTTGGGAAGAAAGAAATATATGGTTTTCAGACTTATGGGATTTTAAGGGCATAAGCCAGGCTATATCAGATTCGCTTACCCGAAAAAGAAGCGGGGCGTATCCTTTCGAACTCGCTTTCAGATTAATCAATATGTACAGCCTGCAGGGCGATGTAGTTCTTGATCCGTTTTTGGGAACAGGCACCACAATGCTTTCGGCTATCGCTTCAGGAAGAAATTCTATCGGCATAGAAGTAGATGGTAAAATGGCTCAAATAATTATCGACTCGGTAATAAATTCCAAAAGCGATCTAAACCGCAGACAAATTAAAAGGCTTGTTGAACACAATGAATTCGTCGAAAAATATAAGCATGATAAAAATAAAGAGTTTATATATTTCAATGAACATTTAAAATCTCCGGTAATGACCAGGCAGGAATTGGATTTACGGCTTTGGATTGTCGATAAGATAGAAAAAATCGATAAATTAAATTTTAGAGCTTATCATGCCGATTGCAGTATGCCTTCTGAAGCAGCATATGAATTGACGGGGTTTGATTCAATCAGCAGGTCTGATTGTTCGAATCAAAATACGTCATTTAAATAATAAGTCAGTCTGATTCTACTAATCGATAAACGTCATAGCAGCAGTCAAAGGACTATGTTGTCCCAATCGATCGGCTTTAATAAAGAAATCGATCAGCTTAATCCTGTTAATTAATTTGCGTTGATGAAATAATCAGCTTATTCAGTTGATTGCTTCATAAAAAAAACAGGGAACGCAGTTAACCTGCCGCCCCCTGTTTTGCAGTTGAATTAATTAAGAAATTACAATCGGATCATCGAGCTGTGTTTCGCGAATTTTGTGGTTGCCAAGGCGGGTTGCGACAGTTACTGAATATTCACCCGGTACAAGTTCAGGAATCTGGAAATGAATTGCTGTATTTGTGTTCGTTGAAAAGCTTGTTGTTTTAAATGATTCACCTGCATTATTAATCCAGAATATTCCTTCATCATCATTTTCCGGATTAAATTTCAGATTCAGTCCGTTCATAATGATGACATTGGTGGAGTGGAACCCTTCATCTGCAGGCTTGGAGTTGTTGCTGATTGAAATTATATGCGGATGTTTGATTGTATAATCTGAAATTTTTTCTGTAACAGTTTTTTCCATAACCTCGTTCAGCATCTCTGAATCAGGATTGATTGTAAACCGGATCTGGTGATTGTTTGTCGAAGCTGAGGGCCTGAAATCTTCATCCAGTGAATTGAATTTACCCCTGATTGTAGGTCTGAATTCACCTATTGGTGTAACTACCTTAACACCCTTGAGAAGGTTAGCCGTAATCGCGGTTTTCAGCTGGGTGACTGCCAGTCGAAAGTCCTGTTTACGGATTGCAGTATTGTTCTCCATCTCAAGAAGGAGTGCTTCGAACGAAATACTTTTCTGGTTAACTACTCGCGCGATATAGTAGTCTTCTTCAGAGAACGGATTTTTGATTAATGTAAAACTCATTGATTGTGTGGACATAATAGTCTCCATTTTTTAAAATAATTTTTTTCGCATAGCAATTACCCGGGTTAATGAGCTCTGCTTAAATTCATGAACGGTAGTAATGGAGGATGACTTTAGTAAATAATACAGAATTTAAGCGAAACTTGATGAATTCTTTATAAAAATAGCTGATATGCATATATCAAACGTTTCAAAAATCTTGATTTAATAATTTCATTTTACTCCAGTTAAAAAGGCATGATGCTGATTTTGTATGTAAAAAGCATTTAAATTGATATTTATTGTAATGAATGCTTAAAAAAAAGGCGGTCCAGTTATGGACCGCCTGCGCATACAGCTGTTTCTGTTATTCTGAAATAATTATCTTGGCCTGGTCAAGCACGCTCTGGGGGAACTTGATGCCTATCTTTTCTGCAACAGCAGTGTTAAGAAGCATTTCCATTCGGGCCGGATCGCTTACGACTGTTGTCTCAAAGTCTTCAGGTTTTTCACCCTTCAGAATTCTGTCCATTACCTTGGCGGTTTCCTGCCCGATGAAGTACCAGTCAAAGCCCCAGGCGATGAAGATTGGGTTCTGCTTGGCCGACGATGTGTCTGCCGATAATACAGGGACTTTGTTGGCGATTGCGGTTTCTGCAAGTCCTCCAAGCGCCGATACAACAGTGTTGTCGTTGGCTACGTAGATTGCGTCGACCCTTTTGATGATTGCTTCTGTTGCTGATTTAACCTCTGCTGACGATGCAATTGAAGTTCCGACATATTCAATTCCGAGCTCGGAGCAGGCCTTCTCAACCTGCTTTGCCTGGAACATCGCGTTGTCTTCGCTGCCGGTATAGACCTGACCGAGGGCCTTTATTTCATAAAATGCCATAAGGAATTCAATCTGTTTTTTGAACGGGTTCTTGTAAGATACGCCGTTTATGCCCGGGTCGCCTGAATCGAGTGATTCTACAAGGCCGGCCGAAAGCGGGTCGGTAATTGCCGAGTAAACGACCGGTGCGTTGTTTACGCCGGTTTTAAGCGCCTGGGCGTTCGGGGTAGCTATACCTACAACCATGTCCATCTTTTTTGACTGGAACAGCGATGCAATCTGGCGGCATGTATTTATATCTGCATTCGAGTTCTGATAATCATATTCCACGTTTTCATAACCGAGCGCGGCCATTTCGTCGGTTATTCCCTTGTAAACCGCGTCGAGTGCCGGGTGCTGAACAAACTGCGACACGCCGATTTTAAGGACTTTTGCCTCTTCGGTTGATCCAGTCTCACTTGTTCCGTTTGCCGAAAGCGCTGCAGTAAATACAACAGCAGTTATTAATGCAATTGATAATCTTTTAAGTTTCATTTCACTCTCTCTTTCTTTGTGTTTCTACTCGTAGAATCATTGCATAAACCATGCGTTACTGTCAATAGAAACATTAAATATTTTTCAGGCTTTGCGACCATTTTTAACAGCGGCGGCACCTGTCTCCTGCTTGTTGATTAAGCATATTCAAATTGAGAGTTCCCGCTGCTTTGTTTGACTAAAACCAGCCTAAGGAGTAAGTTCTATCTATGAAAACTATCAGTCTTGATTTTGGAAAAGAATGCTTGAAATGCACACTCCCGGAAAGCTGGTCCGGTGATATTATAGATTCCGTATACAGGCAGGATAGCCGCACACTCGAGCAGATGACTGCCGATGCACTCAGAAACCCGGTGGGTTCTCCTGAGCTGCGTAAAATCGTGAAGCCCGGAGAGACGGTCTGCATAGTATTCTCGGACATAACCCGCTCGTGGCAGCGGACGGATCTGTACCTTCCGCTGATTGTCGAAGAACTCGAGTCCGGCGGAATCAAGGCTGAAGATATTACGCTTTTATGCGCCCTCGGCACTCACCGTAAGCATTCCGAAGACGAAAAGCGGCAGCTGACCGGAAGCCTTTACGGCAGGTACCGGATTATCGATCATGACTGCGACGACGAACAGAACCTTGTAAAGGTCGGGGTTACAGGCAGGGGAACTGTTGTCGAAATTAACAGGGCGGCCGCCGAAGCCGACCGGCTGATTCTTACAGGCGGAATAGTTTTTCACCTTATGTCCGGCTACAGCGCGGGGCGCAAATCGCTTCTGCCCGGTATAAGCAGCCGTAAAACGATTATGCAGAACCATTCGCTGAGCCTTGCGCCCGAGAAAGGCAAGGGGTCCCATCCGCTTATAGGCTGCGACAAGCTGGATGGTAACCCGCTTCATGAAGACCTGATGGAGGCGCAGGAACTCGTTAAACCCGATTTTATTGTAAATATTCTGCCCGGCAAGGGCGCTCCCGGGGCTGCTGTCGCGGGCCATTATATAAAGGCATGGGAAGAGGGCTGCAGAACCCTCCGGAAATTCTTTCTTGTTCCGGCTGCCGAAAAGCGCGGGCTGGTAATTGCCTCGGCCGGAGGCTTTCCGGGCGACATTAACTTTTACCAGTCGGTTAAATCGCTGATCAATGCAAGCCAGCCGCTGACTGATGGAGGGACGCTGATCCTTGTTACCCGCAGTCAGGAAGGGCTTGGAAATCCGCTCATGCAGGAAATGATAGAGGGTTTTTCCTCGATGTATGACCGTGAAGTATTCCTGCGTGAAAACTATACCATCGGCCGGTTCATAGCATACTACGGCTGCGAGATTGCCTCAAAGTTCAAAGTCCTTCTGGTTACAGAGATGGACGAACCGTCCCTGGTGAATGCCGACATTACCTGTTTCAGGGACCTGCAGTCTGCCGTGGACCATGCCGCAGAATTGTCTGAAGATTCCGCAGTGTCATACTGGTTAATTCCCGACGCGGCCCATACCTTTCCGAAGGCCGAAGCCTGATTATTTATTAGAGAATTAGTCTTTTTTGGCAAATCAGCCGATAATCTTTTATAAGGAGATTTAGAATGGCTGAAGGGCAGTTAACCTCCAGGGCTCCGCGAATCCCGCTCGATGTTGAAGTCAACTGCGACGGAAATAAGTTTGTTTACAGCAAGAACATAAGCGAGTCGGGAATAGCGCTGATATCGGACCAGGAACTGGCGCAGGGCCAGTTTATACGGCTGCAGTTTTTTCTGCCCGGAATCAAAGAAAGCATCAATGCTCACGGCAAGGTTGTCCGTTCTGAAGCAGTCTCGGAGAATTTCTTTGAAATCGGGGTCAGTTTCTGGGATATCGAGGAAGAGGACCGTGAGCTGTTGAAGAACTTTTTTCAGAAGCAGAAAGTCTAATCATATCGAAAACCTGTCCATATCAATTCGTCCATTAAGGCCGAATTCTATTCCCTCGGATTCAAGCAGTCCTCTCTGGATTAAACCTGCTTCACCCTTCAGCGAAATTGAACCGTCACCTCCGACAATCCTCTGCCAGGGCAGATCATGCTTGTCGCTTGACGAGTGAAGAAGCCTCGATACCTGGCGCGCGGCGCGCGGGTTTCCCGCAATTTCGGCAATCCTGCCGTAGGACGCGACCTTTCCGGGTGGAACGGCCTTAATGATATCTATAACAAGTTTTGAAAAATCGGTCATACTTTCCTCAGTATAGCCCGGTTTAATAATTCTTTGAACTCCGAATCTTACTGTAATCTTCTCTGCAGCATTTTTATTTACCCCAAAATACCGCTTGCAGAATGACAGTAACATGAATTATTGCTGCATCCGCCTTATTTGCTTTGTATCCCGCTTATATATTAGTAATTTAGTAATATGAAAAATGAACTGAATAAAAAACCTGATTATGACGCTTTAAAAAGAACCAACGCAAGACTCGATACCTCTGCGTTCAGGGTAATTGAGCAGAAAGATACCGAACGCGCGTTTACCGGTAAATACTGGGATTTCAGTCAGCCCGGTATGTACGTCTGCCGCCGGTGCGGAGAACCCCTTTACCGTTCTGAAGATAAATTCGAGTCGAACTGCGGCTGGCCGAGCTTTGATGACGAGATTCCGGGGGCCGTTTTAAGGCAGACCGATGCCGACGGGCGCAGAACCGAGATACTCTGCCGCACATGCGGGGGGCACCTGGGGCATGTTTTCACCGGCGAGGCCTATACCGACAAGAATATACGGCACTGCGTCAATTCTCTTTCGATGCGCTTTGTCCCCGCCTCAGGAGAGACCGGCCGGGCTGTCTTTGCCGGCGGATGCTTCTGGGGTGTTGAGCACCTGTTCAAAAACATAGACGGCGTGATAGAGACCACCGTGGGTTATACCGGCGGAATGACATCATACCCCACCTATAAACAGGTCTGCTACGAGGCCACCGGGCATATCGAGGCCATGGAAGTGATTTATGATCCTGAAAAGGTCAGCTACCGTGATCTTGCTGCAAGGTTTTTTGAGATTCATGATCCGACGCAGGCAAACGGCCAGGGACCTGATATAGGCGATCAGTACCACTCGGTAATATTCTATGAGAATGAGGATCAGAAAAGAGGTGCGGCTGAACTTATAGGATTTCTGAAGGATAAAGGGCTGAACGTCGTTACGGAACTCCGGCCGGCGGCAGCTTTCTGGCCGGCCGAAGATTATCACCAGGACTATTACATAAAGACGGGCAAGGCGCCTTACTGTCACACCTATACCCGCCGGTTCTGATGAACTAGTTCTCCATGGCTCCGTCGAAATCAACGGTTGAGGCGGAGAAATTATATTTCTTTACAAACTCGTAGGATTCTTTTGCGCCGAATTCCCTGTCCATTCCGTTATCTTCCCATTCAACGGAAAGCGGACCATCGTAACCGATGTCGTTCAGGCCGCGGATTATTTCTTCAAAATCGACATCGCCGTGGCCGAGCGAACGGAAGTTCCAGCCCCTTCTGGCGTCGCCGAACGGAAGGTGCGAGCCGAGGATGCCGCTTCTGCCGTCGAGTGTGACTGCAGCGTCTTTCATGTGAACATGATAAATTCGATTGCCGAAGTCGCGCAGGAACAGGTGGGGTTTTACTCCCTGCCAGATCAGGTGACTCGGGTCGAAGTTAAAGCCGAGGGCTTCACGGTAATCAAACTTTTCAAGGAGTTTTTTTGCCGTCCAGTAGTCGAACGCTATTTCTGACGGGTGAACTTCAAGAGCGAACTTAACGCCCTGGCGGTCGAACTCATCCAGGATCGGGGTCCACAGGTCGTAGATCCGCTGGAAGCCTTCTTCAACCATCTCTTCGGTTGTCGGGGGGAATGAATACAGGTAGGCCCAGATCGGAGAACCCATAAAGCCTGTAACAACCTTGACGCCCATAGCCTTTGCGGCTTTGGCCGTTCTTTTCATCTCTTCGACTCCCCATTCTCTTATCGCGTCGGGGTTGCCGGCGAATTCCGACGGTGCGAAGCCGTCGACTCTCGGGTCCCAGCGGTCGCCTACGCACTGGCCTATAAGGTGTGAACCGATTGCCCAGCAGCCGAGCCCGTTGTCTTTTAAAACCTTCTTTTTTGATTCTACATATGCCGGATCGGACGCGGCCCTGCCGACCTCGAAGTGATCGCCCCAGGTGCAGATTTCAAGACCTTCGTAGCCGAATGACTTCAGCATTCTGCAGCAGTCTGTAAACGCAAGGTCCGCCCACTGTCCCGTAAAAATTGTAATTGGTCTGCTCATACTTTATCTCCTTTATTAGAATTTTATCCATGCAGAGCCTTTTTCAGAGCTCTCTACACATTTCTCAATAAATTTAATTCCCTGCGCGCCGGCTGACGGTGCGGGGAAGTCCAGGTCGTCCTCGGTAAGTTTACCGCCTGCTTTTTTCTTTGCAAGCGCATTAATGAAGGTTGTATAAACCGTCGCGAATGCTTCGAAATAACCTTCAGGATGTCCCGACGGTGTCCTTATTACTGCAGTCGGCCGCGGGTACATCGCGTCGCGTCCGCGGCTCAAAGTCTGCGCGGGTTTGTCGAGCGTTGTGACTTTCAGGTAATTCGGGTCCTCCTGCTTCCATGATATTGCTCCCTTCGAACCGTAAACACGGATCTTCAGATCATTGTCATGGCCTATCGCAATCTGAGATGCCCAGTACAGACCTTTCGCGCCGCCCTTGTAGTTAACCATGATTGTAGCGTTATCGTCCAGAACACGCCCTTCCACGACCTTGTCGAGCCTGGCAGAGAGACTTTCAATCTCGAGCCCGGTGATATAGCTTGCAAGGTTCTCTATATGGCTGCCTATGTCGCCTGTACAGTTAGCGATTCCGCTCTGCTTCGGATCAGTTCTCCATGCGGCCTGCTTGTTGTTCGGGTCTTTCTCGACCGGTTCCGACAGCCATTCCTGCGGGTACTCGGCGTTGACAAACCTGATTTCGCCTATGTCGCCGCGCCTGACCATTTCTCTTGCGTGTTTGACGGCCGGGTAGCCGGTATAGGTGTATGTCACGCAGAACAGCAGGTCTTTCTGCGCGGCGAGCTTTGTCAGGGTGTCGGCTTCTTCCGATTTTGTCGTGAGCGGTTTGTCGCATACAACGTTAATTCCGTTTTCGAGGAACGTTTTGGCGATCTCGTAATGCGTATTGTTCGGTGTGGCAATCGACACAAAATCTATGCCGTCTTCACGGGCGCCTTCGGCCTTCGCCATTTCCGTATATGTTTTGTAGAGTCTTTCGCTGTCCAGGTGAAGGGCTTCGCCTGTGGCTAGTGTGTTTTCGTAATTACGCGAAAAACAGCCGGCAGTCAATACGGCCTTGCCGTCAAGACCTATGGCCTTGCGGTGAACATCACCGATAAAGGCTCCTTCTCCTCCGCCTATCATCCCGTATCGGATGATGCCTGATTTTCCGCTGCTTTTGCTTGCCTCAATCATTTTTATCTCCTTTTACTGATTTCGTAATGGTTACTTCGCGGTATCGAGCAGGTCGTACCCCAGGTATGTCGTGAAAGCTTCCTTTACGGCGTTTTCATAATGCCCGGTCGTTACCCCTACATGATGTCGGAACCCGTTCTTCCCTATATTGTAGAGTTTTGTCTGAAGGCCCGGAATCTCGGCAACGCCGGCGCATCCGAAGAACTCTTTTTCGATCGGGTCCGCGGTTATCCGTCCCTCTCCGGTGTAGAATATCAGTCTGCCGTCTTCAGTCTTCATGCTGCTGAAGGTTATGTCCGCCGGGGCTATCCGGCCGGCATTGCACCCCCATCCGCAGCCGTCGCCGAAGCTTTTTACAAACATCGGGTGCTGGATGATCTGCCCCTTGGCCGTCATCAGTTTCTGCGGTACCGGGCCGCAGTGGAACAGGATGCACTTGTCGGGGTCGTCTTCGTAGTTGTTGTTCCAGTCAAGGACCGTAGCCGGTTCCTGCGACGCGAGACTCAGCGCCCTCATAGGGACTGCGTTGGCAACATCGAGCTCGCATGCGGCGGCAACGCCCCTGTTGTTAAGCGCTGAAAGCACTGTACAGGGCGCTATTCCAAGTTCAAGCTCGAGTTCAATCCAGCACCGCAGCGCCAGCGCGTCAAGTTTAGCCTCGCTGATGTAATCGTCCAGCACGCAGGCTGTTTTGCATATCAGGTTGAACTTTTCATCAGGGACCCCGTCCCAGCCGGTGTAGCCGGCAAGAAATTCCTGCTTTTCCTTGAACTGTGATTTACGGGTATTGTATTTTCGTACGCGGCTGATCAGGTCGCTCAGATCATAGGTTTCTGTCGTGATTCCGTGCTTCTGCAGCGCGAGTTCATCGAACCTGACGGTCTTAAATGCTGTTGTCCTTGCCCCGATTGCACCCACGGTGAACCGCTTCATGCCGCCGGCAACCCTGCAGACCGCTGCGAATTCTTTCATCTCTCTTGTGAATTCCTCTGACGCAGGATGAACCGTGTGCTGCCTGAAGATAGTGAAGGGCAGTCCGTACTGGTAGAAGACATCCATAACCGAAAATTTGCCGCAGAAAGAATCACGCCGGTTGGCAAAATCCATCATGCCGGTCTTGTCCGGGTACGCCTGGATGAATATAGGGACTCCGCAGTCTTCGAGGGCCGCCACTGCGCCGGTTTCGTCGCCGAAGTTGGGCAGCGACAGAACTACACCATCGTATTCTCCGCTGTGTTCGGCAAGAAAGGCGGCGTATTTTCTGCCTTCCTCGACTGTTTCTACCGCGCCGTAGCGTGTTATGCGTTCATCCATTATCAGGGTTTCGTATCCGCAGGCTTCCACAGCACGTTTGACCTCTTCCCTGGCCCCGGCTATCAGTTCACCGGGGAAGAACCCGCGGTTTCCAAAGAATAGGGCGAATTTCATTTTTTTCATCTTCTCTCCTTGAAACTTTCTGCTACTTGTATTTTTTCAGATAAGGAACATTATCAACATTGATGTCGGGCCCGAAAAACTTGAACACAACGAGGTTTTCTTTGCCTGTGTTTTTAATCAGGCAGCCTTCGGCAGCCTTTGCCGCTGTTACCAGCGCTTCGTCGCTGCTTTCTTCCAGGCTTACATTCTGTCCTTCCATTT
>QKCC01000285.1 GCA_003245835.1 Spirochaetales bacterium | reverse complement strand
GATTCGTTTTATATAGATCATGAAGCTGAGCTGATGAAAAAATGGAACGGTCTGGGGGTCATTGCTTCGGATATGGAGACATCCGCACTTTTTACGCTTGCGTCAATCAGGGGAGTCCGGGCTGCCTCGGTTTTAAATAACGTCGTTCTGTATGGAGGCGATGTTAAATCCGGTGTAGGTGATTATGTGAGTGAGGAAGATGCAGCCTCATCGGGTGAAATGCGTGAAATTATTGCCGCGCTCGAAGCTATTACGTCCTGATAGGTTCAATTTTTGTTGTAAAATCTGAAAACTATTAGGCGTAAACGTATAATTCCTCTTGAAAGAAACGTTAAAAATCGTAAATAACCTTTAGTGTCTATTGACACAGCCATGAAATAACTTAAAATAAAGCAAATACCAATAATACGTTTACTTTTTGGTGAAATTTTAACCTTAAAACAGGTAAATAGTTTTAAAACCATTGTCAAAGGACGGGTTAAATGGCGAAAAAAATGCGAACAGGGGCTGAGGTAGCTGTAGATATCATGCAGCAGCAGGATGTTGATTACATATTCGGTCTGCCCGGCGGGGCTGCAATTCCTGTATTCGATGCCCTTGTAGATTCGAAAATCAAGCTTATTCTCTCACGGCATGAACAGGGCGCTGTTCATATGGCCGACGGCTACTCACGCGCGAGCGGAAAAACCGGGGTTGCCCTGGTAACCTCAGGACCCGGAGCTACCAACACGATTACCGGTATTCTTACGGCGCATATGGATTCCGTACCGCTTGTTGTTATTACCGGACAGGCTCCTTCATGGACGCTCGGCCAGGACGCTTTTCAGGAGGCCGATGTATTTGGTATCTCAAACCCGGTCGTGAAGCACTCATACCTGATTAAAACCCCCGAAGACATTCCTCGGATATTCAGAGAAGCCTTTTTTCTGGCAGGCAGCGGAAGACCCGGGCCGGTCCTGATTGATTTTCCGAAGGATGTCTCGAGCGCGATGATAGATCCGGATTACAGGGATGAATTTCATCTGCCCGGATACGAAATACCGTCGGATCCGGAAGAAGACGATTTGATTGAGGTTGCTTCCATGCTGAAAAATGCCCGGAAGCCGCTGATGCTTGTGGGGCACGGGGCGGTCATTTCCGGGGCTGCCGGCTCCGTCAGGTTTATGGCCGAGAAAATGCAGATCCCGGTTGTGAACACTCTGCTCGGAAAGGGCTGTTTTCCTGAAACCCACGAACTGAGTCTCGGCATGCTCGGTATGCATGGTACGCCGTACGCCAATAAGGCGGTAAGCGGCTGTGACCTGATAATGTCTATAGGCAGCAGATGGGATGACCGCATTACCGGCAAGCTTTCGGACTTCTGTAAAGGCGCTGTAAAGATTCACGTAGATATCGATCCTGCTGAAATAGACAAGATAATCAAGGTGGACAAGAGCATAGTCGGCGATGCTTCAGAAGTGCTCAAAGCCCTTACCCCCTATCTTGAATCCGGTGATACTGCCGAATGGCTCAAAACTGTATCAAAGTGGAAAAAGCAGTTTCCGCTGAACTACAAAAAAGAGGGTAAACTGCGCGCCCAGCATGTCATCGAAGAGATTTACAATCTGACAGATGGTAGAGCTGTGGTTTCAACCGATGTCGGGCAGCACCAGATGTGGGCGGCACAGTTTTATAAATCGGGTTCCGACAATAACTGGCTTTCATCGGGCGGGGCCGGTACAATGGGTTACGGTTTTCCCGCCGCAGTCGGGGCCGCCCTTGCACGTCCCGGCCAGACTGTCATTGCCGTGGTCGGCGACGGCGGGTTCCAGATGACCCTGTCCGAGCTTTCTACAGCGGTCATCCATAAGCTCCCGCTGAAAATACTGATAATCAACAATCATTACCTCGGAATGGTAAGGCAGTGGCAGGACATGTTCTACGACAACCGTCTTTCGGGTGTCGACCTCGAAGGCAACCCGGATTTTGTCGCTCTCGCGAAGGCCTACGGTGCTAAGGGGTTCCGTATCAAGCGAGGCGCCGACGTCAGAAAAATTCTTAAACAGGCCCTGGAGTATAATGACGGCCCGTGCGTGATCGATGCCGAGGTCGAAAAACAGGACAACGTTTTTCCGATGATACCGGCAGGAGCGTCATATGATGAAATGCTCCTTGAAGAACCGACTGCAAAACTGCAGAAACCGAAGGGGAGTACCTGATATGCCGAATAGAATTTCATCACACGCGATTGGTTTATTCGTCGCAAACAAGCCCGGAGTACTGAACAGGATAACACTTGTTTTTTCCAGAAGGGGCTATAATATTGACAGCCTGGTTGTTTCACCGGCCGGCAACCCGGATTTCAGTCATATGAATATTATCGCGTCCGGGGATAATGAAACCCTCGAACAGATTATCAAACAGCTGAACAAGCTTGTCGATGTTGTTCATGCAACCGATTACTCCACGCTCGAGAAAGTCGAGAAGGAACTTGCCCTGATTAAGGTGAAATGCAACCCCGCGAACAGGGTTGATATCATGCAGGTGGGCCACGCATTCAAGGGCGAAGTTGTAGACCTTTCCGACACTACAATTACAATTCAGGTCACCGGGCCTTCAAGAAAGATCGACGGAATCAAAAAAATGTTTGAACCCCATGGTATTATAGAGATAATCAGGACCGGAAAGGTTCTTATGGCAATCGGTGAAGAGCTTACTGCATTCGCCGGGGGCACAACAAAAAAGCTGCCTGAATCCGTCAGGTCCGGCAGCGCCGGGATGTAGTTATGGGATTGAATCTGTTTGATAAGGTATGGGATCTTCACAAAGTAAAGACTCTGGACACGGGACTCGATCAGCTGTTTATCGGCCTTCACCTTGTTCACGAGGTAACTTCACCCCAGGCTTTCTCGATGATTGAGGAGCACGGGCTGAAAGTCCTGTACCCTGACAGAACCTATGCTACTGTAGATCACATAGTGCCGACACTCAACCGTCGGCGGCCCTGGGAAGATCCGCTTGCCGAGAAAATGATGCAGGCGCTCGAGGCCAACACTAAAAAGTACGGGATCGAGTTGTTCGACGCGGCTAACGAGAATCAGGGTATTGTTCATATAATCGGTCCTGAACTCGGACTAACACAGCCCGGCATGACTATCGCGTGCGGAGATTCGCATACGTCCACTCACGGAGCTTTCGGTGCCATCGCGTTCGGCGTGGGCACCTCACAGATACGTGATATTCTCGCAACCCAGACAATGGCCGTTTCAAAGCCCGGGGTCAGGAAGATCGAAGTGACCGGAAGCTTAGGCCGCGGTGTTTATGCAAAGGATATAATCCTGGGTATTATCAGGGAGCTCGGTGTCAAAGGCGGCATCGGCTACGCCTACGAGTATTCCGGCGAGGCTATCGAAGCTCTCAGTATGGAAGGCCGGATGACAATCTGTAATATGAGCATAGAAGGCGGAGCCCGTGTCGGTTATGTTAACCCGGACCAAAAAACCGTCGAGTATCTGCGGGGACGAAAATATGTCCCGCAGGGCGGGGCTTTTAACAAGGGTGCGGAGCGCTGGCTGGGCTTCAGATCCGACACGGACGCTGAATATGATGATGTTTTCAGAATGGATGCCGGCAGGTTGACACCTATGGTCAGCTGGGGCATCAATCCCGGTCAGAGCATCGGCATTGATGAAAAACTTCCGCACCTGAAAGACCTTGACGCTGAATCAGCCGCTTCAGCCGGGCAGGCATACCGTCACATGGGGTTCAGCGAGGGCGATTCAATGCTCGGCAAGCCCATAGATGTAGCTTTCATCGGTTCATGTACCAACGGCAGGATTTCCGACCTGAGAACCGCTGCGTCAATTGTAAAAGGACGCAGGGTCGGTTCAGGAGTAAGAGCGCTTGTCGTTCCGGGCTCAAAGCATGTTGCGGAGCAGGCGAAGGCTGAAGGACTGGACCGTATCTTTACCGAGGCAGGTTTTCAATGGCGGGGCGCCGGCTGTTCGATGTGCCTTGCCATGAATCCCGACAAACTGCAGGGGCGCGAACTCTGTGCCAGTTCTTCAAACAGGAACTTCATCGGCAGGCAGGGGTCTCCCGACGGCCGTACGCTTCTGATGAGCCCGGCAATGGTTGCCGCAGCAGCGGTTTCGGGAAGGGTTGCCGATGTCAGGGAACTCGAGGGGGTATGATGGACGGGAATATTATAGTTGAAACAATAAGCGGAACCTGCGTTCCGGTCAAAGGTGACGATATCGATACCGACAGGATCATACCCGCAAGGTTTATGAAAGTTGTTACATTCGAAGGGCTTGGAGAGTACGCGTTTAATGATGAACGCTTTGACGGAAAAGGCGGAATGAAGCCGCACCCGTTCAATTCCGAATCCTGCCGCGGCGCTTCAATTCTTCTGGTAAACAAGAATTTCGGCTGCGGCTCGTCGCGCGAACATGCCCCTCAGGCATTGATGCGGTGGGGAATAAAGGCCGTAATCGGAGAATCCTTCGCCGAGATCTTCGCCGGCAACTGCACTTCGATGGGGATTCCGTCGGTAACGGTTTCCGCGGAAGCAATCAATCAGCTGATGCGGTCCGTCGATGAAGAACCGTCTCGCAGTCTGACGCTTGATTTGCGGAACAGTACCATCAAATGCGGCGGTGCGGAATATCCGGCGGTTATGGAAGAAGCCCGCAGAAAGGCTTTCCTGTCGGGCAGCTGGGATTCGACCTCGGTCCTTCTTGAAAACCTCAGCCTTATCGAAGAAAAATACAAAGAGCTTTTCGGCGCCGAAGCCGGGCCTGCCTGAGTCTGAAGATTTTTAATCCGGTTTAAGCCAGCCCTTTTCAACTGCGGCATCGACATTTTTGACAAGAAAATCCAGAAAAAGCGGAAATTCCTCGAGCGCCGGCTTAATCCTGCCCAGTACCTGTGAACGTCTTATCCCGTGCTCCTGCCACGATATGCCTTCGGTTTCAATGTTATGCAGAAACGGCTGAAAACGGTCCATAAGCGCCGCGAACCGCGCCTCGCAGGTTTTCCTTTCCTCGAATTCATGCCAAAGCGACATCAGCCCGGCGCCGGTATCTTCGGGAAGAATACCGAAAATTCGCTCAGCGGCCTTCTGCTCCCGTTCATCCTTGTCAGCTGCGGCGGCTTCATCAAAGAGGTAGGTGTCTCCGGCGTCAATTTCGACCAGGTCATGAATCAGGACCATCTTTAAGACCCTGCTCAGGTCAGTCCCTTCCGGGGCATATTCGCCCAGAACAGTTACCATGCTTGCAAGGTGCCAGGAGTGTTCGGCGTCATTCTCTTTCCTTGACTTGTTCAGCAGGGGTGTCTGCCGGAAGATATGCTTTACCTTGTCGATTTCAATTATGAATTCGACCTGTCTTCTGAATCTCTCGTTCTCGGGTTTACTTAGCATGCTAACTACTTTATGGTAAAACCCCTCCGGCGTAAAGGGGGCAATCCAGTTATAAAATTTAAAAAACGCAGTGACAAATTACAGCTGTTCGGCTGTTTAATTGATATGAAAAAGATAATATTTATGCTTACGGCAGCAGTCGCCGCATTAATGCTTTCTTCCTGTAATATGATTACAGGGTCGGGGATTACGGAAGTTTATTCTTTCGATGAAACTGGTTTTCAATCAGTCGATGTATCTTCGGCCTGTAAGTTGACAGTCACCGAAGGTCCCGAATACAGCGTTTTGATAACCTGTGATGATAACATAGAGTATTACCTTGACGTCAGAAATACGGACGGAGTACTGTCGATCGGGCTGGTCCCGTTTACTGCCTGCAGCCGGTTCACCTTCAACGCGGTGGTTACAATGCCCGAACTGAAATCGGTTACTGCCTCCGGAGCATCATCGGCATATATTTACGGCTTTGATTTTACTGAAGCCCCTTCGATTGACCTGTCGGGCGCTTCAAGCGGAAAGTTAGAGCTTTTTTCTGCTGTCAACCTGAATGCAGCGGTTTCAGGCGCAAGCAAGCTGGATGTAGTGAGCGGCGGTACGGCTGGAATCATCAATCTGAACTGCTCGGGTGCAAGTACTGCAGATATCGACTACGGTCTGGTTGCGGGTGCTGTGGTCAATATCAGCGGTGCAAGCAGGGCCTCGATAAACAGTGCCGGTTTTGTCAGCGGCAGTGTTACCGGCGCTTCAGGTTTGACCTGTTTCGGCGGGCCTGATACGTCGGGCTTATACCTCGATATTACTTCCATGCTTCACACCAATTAGACCTGTCAAAATCTGAACATATCTGCAGGCGGCTGGACTGCCTGCAGATTCATCTGTAAGATAGAAACCATGAATATACAACAATTCAGGTATGGTGATACCAATCTTGCCTACCTTTTATGGGACGGCATTGAAGCGGTTGCAGTTGACGGCGGCGCAGCCGATGAAATAATCAGTTTCTGCGGCGAAAACGGGCTTAACCTGGCGTATGTAACAAATACCCACGGGCACTCGGATCATACACCGGGTAATGAGCATCTTCTGAGCGGGACCTCCGCAAGCCTAATCAGCCCGGAAGAGATGTGTGAAATGAAGGTCCTTCCGCTTGGAAGCAGCCGGCTTGAAGCATTTCCAACTCCTGGACATACGAACGACTCAATCTGTTTTTATTTTAATGACGGCGACTCAGGCTGCCTCGTAACAGGCGATACCCTGTTTAACGGGACTGTCGGAAACTGCTACACAAAGAACTACGAGCTTTACTTCAGCTCGCTTCAGAAAGTCCTGCGCTTTCCCTCTGAAACCAAAATATATGCCGGACATGATATTTTTGACTACACTACCGGAGTCATGGATAAAATCGATCCGGACAACCCGTTTTTGGCGGAATATAAATCGCTTTACTCAAAGGACCATCTTGTTACTGCGCTTGGGCAGGAGCTGAAGGTTAATCCCTTCATAAGATACAATGACAAAACGCTGGATGCATACAGATCCGGGCTCGGCATGCCTCTCAAAACAGAGTATGAGCGCTGGCGGGCAATGATGAGTGTGCATTGACAGTAATATTAATTATAGCTGCATCATAATTGCGAGTGTGACCGGTTAAAGGGCAGCCATAATTCATATCCCTATCATCCTGAAAGCGGTATTTTGAGTAAATAAAAAAACGACATAGAGAATTATCCAAAAGGTTTGGGTTTATAATGATTCTACAACCGTTTTCAAAGGCTGAATCTAAAACTGCCTGTTCATTGAGTATGGTTCCGTAAATTAATTTTGATTAGCCCGCCGCAAGAATTCATGATATTCTAACACAACCGTATCAGACACGCAGGAGGATTAAGATATGCGTACTGTTGTAAATATGCTGAACGACGCCGCAAAAAAATACGGCAGCTCACCTTATCTGAGTCAGAAGATTAACGGCAAATGGAAGTCTTTGAGTTTTAACGACGCCTGGGAGGAATCCTATTATTTTGCTGCTTCACTCATTAAAAGGGGATTCGAAAAGGACAGCACAATAGCCATTATTTCGGAAGGGCGGAACGGATGGGTAACATCCGAATTCGGGCTGCTGATGGCGGGCTGTATTTCGGTACCGCTTTCGATCAAGCTGCTGCCGGAAGAGATCCCGTTCAGGCTGAACCACAGCGAGACCAAAGCTGTTGTAGTTTCAGAAAATGTACTTGGTAAACTTACCTCAATATGGGACCAGATAGACAAAAAACCGCTGGTTATTGCATTGGCTGATGATGCGGAAAAAATGAAGACAGCCGCCGAAAAAGCCGGCCTGATATGGGGACAGCAGGTTGTCGAGTTCGAAAAACTCGTTGCTGAAGGCCTCGCGGCTGTTGGAGAAGTAAAACAGGAACTTGACGGCCGGATTGCCGCAATACATGAAGACGACGTTGTCACAATATCCTATACGTCCGGTACAACCGGCAACCCGAAAGGGATAATGCTTACCCATAAAAATTATTATACCAACTCCTATGATGCAGTAGCGACGGTTTACCTGCCCGATAAATCAGGTACGCTGATTATACTGCCGCTCGACCACAGCTTTGCGCACACCGTCGGGCTTTACACAAGCCTTATAAAAGGCCTTTCAATAAGCTTTGTCGATTCGGTAGGCGGAGGTATGAATACGCTTCGCAACATACCCGTGAATATGATTGAGCGCAACCCGTATTTCCTTCTCACTGTTCCTGCACTGACCGGTAATTTTATGAAGAAGATGCAGGCCGGCGTGCGCGAGAAGGGCGCATTCCTCGACGGGATCTTTACCCGCGGGGTGGAAGCCGGCATACGGTACCACGGTGACGGTTTCAACAGGCCCCCGTTAAGTGTACGGCTTAAGGCTCTGTTTCCGTATAAGCTGGCATCCATTCTCATTTTTCCGAAGCTGAGGCAGATTTTCGGAAACAATTTTGCCTTCTGCATAGGCGGAGGCGCACTCCTTGAGATTTCACAGCAGGAGTTTTTCAATGCCATCGGCGCTCCCGTGTACCAGGGGTACGGGCTGACCGAAGCAACACCCATCATCTGCGCAAACGGCCCGGACAAGCATAAGTTCGGTACCTCGGGTGTGATTCTGCCGTCGATTGAATGCAGAATAATGAAGGACGAGAATACCGAAGCGGCGCCGATGGAAACAGGTGAAATTGTCATTCGCGGCGACAATGTCATGAAGGGCTACTTCAAGAACCCTGAAGAGACCGCTAAAACTATCCGGGACGGCTGGCTTTGGACCGGAGACCTCGGCTACAAGGATCCCGATGGTTTCCTCGGGGTCGTCGGAAGGGAAAAAGCCCTGCTGATAGCGGCGGACGGTGAAAAATACTCGCCGGAGGCGATCGAAGAGGCTGTAATAAACAACAGCAGGCTGGTTGAACAGGTGATGGCTTACAACGAGCAGAGCAGGACGACCACGGCGCTGATAACGGTAAACGCGGCTCTTCTGAAATCCGCAGCGGCTGAATCAGGAGCAGGGACGCCGGAAGCGGTTCTGAAGCTGATAACTGATTCGTTCTACAGCTTTAGAAATTCCGACTGCGGTATTCCTTCACAATGGATACCGTCGACCTTCGCACTGATCGAGGAATCTTTTTCAGAAGAGAACCAGCTGATTAATTCTACGATGAAGCTTGTCAGGCATAAGGTTCGTGATTTCCATAAAGACAGAATTGCGCTTATGTATAATGACGAAGATGCCCACAAAAAGGCCAACCTTGCTGCTGCTGCAGGCCTTGCTGGAATAAAGTTATAAAACTGCAGGGAATCACTGATCTCTGCTACGCTGCGGCCAGTGATTCCCTTTAATCAGCAGCAGTTCTTCTGCGCCGAGGCATCGGAATCCATGCCGGTTCTGCACGGAAGAAGGAATTCAATATCAGACTTCTGTCCCTTGAAGAATCTTCGGTCCGTGTCGAATGCGGGTTTCAGATCGGTAATCCATGCCGCGTCGGGATCATATTCAGCGTAAAATACCTTGTTGACCAGTTGAGGCTCCCTTGCCTGAATGAATTTCAGAGCGTAGAACATCTCGCCGTTGATCTCGGATATGCCGTCGACAAGAATCTTCCCTGATTTTGTCGACATTGAAGGGCCCCGGACAGTTCTTGCCAGGCCGGACACCTGCCGTATCGCCTTCGAAAAAATCCTGTAGGATTCATCAAGCGTAAGCGTGAAATACGACTTGGGTCCGGTATCTCTTGCGGCAAACATATAATACGGCACAAGCCCCATTTTTACCTGTTTCTTCCACATTCGGGCCCACATGCCGGCGTCATCATTTATATGTTTCAGGATCGGCGACTGGCACCGGATTACAGCTCCGGTCGCTTTAACAGCCGTAATTGCATCCGCGGCTTCCTGAGTCTCCATTTCTCTGAGATGTGTAAAATGCGCCATTATCGACAGGTTCATTCCGGAATCTGTAATTTCTCTGAAAAGATCAAGCAGATCCGCGGCATCCTGATCTTCCGTAAACCGGTAGGGCCAGTATGAGAGCGCCTTTGTGCCTATTCTGATTGTCTGAAGGTTGCCGGGCTTCCTCTTAAGCAGGGGTTCAATATATCTTCGAACCAGTTTGGTTCTCATAAACATCGGGTCCCCTCCGGTAATCAGCAGATCGGTAACTTCAGGGTGCTTTTCGATGTAGTCTATCAGGACATCTGTTTCTTTCGATGCCATTTTAAGCTCTTCGATGCCTATAAACTGGGCCCATCGGAAGCAGTAGGTACAGTATGCGTGGCAGGTCTGGCCCTGTTCCGGGAAGAAGAGCACCGTCTCGCTGTATTTATGCTGGATCCCGTTTAAAAGGCGGTCCTTTTCTCGTGGAACATTCAGTTCGAGCTGCCCCGCCGGCTGGGGGTTCATTTCCATTCGTATTGAATGCGCCTGCATTTTAATCAGTTCGCTGTTCCCGGACTTTACGGCTGCTGTGATCATTCTGAGTTTTTCTTCCGGAAGCATCTCCGGCTGCGGGAATGTAAGCTGAAAGATGGGATCATCCGGTATATTGCTCCAGTCTATCAGTTTTTCTACGACATAGTTGTTGGTTTTAAAGGGTAAAACCTCTGCCACTGCCGTCATTCTGTCTCTTGCTTCCTGCGGCAGCAGGGCCAGCTGTTTGATCTGATCCATATTTTTTTTTGTAAACGCTTTGTATTTCATTTTAAACTCCTTCAGCCGGCAGCCGGATATGATCCGGAAAATTATCAGGACATACCTTTAGCGGGTTTAGCCGACACCGGGAAGAGCGCCACGCAGAAAATCTGTCGGTGCCGGTTCGACGTAAACCGCAGTATGATTCCGAATCATATGGAGCGGCCAGCTTATTTTCAATAAAAATATAAAAACAATGAATTGTCGGTGTAAATGGGGGTAATTATTCTTTACCCGGAAAGTAATTATACTACTATACGGATGATAAGGCAAGGCTAAATTGATTATAGTTGAAAATATTCAGTACTAATGAAAATTGATTGATTTCAGCATAAACAGCGTATGTTCGATTGTTTTAAGAATCTCTTCACAGTACTCTTTTGCTGCCTTGACGCTTCCGGGCAGGGTATACAGCTGTGTTTCGCCTATCGTTCCCGCGACAGACCTGCTGACGAGGGCATTGGGGAACTTCTCGCCGTATTTGCACCTTATGAACTCCATTATTCCGGGCAGCTCCTTCTGAAGCATCGGTTTAACAGTGTCGGGAGTTATGTCCCGCGGTCCGACCCCGGTACCGCCAGTGGTGAATATCACCGAATATCCGTCCTCGACAGAGCTGCGAATTTCCTTCTCAAGTAGTCCAGGTTCATCAGGGATTATTACCCGGTCGAATTTCAACCGCCATTTTTTACTGTCGAGCGTTTCCTTAATGCATTCCTCGATTGCGGGTCCGCTAAGGTCCTCGTATTCGCCTGAATATGCCCTGTCGCTCAGCGTGATGATTCTGAATGAAAATGAAAACGGTCTGTATTCTATTTTGTCGCCGGGGCTGAGTATTCCGCTGCTGAGCACTCTGCAGAATACCCCTTCCTTCGGCATTACACAGGTTCCGACTTCATTGAAAATGGCACATCCACTGCCGTGGCATTTTTTGCCGATCTGCGTCAGCTCGAGTTCGACGCTGCCCGCCTGAAAATGGTCGAGCAGGCGTGCTTCGGTCAGGTCGAAACCCGAGATTGTAAGGTTTTCTGCAAATTCACCCGGCGAGACCATGCGTCCTGCGTCAGCAGAAAACTTCTCGATGCTTACAGTTGAAAGCATGCTGACCTGCCTGTGCCATGAACCGGCATGTGCGTCGTTTTCGACACCCGTGGGGGTCAGTCTGATTGATTCTACCGGTTTTTTTACAGTCCCTTTTTCATCCGATATATTTACTGATTCTATTCTCATTCAAAACTCCATTATTCAGTTTCCGAACAAATCAAGCTGTCTGCCTTCGATAATTGAATCAAAGTCATCGCCTGAAACAAACAGCACCCCGTCGGCAATGGGTCTGATCTGCTTTTCGATGTAATGCCTGTAGTCAGGCGGTGTTTCCGCGAGTTCCACGGGTGTCGGTCCGTCGGCAGTCATTATATACGAAATTTCGCGAAGATCCATCTTTCCTTCCGGATCAAGCTTCCTTGCGGCTTTTACGTGCGGGGGGCTTGTTTTTGTATAGGCTTCGGCGGATCTTTTCAGCCTGCGCCGGTAAATCAGCTGTTCATCCCGGTTTCCGTTTTTCAGCTCTTCAATAAAATCTTTGATCCACTGTTTAAGGTCTTCTTCGGCGAAAAACCTGCGGAACAGCTCCTGCTGAAAATCCCGTGCGAGTTCGGTCCAGTCGGAGCGTACTGTCTCGAGGCCCTTGAATTCGATAGACCCGTCGTCAAGCAGCCCCGCATATTTTTTACGGGCGCCTTCAGTGGTATAGCGCATCGGCGGCAGGAAAAACTTGGCATAATGCTTTTCGAATTCTATTTCGAGTTTTGATTCAACCCTGTAATCTTCGGAGAGCAGCCTGCTGAAATACCGGTTCACACCTGACGCGAGTGAACTGCCCGCCTTGTCTGTATCCTCCCACTCTTCAGGTTTCAGGCAGACGAATACTGAATCAGTATCACCATAGATTACATTGTACCCCCGGCCCCTCAGGAAAGCAGCCGAACTTTTGAGGATCCACTGTCCGGTTCCCGTGATCGCTGTCGGCAGGTCAGGGTGGTAAAACCTGCATCCGGTGGTTCCCATCACACCGTAGAAGCTGTTCAATAATATCTTTACCGCCTGGGCAAGCGGAGCGTCCTTTTCAGCCTTGGCTTTTGCCCTCTTGTTCATCAGTTCTTCAAGAAAGCCGGGCAGAATATTAAGGCTGCGTGAAAATTTTATACCGACAGGGGTAGTAACGGTGTCGTGTTCCGCCATCATCCTCGAATACGGATCAATGAAAAACGTGCGCATTATAGTGGGGTAGAGGCTTTTGAAATCCAGCACAATGACATGCGGGTACAGCCCGGGCGGCGATGTGAAAACATGCCCTCCGGCCGCGTGCCCTCCCGGCAGAATGTCGTCCGTGTCAGGTGCAACAATGCCGCGCCGATGAAACTGCGGAAGCATAAAATGATCAAAGGCGGCAACCGACATATGCACTTTGTCGATCGGCAGCCCCGTAATCAGGCTCCTTGTTACGAGCTGGTCAATTATAGCGGTTTTATCGAATATTTCGGTTACAAGGACCGCGTCCTCGAGATTGTAGACCGCGAGCGCCTGCTTGTCTTCACGGAACCGCCTTTCAATCTCTGCTACCTTGTCCTCTTCGGGGGTTATGTCTTTCCCCCTGCCAAGCAGTTCCCGGGCAACCGTCTCAAGCTTGTAGTTTTCAAATTGGAAGAACGCGGTCCGCAGCGTTTGGGGGCCGTCGATTACTATACGGCCCTCAATAAAAACCGAGAACATTCCGTTCCGCTTTTCGTTGATTTTGATTTCTCTGTTTCCGCGTCCAATCTTCATGCCGGTACCCAGCACGTCTGCCCTTGCTTTCAGGAAGCTCAGGTCAAATCCGATTACGTGCCAGCCGATTATGAGGTCCGGGTCCCGGTCTTTAATAAAACGGATGAAATCCGAAAGCATTTCCTTCTCGGTACTGAAATATTCTACGCCGCGCCTTCCGTTCTCCGGATCAGTCGGGCCTGCGGACAGCGGGTCCGAGCGCATCAATACCTTTTTCTCTTCCGACTGCCGGTTAGTCATATGCAGCGCGATCGAATAGATGGTTCCGTCGGTTCCAGTTTCGATGTCGACCGACAGCCTGCTTAATGTCGGGCGGTAATCGGCGGGTTTAATAACGGGGTTTGTGTACACCCGTAATTTTCCTTCTAACCTGAACTTGCCTTCAACTGCAAGGCTGCCGTTTATAAAGCGTTCCATTAGAAATCGGTCTTCAGGCCTGATGTCTGATTCATAGATTCTTACACCCGATTCTTTCAGCATTCTGCGTCCGGTGAAGTAACTGTCGGCTGTTTTAAAGTACAGACCGTCCACCGGTTTTGCCCCGAAGCTGTTCAGCTCAAGGCTGCGGCGCTCCGATCCCGAGGGGAGCTCAAAACGGACGTCGCTGTCAGTGAAGAAGATAGGTGTATGAGGTTTGAATATCAGAAGAAACGGTCCTGAACTGCCCGAACCGTAGAAACGGAGTTCGCTGCTTCCGTTCCTGTCTATGCATTCGGCAGTCAGTATAAAGCCGTATTCGCTTTCCATAAACATTATATTAGCATAAATGAGGAGGGAATCTAAAACATAAAAAGCAGCACCGCCCCGGCGACGGCGGTTAAGGTTCCGGCAAGTACCGGAAGCGTTATTTTACGCTTGAAGAAGGCTGCTTCAAAAGGGAGCAGAATCACCGGGCTTATCTGCGTCAGGGTAGTCACTATACCTACAGGGGCCATCTGCAGGGCGTAGAGGGTCAGGATGATACCGAGCACCGGGCCGATTAATGCCGCGGTCCCTATCAGAGTAAGAGCCCTTGTATCCTTCATTTTTCTGAAATCATTCAGAAACTCGCCTCGTATAAGCGCGAAGATTACCAGTCCCGCAAAACCGGACGCAATTCTAATCACGTTTGCGGAAACCGGGTGCATTCCTCCGCTGAGTCCCATCTTTGACAGGACCATAGCCGCGGCCTGCGCGACCGCGCCGAGAACGGCGATGATAATCCCCCGGAAAATATTGCTGTCAATCTTTTCGATCCTGTTTTCGTTGTAGATCACAATGAGTATGCCGCCGATTGTGACGGCAATTCCGGCAGTCTGCGCAAGTCCGAGGCTCTCGTTCAGAATAAAGAACGACAGGATCGCGGCAAGCACCGGCGAGAGCGTAAGGATCAGCAGTGTTCTGCCGGGCCCTATTGCCACAAAGCCGTAGAAGATCAATATATCGGCAATGAAAAACCCTACGAAGCCCGACACGGCCATTAGAATATAGGGCAGGGTCAGGCTGATTTCAGGGAAAAAGCGTCCGTGAAAGAAAAAATGAACAATCATTACTGCGGGCAGCGCAATCCACAGCCTTATGTGGGTAACCGTCCGGGACGAAACGCGGCGGCCGGCAATGCTGTAGAATACGGAATTATGGGCCCAGCAGAATGCGGTCAGGACCGCGAAGAGCTGACCTAACATTTAAAGTGTACCGAGGATTTTCTGCGTGCTGGTGAACAGCGCTCCAGCTTCGGTCATTCCGGCAACAGCCGCCTTACCGTCGCCGGGGCTGACATCGACAGCCTTTATGCCGTCTTCCGCGACCGTAACCTGGTAGCCTAATTTCAGTGCATCGAGAACAGTGTTCTTAACACAGTAGTCTGTAGCGAGACCCGCTACGATTAATTC
>QKCC01000154.1 GCA_003245835.1 Spirochaetales bacterium | reverse complement strand
ATGGATCTTGAAGACTGCTTCGAGATGGAGATGAACCTGAGCCTCAGTTTTATGTCATGCGACGATTTTTATGAGGGAACCCGATCAGTGCTTGTTGACAAGGATCGGAACCCGAAATGGAAACCGGACAGCTATGAGGGTGTCCCCGTTGAAATGGTCGAGGCCTTTTTCAATTACCAGTGGAAGTCAGGCAAAAGCCCGCTGTTCGAGGGGTGAAAATAGAGTGATTCATAACCCAAACTTTTATGCTTGAAGGTTGAAGTTAAATCATCTATTATTTCCGGAGCTGCTGGTAATTTTACTAAAAGGGAATCTGCTTTTAAAGTGTTCACTTCTCTATTCTATTATATACAGATTATCTGTCTTTCACTCGCCATTCTTACCGTATTTGTAATAATGGTATTAAAGCCCAACAGGGAAGCCAACCTGTTTTTGTCTCTGTTTATTATGGTTTCAGCACTTTCGTATCTTCCCTTTCTTTTATGGAGCTTTGAGTTATGGCTTGCCGGCGATATTCTGACCATCATATTTATGCCGTCTAATGCGCTGCACGGTGTCTTTATATATTTCTATACTGTTATTTTAACCGGGCAGAAAAAAATTCCCGGCTCAAAACATATTGTACATTTAAGCGTATATTTCGCTTTACTGGTTTTTTATATTCTTTCATTTATTATCAATGATTCGCCAAGAATAGAAGGACAGCTGCTTACAATAAACACTCTGTATATGGTCGGAATCGGTATGGTGAATTCTCTGACCTATGTTGTTGTTTCGTTTATTAAAATGAAGAGGTATTCCGGAGATATAAGGAACTACTTCTCAGAGGTGAAGAACCGGGATATAAACTGGTTTGTAAAAATATTGATCACCCCGCTCATTTTTTTGCTGGTTTCAAACAGCGGGTTCTGGTATGCCTTTTTTACGCATCCATCCCCGATAGTAACTACCGTTATTCTGCTTACCCTTTGTGTAAGCATGTTTGTAACACTGAGTTACCTGATAAATCAGCCGGTAATTGTTACGCAGAACAGAAAAATGTACGACCTGATCCAGGACAGTAAGGCCGAGGAGCTGAAAAAAGATACAGATAAGTACGCAAAACTGGGAATCGATCTTCCGTTGCAGAAATCCTCTGCAAAGAAAATTGATGAGTACATGCAACGACAAAAGCCGTTCCTTGATGAAAAACTGACAATAAAAGATTTATCGGAAAAAGTCGGAATACCGTACTACCATATTTCAGTAGTAATAAATAACATTCACGGAAAAAATTTCTATAATTTTGTTAATGAATACAGGATTGCGGAGGCAGTCGCGGCATTGAAGGCTGAAAAAAACAGGGAGGCACATATAATAGACATCGCATTTGACTGCGGGTTTAATTCAAAATCCACATTCAATACCGTCTTCAAACAGATCACCGGGATGACCCCTTCTGCATATCGAAAAACAATAAAAGAAAAGGCTGAATACCCTTCAGGATATCCAGCCTCTCATAATTAAAATTATTTATGGTATTGGGAAAGAAAATCCCATCCTATGGTTGCGTAGTAATCGGCGTGGGTATGTCCTGCTTCTTCAAATAGAACAAACTCTGCAGCCGTTTTACCGTTTTTGTTCAGGAAGCTGATGTCGTAGTGAAGGCCCTTGTCTTCCACAGTCTTCCAGTCGTCCGTTGCAAATCCCCAGTACGGGTAGGCAGCATAATCCTTCGCGGCATCGCCGAGCTCATTATACTTAAAAAGCAGATCGATACTTCCCGGGTAGATATTGCCGATCACGGGGCTGCCTGCGGCATCCATCGAAATATTCAGCATATCTTTTTTGCCTATTAAAAGGAGGAATGGAAGATCATTGTCAGCCTTGTCTGATTCTACCATTTCAACAAAGGCATCATCGTAATAACCGGTTGATCCCATTATCGCCACAGCCGCGATTTTATCGGGATTCTGCAGACCGACGAAACCGGACATCACTCCGCCCATCGAGAATCCTGTGAGGTAAATTCTGCTTTCATCAACCGGGTATGTTTCTAAAGCATAGTCCAGGATCTGAAGAACAATTGAATTGTTCTCAGACGTAATGCCCTGATCAGGATAATCGGGTGCAACCAGAATAAACCCTTCTTCAGCCGCTTTCGCTGCCCATCCGGCGCTGTCGGCAATATCTTCAGGGTCACCGTCTTTTCCGTGAAATGCAATCACCAGCGGCACTTTCTTACTCATGTCGGCAGAAACACTCGAAGGGATATAATCGTACCATATTGCTTCAGTACCATCCGCAAGTTTTTCGTTCAGGTGCTCAACCCTCGTAATACCGAGTTTTTCACAGTTCAGCCTTTCATTAAGGTAGAATACCGAAGGGGTAAGAACAGCTGCGCCGTCTACATTGAATCTTGCAGTTGTGCTGAATAAATCATCCCATGCCTGCTGAATAATCTTTTTGGAAAATGCAGCTTTGCTGTTTTTAACGATTACCTTTTTGAGCGGAAAGCTGCTGTTTATAAAAACACCGGTTTCCTGTTCCGTATCGACACCGTTAAGACTCTTATAGAAGGCAACTGCATCTGTGCTGCATCCTGCCAGGAAGGCCGGAATTGACAAACTCTTTTTTGAAGGGTTTGATACTGTTCCGCCGAAGGTTAAAACAGCGGCAACCCTTTTACCGTTATCGCCTGATGCCAGTACGTCGTTTACCCAGGTTGCCCCGGAACCCTCAGCTGCTACGTAAGTGAGGTTGCTTGTAGCCCTGACTTCGTTCTGCGTAAAGAACAGTACCTCGCCCCTTCCGCCGTACAGCCATTCCTGAATATCCTGGTAAAGACCAAAGTCCTTCTCACTCCAGCTTCCTCCTGCAACAGGGTTCGGTGCGATCAGGTAGATTGAGTTTTCTTCCGCCAGATCAACCAGGCCGTTCTTCTGCATGCCGAGCAATGCCTCGTCACTGCTTGCATAAGGTACATCCGGGTAGATGTAGACAACCGAGTTTCTCATGGGCGACATTACAAAACGATGATTTGTCTTTGAGGGTGTGTAAATATAGAAGCTGCCCCCGGTATCACTGACGGTATTCTGTACTGTCTCAATCTGCGCGCCTTCCGGCATTTGATAGGTTACACACGAAACCGCAAAAAAACTGATTGCGATCAGCAGTGCCGCAACCACGACCATTTTCCCTGCTGCTGCCGGGAATCCTTTTTTCCTGTTCAAATTGAATCTCCTTATTATGTAATAATAAATTGATTCTACATCCGGGAATTCGGAATCAGCGACCGACCTTGCAAATCCGTACTTATCTTTTTATCCATGAGAAGTGCAGATGTGATTACAGTATTTACAGAAAACAGGGGAACCCTATTCCTATTGCTGTCCCCGCTTTTTCCGGTAAAGATTCAAATCGGCATGGGAAAGAATCTGATCCACAGTTTTATCCCCGCTTTCAGAGGCTCCCCAGCTGACAGATAATCCCTGAAGGCTGTACTGTTCCGTAAAAGCGAGAAACTGTTCATTTAGACTGTGCATCCTTTTTTCAGCTTCGTTGATGCTTGTTTCAGGAAAGATGATAACAAACTCGTCTCCGCCGTACCGTGCGGCAATATCGTAGTTCCGGATATTGCTTAAAATAATTTCAGCTACATTTTTAAGCACCCTGTCGCCGGCCAGGTGTCCCAGCGTGTCGTTTATCTTTTTAAAGTTATCCAGATCAATGAAGATAAGGGTAAACCCCCTGCCGTGTCTTTTGGTCCGGTTATATTCCATATCAAGAAATTTCACAAGATAGCGCTTGTTGTATAAACCTGTTAAGTCATCGAGTACACTTAGATCATAAAGCTGCAGATTGATATGATGATACCTGTACATAATAAACGCGACTGAACTTACCACAGCAATGATTACGACTGTGAAATTAAGGGTTAAATCATTTATCCGGTAAGCTTCATCGGTATATTTCATAAAGACATCGGGAAACCATATTTCCGAATGAAATAAAAGCGGCATTTGTAAGATCATAAGGGCCGGAAAGATGTACTCCCAGGGGCTGCACACCACGACAGACAGGATGAAGGCGACCATAATGACAAGATAAGGCATGGCGCTATATGAACCCGGAGAGGTAAAATAACCAAAAGGCAGCCAGAGCGAAGAAAATACCGCCAGA
>QKCC01000213.1 GCA_003245835.1 Spirochaetales bacterium | reverse complement strand
ATTAATTTACATTGTATAAATACAAGGGGCATAATATGGAATTGAGTGAAAAAAGAATGAAAGAAGAAATTCTATACAACGAAGAAAAACTGTTAAATAATGATTTTAGAGAAAACGCTGAAGTCCTGAAGGATCTTATAGAAATTAATTATATCGAGATCAACGAGACAGGTGTCCAAAATCGATTTCAGCCCGGCCAGACGTTTGAAAAAATAGATGGAGTTATATACATCACTAATGACGAATCACAATTAATTGATCTTTCTGCAAACTGTAAATTATTAATTTACGGCGCTGTAAAAGTCAAAAAAAACACCCGGACAATGATAAATTGCAGTTCAATTTGGAAAAGGAAAAATGACAACTGGAAAGTGATATTTCAGCAAAGAACTAATCGGTAATAAGATTACATACAGTATAATTACAGGTTTTTGGTGAGAAAGATTTTGATAATCTTACGATGGCTGCTCGTAATGGAAGTATGATCACGCAGACCAATATGGCCGGGATTCGTGAAGATTATGAAGATCTAAAATGGATGGTCTCGGAAAACAAAACGCCCTATGGCTTTTATTGACTAATGTGGAAAATATTCCCTTAATATATCCCTCTCATAGTTGAATATCCTTTGATACGTTCCAATAAAACGTATGTGTCAGAACTATTCTGTTTTCCGGGAAACTGCAACTTTAACTGTCTCTTTTTTCCTTGAAACCTGCGACAGCAGCATCCCTGCAAAAAGGAAAATACATCCGATCAGCTCTCTGGAACTTAATATCTCATGAAGGATCAATCCGCCGCCCAGAGCGGCAAAGGCTCCCTCCAGGGCAAGGATGATTACAGCATGGCCGGCCGGAACATCCTTTTGCGCAACGACCTGAAGAGTATAAGCGACTCCGACAGACATAATCCCGCCGTAGAGAATCGGGATCCAGGCCTCACCGACTGAAGTAATTGAAGGTTCTTCAAAAATGAAAGCAGCGGCAAGACTGAGTATTCCGCAGATAAGAAACTGAATAAACGAGAAAACAATGGAATCAATCCTCGTTACAAAATGAGCAACAACCATGATATGCAGAGCATAGAAGACGGCACAGGCTAATACAAGCATGTCGCCTCTTCCCATAGAGAAATCACTCTTTACCGAAAGCATGAAAAGCCCCGCAAGAGCAGTAGCCGCCGCAAGCCATCTGAGCCAGCCGACTCTTTTTCCCAGGAATATGCCGAATATCTGAACAAATATTACATAGAATCCGGTAATAAAACCGGCATTCCCGGCAGTTGTATAGATTAAACCTATCTGCTGCAGGCTCGATGCGATAAAAAGACAGATTCCTGCAATAAGCCCTCCGATTATATTGAGTCGCAGCGGAGTATTGTATCCGGAAAGAGTTTTCCTCCGGTATAGGATTAGCGGAAGAAGCGATATCGGCCCGATGATAAACCTTATTCCATTGTATGTAAAAGGACCAACGTAAACCATACCCACCCTCTGAGCGACAAAGGCGAATCCCCAGATAGAAGCAGCCAGTAATAAAAGAAAATCATTTCTAATCAGGTGTTTGTTCATTGGCAATAGAATAGATATATCATCAAAAAAAGATCAAGAGCTACTGTTTTTTCCTTCCGGGTGACGCTCTCTATTTTAGTATGGAAAATCTTCCGTATTAAAAAACAGCCGATAATATAAATATGTTCAACTTCCTTTGTTCTCTGCTTCCATCCACATTCAAAATAATATTCCATAAGAGGAAGGATGCCATTTTTACAATATTGCTGCTTATGTAAGAGAACGAAGTTTATAGACGACACCTCAATCTAAAGAACAAGAAACTGCATTTCGGGAAGAAAGATAAATTTACTCTTGCAATGATAAAAGCTCTGTCAGCAAGAGCAATTAATCATCTAACGATAGTGAAGCCTGATACACTTCTGAGCTGGCAACGGAGGTTAATCAAGAATTTCTGGTGTTACAATCACAAATATCCCGGAAGGAAGACTGTTGCTAAAGACATTAAAGCCCTGATTATTGAAATGAAGAATGAAAACTATCTCTGGGGCTGTAAAAAGATTTCTAATGAACTTAGGAAAATCAATATAGATACACTTTTAGGCAGACGATTCTATCTTTTTATCATTCTTGATCTCAAATCAAGGAAAATTGCTAAATGGAGTCTCACAGAATATCCAGGCAGGGAGTTTGTCAAACAGCAAATAATCGATTTCTATTAGGATGATCATAATCATCAGCGTCCCCATCAGGGACTCGGGAATATTCCCGATCCCCAACTGCAATTGGGTTATGGAAAAATTAAGAAAAAACCGGTTTTAGGAGGATTGCATCATTCATATTACCGAAGTAGTGCCTGAAAGTTGAAAAAACTATACCACGGGCTTGCATCACCATTATTACCGTTCAAGCGCCTGAAAGTGTAAAAAGCCATAGCACGGGATCGTTTTTCAAAAACTTAAAGATGATAGAATCAACTTCTTATGCCTATCTACCCATGATGAAGGAAGCGGCAATGGCGAAATCCTTTATAACCGAATTAAAGATTACCTAATATAAGAGCACTGTAATGATGCAACTTTTCCACATTCTAAACAAGCAATCACATTTCAATTGGCGTCAATACTGGCGTCAGTACCCCAAAGTAGCCAAAATAAAAAAAGACGACTTCCTTAGAAATCGTCTTATTTGCCCAGAACTGGACTCGAACCAGCACATCCGCACGGACACTAGACCCTGAACCTAGCGTGTCTACCAATTTCACCACCTGGGCACTGTGGGGCTTATATTACCCAAGTGATCGCCGCTTGTCAATATGAAAAATTTATACGGCTGCAATATGAATTTGGGGCCGGAATTATTGTCCTTAATAATGTTTTGCGAAGCAGAACTTCAAACGCCCGGCAGGGCGCCCGCGTCAGGAATTGGAGGGGCGGAACCGGCAAAAGCCGGTTAACGGCAGCAATATAGTTAGCATGCTAACTATATTGCTGCGGAACCCCCGCAAAGTCCGGCCGCCGGGGCCGGAGGTTCCGGCGGAGACGCCCTAAAAAGACTTGAGGACAGGTGTCTGCGCTTTTCTTTTCGCGGTGTTTACTGTATCTTATGGGTATGAGTACATCAGCAGCAGGCACAAGGGTGCTGTGCATTGGAGAGGTCGTCGGAAAGACCGGCGTATACTGTATTAAAAAGCTTCTTCCGGTAATCAAAGAGGAAGAAAAGATCGATTTTGTAATCGCCAACACCGAGGGTGTAACCGGCGGCTTCGGCCTCGGAAAAAACCACTCGGTTTATATGCGCAAACTCGGCATCGACTGCCAGACACTTGGTGAAAAAGGCTACTATAAAAAAGATATTGTCGACCATATTGTAAAGGCTCCATATCTTCTGCGTCCGGCAAACTACCCGCCGGGGAACCCGGGCCGGGGGTGGAGAGTTTATGAATGCGGTGAAAAAAAGATCGGCGTATTCACAATGCTTGGACAGTCAGGTTTTCCAAGAACTCACCTGAGCAACCCCTTCACCTATGCACCGGACATCGCTGAAAAACTGAAGGCCGATGCTGATATTGTAATTATGGATTTTCATGCCGCGACTACCGCGGAAAAATATACGATGTTCAGACTGATGGACGGGCACGTTTCGGCAGTTGTTGGAAGCCACACAAAGGCTATTTCGGCCGATGAACAAATTCTTCCGGGTGGAACGGCGGTAATATGCGACACGGGCAGAACAGGCAGCATGGAATCAGTCGGCGGACTTGACCCCGAGATAGAGATAGAAAAATTTTTGACCCAGGTTCCGGAACGCTCACGCGATGCGTGGAAAAAACCCGAACTGCAGGGTGTAATCATTGAGTTCGGCGAGGACGGCAGGGCCGTCTCGATTCGCCGGATCCGAAAAGAATGCGAGGAGGTCCCTGATGCTGGAGAAAGCACTGGTGATCAAGATTGATAAAGATATCATAACACTTGCCTGCGGCGACAGCGCGGGCTGTCAGAACTGTGCTGCAAGCGGAGTCTGCGGCGGAGTAAAAGACAAGACCTTCGAAGCCTGGAATTCCCAAAACCTCGACCTCGAGCCCGGCAGCAGGGTTGAGGTTCTGCTGCCGACCGGCAAGACGATTGCATCAGCCTTTATGGTGATGATCTTTCCGCTGCTTCTGTTTTTTGTTTTCTATTTTGCGGCCGGATTTGTGCTGACCGCCCCGGCGGAAGGTATCCAGGTAGTTTTCGGGCTCGCGGGAATTGCAGCCGGTTTCGGGATTAATTTTCTTCTGAACAGAAAAACGGACAGAAAAAAGCTGCCTGAGATAATAAATAAAATTTCCTGAAAACGATTGTAAAGAGATTACAACCCCGATTTTTTAAGGAATACTCTTTGCCACATTTTTATTTAATCTAAATACCGCTTCCATAAGATCTGCTGTTCTCAATTTGACTGCATTAGTAAAGTTCAGCTTGTATGAGCCGGGGCCGTTTAAAATTTTTGTTGTCTCTGCACCTCGCCTCCGGCTCAGCCGAGGCTGCTTCGCAGTCTTCCGACCAATTTTAAATGGTGTCGGTTCCTGTAAGCTGAGAATTTTATCTATTATTGTCAAATTGAGAATTGTAGGCCTGTTAGGCTTTTTCCCTTACGATCGAAGATATCTTTCCGGCAATGTCTTTAAGCGGCAGCTGGTACTGTACGTAGCCGGCGTCGTATGCAACCTTCGGCATACCGTAGACAATACAGCTGGGCTCGTCCTGTCCGATAGTTACCGCGCCCTTGTTATACAGGGTACCGATTTCGCGTGCGCCGTCACGGCCCATTCCGGTCATAATTACAGCAAGCGCGTTGCCTCCGTATGCTTCGGCGGTCGAGGCGAACAGAACATCAGCCGATGGGCGGTGTCCGTTCATCAGTTCGGACTCTTCGAGCCGCGCGATAACCGCAAGGCGTTTCCGTTCAACCTTCAGGTGCGCACTTCCCGGGGCTATCAGGATTCTGCCCGGCTTGAGCAGATCTCCTTCAGCGGCTTCTTTTACCTCAAGCGGACAGATCCGGTCGAGACTGCGGGCGAATTCCTCGGTGAAGCCCGCCGGCATATGCTGCACAACAAGAACGGGGACCTTCAGATTGGCGTCAATGTCCTTGAATACTTCGCGGAGCGCGTTGGGTCCGCCGGTTGATATGCCTATAACAACAATTTCAACCTTGCCGGTCTCTGTCCGGGACTTCAGCGGTGCCGCGAATTCAGGCTTCTTGACACTGACAAAAACCGGCTGGACTGATGCCGTATTCCGGGCAGGTACTTCCTTTCGGACCGGAGGTTCGAGAAAGTTTGTTGCGGGCTTCCATTCCAGGCCCTTGTGCTTTTTACCGTATGCGAGCAGTGTTTTAACGATTGAATCGGCAATTTCATCGAGGTCGAGCGTGTTTGTGTCGGAAGGCTTCATAATAAAGTCGGAAGCGCCGAGAGACAGGGCCTCCATCGTCACTTCTGCGCCCTTCTTTGCAACCGAAGAGAGGATCACAACCGGAATTTCAATTCCGCGCTTTTTCCGCTCTTTCAGGAACTCAATCCCGTTCATTTCAGGCATTTCAAGATCAAGAAGCATTATGTCCGGGTTAAGCTTCGGCAGCTTCTCAAGGGCAAACCTGCCGTTCATGGCTTTACCCGCAAGAGTCAGCCCCTCGGCATTCTCTATAATACGCCCGATGAGGTTTCTCATCAGGGCTGAGTCGTCACATATAAGTACAGATATATCGTTCCCGGCCAAACATTCCTCCAGTTTTCAGCAGGTGTTAAAAATCCCTGAATTTACGGTAAAGACAGGCCCAGTCTGTTTTCAGAAACTCAAACTCTGTTTTCATTCCGAACAGCGACTCGGAATGTCCTATAAAAAGGAATGAATGATTATTCATGGATTTCCAGAATTTATCAATTACAGCCTGCTGAGCTGCCTCGTCAAAATAAATTATTACATTCCGGCAGAACACAATATCAAGGTTGCTCTGCCCGCTGTCGTACTTAAGGTTATGATAGTCAAATTTTACGCTGTTGCGGATTTCGTCAATAACCCTGTAGCCGCCGTCTTTTTTTTCAAAGTACCTGCTCAGGTATTTTTCAGGGACCCCGTTCATTCTGCTGTCGGCATAGAAACCTTCTTTCGCCGTCATCAGCGACTGCAGGCTCAGATCGGAGGCGGTAATCTCACATTTGATGTCGGCAGGAAGAAGATCCTTCATAACCATCGCGAGAGAATAGGGTTCCTCGCCGGTTGAACAGCCGGCACTCCAGAGCTTAATTGTTCTATTGCCTTTTTTGCGCTTATAATCAACAAGATCAGGAATTACATGGTTTTCAAAGGTCTGAAAATGAGCAGTATTCCTGAAAAATCTGGTCAAATTTGTAGTTACAGAATCAAGAAGGACCTTGAGTTCCCCCTCATTCTGCTTTATATATCTGTAATATTCCGCCGGCGAGTCGAGATTCATCTTGCGGAGCCGGTCTTTCAGCCTGCTTTCAAGAATTGTCGCATTGGAATCCGAAAAATAGATTCCGCTGGCATCATATATCATTGTCTTAAAATCGTTGAAATCTTTTTCGTTTAAAAAGCGCGTCATTGCGTTCCCTTTTCGTTTGTATATTAAGTTTAGTGTTGTGCGATATCCTTGTCAACTTATTTTAGGATCATTGATTTTTTCTTACATTTCTTCGATAATAAAAGTAATGCGCAGAATCATTTACATTCTTACAGCAACAGCATTTGTGCTGGCGATTGCCTCCCTGTCGGGCTGCCGTTTTGACTATGAAGCCTCTATGATAGCCGAAGATTTGGATGAAGAAGTTCCCGAAACGATTCTCCGGAATTTTTCGCAGGTAATGGTAAAAGACACAGTTCCGACCTTTTTTATTGAGGCTGAAGAATCGATGTCGTACGGAAAAAGGAAAGAGACTGTTTTTAAAACCGTACATTTTCAGGAATACGATAAGGAAGGCCATGTCGTAACGGACGGAAAGGCAGACAACGCAAAAATGTTCAATGAAACCGAGAGCGTTGAGCTATGGGGAAACCTTGATTTCTATTCGGACCGTGAAGAAGCATCCCTGACCGGTGAATACCTGTTCTGGAACAACGAGGAATCAACGCTGACCGGCAAACCCGACGATACAGTCAGAATTGTCGAGAAGGACGGTTCAAAAATATCCGGAAAGGGATTTTCCGCCGACAGTACTACCAAATCAATCCGCTTCGAAAGCCAGGTTTCCGGAAAGTGGCAGAATGAATAAACCCGGCTTACTGATATTTTCAATATTACTTTTTTTCACGGCAAACCTGCTTTTTTCTCAGGAAGTGCAGCAGCAGGAAAAAAAAGACAGCAAGTCATTTTCATTTTCAGCAAACAGAACAGAAGCGGTACTTGCAAAAGGAAAGGAACATACCGTTCTTGAGGGCAATGCCGTTATCATCACCGACAATCGTGAGATAAGGGCTGATCGGATCGATATATATGGAAAGGATTTTGATATAGCGGTCTGTTCCGGAAATATTACTGTTATAGATTCGGAAAACGATACAACTCTGACCTGCGAAAACCTTCGCTACAACCGGGTCACTGAGGTGATTATTGTCGAAGGTTATTCGGAACTTGAAGACCGTAAAAACGAGCTGATTGCAAAGAGCGGTTTTATCGAAGAAAAGAGCGATGACCAGTACACGGTTCTGCAGATAGGCGTCAGAATTCTGAAGGTCTCAGATGAAGAAATCATGTCCTGCAGATCCGAATACGCGGGTTACGACCGAAAAAACAATACCCTTGAGCTCACCGGCCTGCCGCGTGTATACTGGAAGGGAGATAATTATGAGGCTTCAAGAATTATAATCAATCTCGACACCGATGAAATAAAACTGGAAGGAAATGTCAGCGGATCAATCACATCAGAAAAAGAATGAATCTACCCTGCGGGTAGAGGGGCTTAAAAAGACATTCGGCAAAAAAACAGCCGTTCTTGATGTAAGCTTTTCGATGAAAAAAGGCGAGATTGTCGGACTCCTTGGGCCGAACGGCGCCGGAAAAACAACTGTTTTTTATATGGTTGTCGGCTTTATCAAGGCCACCTCGGGCAAGATACTCCTCGATGAACACGATATTACTCACTTTCCGATGTACAAGAGGGCGCGGATAGGAATCTCCTACCTGCCCCAGGAAGCGTCTGTTTTCAGAAAACTTTCGGTCGAAGACAACATATGGTCGATCCTTGAAACCAGGAATGATATAAGCAAAACCGAAAAGCGGGAACGGCTTGATATGCTGATCGACCAGCTCGGCATCGGACACATTCGAAAGCAGAAAGCCTTTACCCTTTCAGGCGGCGAACGCAGACGTACTGAAATTGCCAGGGCCCTTGCAATTGAACCCGGATTCCTGCTTCTTGACGAACCATTTGCCGGTATTGACCCGATTGCCGTATATGAAATAAAACGAATAATCAGAAATCTGTCCGATATGGGAATCGGCATACTGATAACCGACCACAACGTCCGCGACACCCTCGAAATTACCCATCGTGCAAACATAATCAACCTCGGAGAGATCCTTGTTTCGGGCAGCCATGACGAGCTGCTTAATAATGAAACCGCCAGGAAGATCTACCTCGGCGAAGACTTCCGGATGTAGGACTGCAGCGCTGAGAAACCCGGTGTCAATCGGTAAGGCTGATACCTTTTTTCTATATAAAAATATTCTATGCAGCTTCTCCCCGCTCTCAGCCCACCTCCCCTTATCTTTCGATCTTCCTTGACAAATGAAGCCCGCTAAACCATATTAATAGTAGATGCTTACTAGTTTTTTACAACTTCGGAGGTTCGGTTGCAGTATCAAAAGCCTGTAATAATACAGGAGCAGAGATTAAAATTAAGCCCGCAGATGTATCAGTCGATACAGTTGATGGCCTTACCCATTACTGAACTGAATACGAGAATCCAGGAGGAACTGGAAAAGAACCCGGCGCTTGAAATCGTATCAGAAAAACCTACAGTATCGCTCGAAGAGGCTGAAGGCGCACAAATAACCAAAAATGATGAATTTGAATACTTTGAAAACAGCTCGGATCCGGGTTTTTCGGTAACATCCGGAAGAGTTGATACCGAGGCTTCCGATTCAAAGCAGAAATTCATTGAAGGCACGCTAAGCAGACCGGAATCACTTCAGGACAACCTGCTCTGGCAGCTGGCGGTACAGCGTATTTCCGACAGGGAACGCGAGATCGGCGAACTGCTGATTCAGAACCTGGACAAAAACGGTTTTCATATTGAAGCCCCTGAAAAATTAATCAATCCGGGGGAAAACGACACCCTGAAAAAGATGATAAATCTTATTCAGCTGCTCGACCCGGTGGGAACCTGCACCAAAGGATATACGGAATCTCTTCTTGTACAGATAGCCCTTGATCCGGATGCCCCTGAGAAGCTCTCAGAACTGGTCTCCGGTCATATGGATAATCTTGAGAAAAACAGGATAAAAGAAATCTGTAAAGCGATGAAAATCGATGAAGTAGAACTTGAGGGCCTGGTATCATACCTGAAGCATTTCAACCCGTTTCCGGGAAGGGAATTTTCATCCGACGAGGTCAAATATGTAATTCCTGACCTTATGGTTCAGCAGAAGGACGGGGAATTCGTAATTATTCTGAATGACGAAGAGATTCCGGTACTCGGGCTGAACAGCTATTTTCAGGAACTCAGCAGAGATAAAAGCAGCGAACACAAGGATGCAAACCAGTTTGTACGCGCCAATATTCAGGAAGCACGGTGGTTTATCAGAAGCGTACATCAGCGGAATGAGACCCTGCTGAAAATATCTTCCGCTATCGTCGACTTTCAGCGCAATTTTTTCCTGAAGGGGCCGAAGTTTCTTGCGCCGCTTACTTTGAAAGACATCGCTGAAACCGTTTCAGTCCATGAAACAACTGTTTCCAGAATTTCCAATGCAAAATATATACAGACGGAATGGGGAATTTTACCGTTAAAGTATTTTTTCTCCAATTCCGTTTCCGGCTCAGGTGTCGACGGCACCAACTTCTCCAAGGGAGGAGTGAAAGAAATTATGAAGGAGATTATCGAAGAATACCAGGGCGAAAAGAAATTGTCTGATCAGAAGATTTCTGATCTGCTGAAACAGAAGGGAATCAATATTGCCAGACGAACTGTAGCAAAATACAGAAAGGAGCTTAATATCGATTCCTCATATACAAGGTAAAAACGGCATTAAATCCAAAAGGATGCCGCTTTATATATTATACGGAGGTTTCTATGAACGTAGACATTAGAGGCGTACATTACGACGTTAGCGACAACACAAAAGATCATGTGGAGAAAAAGCTTAAAAGGCTTGGCTATGCGGAGGAGCTGATTGTAGATCTGCTTTTGACTATTGCACACGATAAGAACGGTTACGTTATTGAAGCTACTGTTAACTTTAAATGGGGTAACTCGGCGCACATCAAAGTCGACACCTTCGATCTGTTTAAGGGTATAGACAATCTTTTCAATAAACTCGATAATAAAATCGCGAAAGAAAAGGAAAAAATACAGGGACATTAAAATATGGCAGAGAATGTTTTTACGGTGCTGGATCTTCTTGATTTGGACCTTAGAGAACATAACGAATTAAATCTCAAATGCCTTTGCGGCAGATCGGGACTGTCTTCTCCGATAAAGGAGCAGGATCTAAACCGTCCCGGTCTGACCCTGTCCGGTTTTTTTGAAGGGTTTCAGTACAGCCGTATCCAGGTTTTCGGAAACGGTGAAACCCTTTACCTTAAAAAGCTTGTTACAGAAAACAAGCTTGATATAATAAAAAAGTTTTTTGAGTACAAAATTCCATGCTGCGCGTTCACCACGAACCTTATGCCAGAACAGAAGTTTCTCGACCTTGCAGAAGAAGCGGGAATCCCGATACTCATAACCGACCTGAGTTCCAGTGAATTTTCCAGGCGGCTTATCAGGGCACTGAATACGATATTCGCCGAAAAGCAGGTTGTACACGCAACACTTGTCGAGGTTTTCGGAATTGGCATACTGCTGAAAGGGGCAAGCGGCATCGGAAAAAGCGAAACGGCCCTCGAGCTGATTGAACGCGGCCACAGGCTGATTGCGGACGACGCGGTTGAACTCAGCTGTGTTAACGGAACGCTTATAATCGGCCGGGGCGTGAATGACATTGCCGGCCACCATATGGAAATCAGGGGCCTCGGAATTATAAATATAAGCCACATTTTCGGGGTCGGTGCCATCAGAGACAGCAAACAGGTCCAGCTTGTAGTCGAGCTTGAAGAGTGGGATTCGGCGAAGGTATACGACAGGCTCGGATCAAATACCACGAACATCGACTATCTCGGCGTCGGAATACCGGTCGTGACACTGCCGATAAAACCGGGACGAAATATCCCGATTATCATTGAAACCGCGGCAATGAATGAGCGCCTAAAAAAACTTGGTTATTTTTCAGCTCGCGAATTTAATCAGAATGTATTAAAATGGCTCGAGGGTCAAAACGCCCGCGCAGCCTATTATGATAAAAACAAACTACGGTAAATATAAGAAATTTTGAGGATAAAATGCAGACACAGGACGTAACCATTAAAAACAGAGCGGGAATACACGCCCGACCCGCCGCTTTAATTGTTCAGACAGCAAACGAATTTGACTGCGAAGTCTTTCTTGAAAAAGATAATAACAGTATTAATGCCAAATCAATAATGGGAATAATCACCCTCGGAGCAGGCTATAATTCGATAGTCACTGTGAAAACCGACGGCCCGGATGAAAATGACGCACTTCAGGCAGTCGTTCAGCTTTTCGAGAACAGATTTGAGGAGGAATAAGTACGGGAAGAACTCTCGTCGCGGTAGTTCTATTCTTACTCATTTCACCCCTGGTTTTCGGAGCTGAAATCCGGCTAACGGTCGATCAGGCTTCGGATCCGCCTGAACTGGTAATTAAAATTATTGACATCGATGACGACGCCTTCCTTGAAGCGCTCGACGACGGGTTCAGTTCCGAAATCGTTTATTCTGTCCGTATGACGATCACAAAATTCCCGGAGTCCTTCAGTCCTGCAGGCAGACAAAGCTGGCAGGTTAAATCGAAGGCCTTTAAAGAATTCCTGACCGGCATGTACATAATCTCTTCAGAGAACCGGGAAGAAGCCTTCAGCAGCAAACAGAAATTTCTGGAGTCATTTTTCACATGCAGAACAGAGATCCCCGCTGATTACTTCAGCGATGATCTGTACAGACTGGAAGCCCGGATTTCAGCCGATACTATCCGCAGGCCGCAGCCGCTGTCGCTGCTTGACCCGTTCTTCACATCGGAATTAACCGTAACAGGATGGACACGCCTTGGCAATTAACAGCAAGAAAGCAGGTGCTTCGAGGTCCGGAATTATTTCCGTTTTTCTTATTTACGTCATCCTTGTCGCTCTGATTTACTACCTGACGGGCGAAGTTCTGCGGGGAATTCCATCCGGCAGCAATGTCGCAAATTTTCTGATTCTTCCTGCGGCTTTCATTCTTCCGCTCGCACTGCTTATCTATGTTCTGGTGAACGTCAGAAAGCTGACCCAGGACATCAAAAGCGGCAGCCCGGGGGCAAGGTTCAAGACTCATCTTATTCTCTTCTTTTCACTGATCGTACTGCTTTCTTCCATTCCCCAGACTATTGTTTCGATGAGATTTGTTACCACCGCGATCAACACCTGGTTTTCACCGGAAATTGGAAAGGCAATTACCGGCGGACTCGACCTGTCGCTTGCCTATTACAACGATAAAATTGAAACCCTTGTCAGTTTTGCCCAGGGACCGGTATTCAGCAGGTCACTTTCTGATATCGAGCGGTCACCGTTAAGGATGTGGAATAACATTCACAATGCCAATCCCGGCATCGACTCTATCCAGATCTTCGACAGCTCGGGTAAATCAGTATTTTTCAGCGGTGCGGCTGAATCGGAGCTTCAGCAGATGCCCTCGCTCGACGGGGCGGACGGACTTTTACCAAGAGAGGATCGTTCGGAGACCAGCCTGCTGCGGTATCTGCAGGTTTATGAAACAGGTGCAGACAGCTATTCCGTCGTGATAAGCTCAATGCTTCCCCAGAACCTCGACAGCACAGCAAGAAGCCTGACAGCAGCCCGCGAAGTATTTATCAACTACCAGAAAAATCAGAATGATTTTACCGCCCTTCTCTACCTTTTTTATACCTTTTTTACAATTCCGCTTATCCTGATTTCAATACTGATTTCATTCCTGCTCAGCGACGAGGTCATCAGGCCGATCGTAAGCCTTGAGGCTGCAACACACCGTGTCGCAGACGGTGATTATTCCTACAGGATCCTGACCAGGTCAGGTGACGAACTTTTCAATCTAATAAAGTCGTTCAACCAGATGATGGGAGAACTCGAAAACTCGCGAAAAAAGATTCTGCAGACTGAAAAAATAACCGCATGGCAGGAGATAGCAAGGCAGCTTGCCCATGAGCTCAGAAACCCTCTTACACCGATCAAGCTCTCTTCGGAGCGTCTGCTTCGTAAATTCAGGGAAAACCCCGACAGCATCAAAGGTATTTTCGAATCGGCAATGACCGGAATAATTCAGGAAGTCAACAGCCTTGACAATCTGCTCAGGGAATTCAGGGATTTCTCGAGGCTGCCGGCGCCTTCGCCGTCTGTTCAGAACATATGCCGCCTTATAAAGGAATCTGTCGATGCATACCGGACGCCTTACCCGGGTATAGAATTTTCACTGACAGCAGACGAAGCCATCGAGATTGAAGTTGATCCAAAGCAGATGAAGCAGGTATTTCTTAACCTTCTGAAGAACAGCTGTGAAGCGATTGGACCGGAACACGGACGAATTTCGGTACAAACCGATCTTGTCAGAAAGGGGAATTCAAGTTACTGTAGGATAAGGGTTCAGGATACAGGCGCCGGCATTGCCCCGGAAGAACAGGACCAGGTATTTAACCCCTATTTTACTACAAAAAGTGAAGGAACCGGGCTGGGCCTGCCGATTGTCGAACGAATAATCTTCGATCATAGGGGTCAAATCTGGTTTGAATCGGATAAAGGTCACGGTACAACCTTTTTTATAGATCTTCCTATGGAGAAAAAAATTGGCTAACATTCTCGTCATCGACGATGAACCCGGAATCAGGACTGTATTACGCGACATCTTTGAGGACGAATCCTACACGGTATTCGACGCCGGAGACGGAATTCAAGGCCTTGATATGCTGAAATCCGAGGTCATTCACCTTGTCGTTCTGGATGTCTGGCTGCCCAACATCGGAGGCATCGATGTCCTTAAGAAGATCAAGGAAGAATACCCCGAAATCGAAGTTATTATCATTTCCGGCCATGCAAATATAGATCTCGCTGTAAAAGCCGTAAAATTCGGCGCATTTGATTTCCTTGAAAAGCCGCTTTCTCTCGACAAGATCCTGACTCTTGCCCGTAACGCTATAGCGATGAACGCGCTTAAAACCGAAAATAAACAGCTGAAGTCATCATATATTTCCGAAGAAAAAATGATCGGCGATTCGGAAGCTATCAGGCAGATCAAGCAGACAATAGACCAATCAGCCGCGTCGGACGCCAAGATCCTGATAACCGGAGACAACGGTACAGGAAAGGAGCTCGTAGCCAGGGCAATCCACAGAAAATCCAGGCGCAGCTCGCAGCCGTTCATCGAGGTAAACTGCGCGGCAATACCGGACACGCTGATAGAAAGCGAACTCTTCGGCCATGAAAAGGGAGCATTTACAGGTGCGCTTGCGACGCGGAAGGGTAAATTCGAAAGCGCCGACGGCGGGACCCTGTTCCTCGATGAGGTCGCCGATATGTCGCTGTCAGCCCAGGCCAAAGTCCTGCGCGTTATTCAGGAGATGCGCTTTGAACGTGTCGGCAGCGAAGAAACCCGCTCTGTTGATGTGCGGGTTATCGCAGCGACAAACAAGGATATTCAGCGTGAAATCTCGGCGGGTAAATTCAGGGAAGACCTGTATTTCCGGCTGAATGTCGTACCTATCCATGTCCCTCCGCTTGCCGAACGCAGTGAGGACATTCCAATGCTGATCGAACATTTCATCGACCAGATGAAAAATAATGGAAATATCACCGCTTCAAAGTTCTCGGACGGGGCAATGGCTTTTTTACTTGAATACAGCTGGCCGGGAAACGTCAGAGAGCTGAAAAATTATATCGAACGTGTTACAATTATGTCTGAAGAAGATATAATCAGCAGGGAAACTGCCGAGAAATTCCTGGGCCCGGCCGATGACAAGCCTGAGAAAATCAGCAACCCGCTTATTGAGAAATTCAGTAATATGAAACTCTCTGAAGCAAGAGATGAATTTGAACGAATGCTTCTGCTTCATAAACTTGAAGAAAATGAGTATAATATTACAAAAGCGGCACAAAGTCTTGGAATTTACCCGAGTAACCTGCACGGCAAGATCAAGAAATTCGATATTGAGATAAAAAAATGAAGGAACTGACTAAACGCCAGGAAGAGACTCTGGAATATATCAGAGCGTTTATCGACAAGCATAATTATCCGCCTACAATCCGTGAAATGGCCGCGTCATTCAACATTTCGGTCAAAGGCGCCTACGATCACATAAAGGCGCTTGAAAAGAAGGGCAGGATAAAATGCGACGGCAACCGCTCACGGACTATTGAAATTCTTGATAAAAAGAAGACCGACGAACCCGAAACGATACAGATACCGATTCTGGGCAAGGTAGCGGCAGGCAAACCGCTTTTTGCGGAAGAAAATTACGACGGAATGCTGAATATGCCGTCGACACGCCTCGGAAGCGGAAAATTTTTCGCGCTCCACGTTGCGGGCGACAGTATGCAGGACGTCGGAATTCTTGACGGGGATGTCGCGATTTTCACCCAGAAAAACAGCGCCGAGAACGGAGACATTGTTGTAGCGATGATAAATGATGAGGCATACACTTTGAAGCGATTCTACCGGGAAAAAAACCGGATCAAGCTGAAAGCGGAAAACCCGGTTTACCCGCCGATATACACTCAGAACGTAAAGGTTCTCGGAAAACTTAAATGTATAGTCAGGGATTATGACTGAGGCGGCCTGGCTGCTTTCCGGCCCCGAAACCGGCGAACGCAATATCTTCCTCAAACAGCTTAAAAACAGGCTTTCTGAAAGTTTCGGCGAAGAACCCGAGCAGCACAGATTTTATCCGTTCGAAAGTACAGTCTCGGATATTCTTTCGCTGGTAAAAAACGGATCACTCTTTTCGGCATGGAAGCTTATTATCGTCGGTCAGGCTGACCTGCTCAAAAAAACCGACATTGATGAGTTCAAAGCCTATTTTTCATCACCGGCCAAAGATGCAGTAATCGTTTTTCTTTCGGATGAAACCTCGCTGAAAAACGGGCTGGGAAAGATAATACCCAAGCAGAACCAGAAGATTTTCTGGGAGATGTTTGAAGGCCAGAAGAAGGGATGGCTGTCGGGATTCTTCAGAAACCGCAAGATAGAGATCGAACCGGAGGCCATAGAGCTGCTGCTTACCCTGATTGAAAACAATACGACCGATATGAAAAAGGAATGTGAAAAGCTCGCACTCTTTTTCGGTGAAGGCGCGCTTATCTCAAAACCCGACATTGAAAACTTTTTCTACCATGGAAAGGAAGAAAATGTCTTCTCACTGTTCAATAAAATAGCAGATGCAGACCTGCCGGGTTCGCTCGAAATACTTCAGAAGATAATGCTCGGAAACGATACAAATACCGTTCAGCTGCTTGGAGGTCTTTTGTGGCAGTTAAGAAACCTTCAGGGAATAGCGGCGGAACTCAGCAGCGGAGAATCCTTCCAGTCCGCATGTTATAAAAACAACATCAGGGGAAAGAAGGCTCAGGCCGTCTACTCCGAAGCGCTGAAACACTACAGCGAACAGAATATCCGGGATATTATTTCACTGACCGCTGATTACGACATACGATTGCGGACCGCGCGGCAGGAACACCGGGAAATAACCGCCCAGCTGTACCTTTACACACTCATTGAGCGAAAAGGCACCAGGGCAGCCTCCTGAAGCCGCAGCTTTTCAGCGGCAGCTCATTATACTAAAACCTGATTACCGCCCTAACCCCGTAGTGCAGTGAAGGGTATACACCGTAAACAGGCTTATTAAGTACTACATCTGCGGCGACCGCTTTCAGCTCATTTCCCCTGATCAGAATATAGTCAGCTCGGTAACACCCGGACAGCAGCTTTTGTGCGCCGGAAATACCGTCCTCAGGAATTTTATCGAAGTTTGTATTGCCGGAAACGTCGACAGTACAGCCGGTACCCTTGCCGGCTGTTTCAAATACATCTTTAAACCCCGCATTTTTCAGCAGCTGCAGCTCTCGGCTTTCCGGCAGCGCGTTAAGGCTGCCCATTATAACGACGGGAGATTCTCCGGCAATACTGTTAATAAAAGACAGCGTTTCAGCCGCCTGTCCGGCGCGAAGGACAGAGCCTTCTACGGCGTTGCCTAAATAAGCGGTATATTCCTTCGCGGAGATTTCTTCTGCCAGGTATGCCTTCATGAGACCATTCAGGCTTCGTTCATCATCAAAAAGCGATTCGGTCCAGACAACAGAAAACAGGTAAAACCCTGTTTCTCCGGAAATTATCTTCCGGCCGAAGATCTGAACACCCTTTTTTGAAAGCAGCGTTATTTTACCCGTTGACAGCAGTCCGTCAAGATGCATCCGGCCAACCGGTTCGGAGGTCAGACGTTCTGAAGTAAGAATTGCATCGCCGGTTTGAAGATTCAGAGGAAGGCTTACAGGACCTACTCGAACACCGGCCTTTGAAACCCAGGACTCCTGATTCATTCCAAGCTCGGCTGCTATCATTTCTGCCGTTTCGCCGGCAGGATTGATCCCGTTCAGTACTATTACATCGGCATCCAGCGCCTTCAGACCGGAGGTCAATAATTCCATTCTGAAGCTTCGATCATTGGCCGGTTCATATTCTTCACATGAGATAAACCCGCCCGCACTGATTGCAGGCCAGGTATCAACCGTCGCCAGCGTCAGTTCTTCAGCAGATGCTGCCGTAAGAATAACCATGTAAAATACGAATTGAAAAACAAAAATCTTCGATATTTTTTTCATATTATTTCCTGAAAAACATTATAGATCGGAAAGCAGGAAGAATCATATTTTTTTATAAATTGTAGGTTTTACGGCAAAAAAAAAGCCGGACTGATTACCGGCTTTAGAAAATTCAGTGACGTCACAATACGGCAACTGAATCCTCACTTAATAATAAGGGATAAGCCCCTAAAATTTGAATCCTAACCGCCGGTTCAGCACCGGCGACATCCTTCAGGTGGAGTCATACTCTCCTCCTCCAAGCAAGTTTCGAAGCAGACATTCCAGAGGTCCAGGACCTATGTTGCCGCTTGTTTTACCTCTTCTATGTATAAATTTATTACAACTTATACCGAATGTCAATTTTTTTGTTAAAATATTATTAGTTTTTTTCAGTCCCGTTTATTGCGGCCCTGAGAGCATCTACGGTCGCGGCGTTTAATCCGGCGGCAGTTCTGAGGGCTTCATCGCTTTGCTTCAGAATATCATCGAGCGAGCCGAAGGTCTGAATCAGTTTCCGGCTTTTTGACGGACCGATCCCGGGTACGCTTTCAAGCACGGAAAACCGGCCGTCTTTCTGCCTCATTTTCTTGTTGAACGCAGTGGCAAAACGATGGGTTTCATCCCTGACATACTGTAGAACCCTGAGTGCAGGATCGCCGGCCGGAAGAACAATCGGTTTACTTTTGCCGCTCAGATAAATCTCTTCGTTTCGCTTTGCAAGCCCGGCAAGCGGTATGTACTCCAGCCCAAGAGCGGCAAGAACTCCCTGCGCAGCGCTTACCTGTCCCGCACCGCCGTCGATAAGTATCAGGTCAGGCATCGGTATATTTTCATTCAAGAGCCTTGTGTACCTTCGTGAAACAGCCTCGCGTACAGCGGCAAAATCGTCGATCTTTCCGCCCAACGTTTTAAGATGGAAATGCCGGTAATTGCTTCTGTCCGGGACCCCGTCCCGGAAGGTAATCAGGGACGCCGCCGGATATTTTCCGTGCAGCTGGGCGATGTCAAAACCTTCAATCCTGCGCGGCAGTCTCGGAAGACCGAGAACATCCTTCAGCATTGAAAGGCCTTCCTCGTTTTTGACTTGTCTTTTACGCTTCGCTATATCCTGCCAGGCGTTCTCCTCGGCCATCTTCAGAATGGACCGGTTCTGGCCCTTCTCAGGGTAGAGAAGTTCAGGCCGGCATTTCTTCTCGTTTTTGAAAAAATCGATTATCAGGGTGAGGTCGATCGGTTTAGAAAAGTAGATCTCATTCGGAATCTCAGCCTGTTCCGAATAATACTGGATGATGAACTGTTCCAGGGCCTCTTCGTCAGCCGAGGCGAATTCCGTTCTGTACAGATCTCTTCCCGTCAGCTTGCCGTCCCGCATCTGGAATACCGCAAATGTATATAGATTCTCAAACGAAGAGAACGCTATGAAGTCCCTCTGCATATCATTGAAATCTACAATTTTCTGATCAAACTCCGCTATCAGACCCTCCGCAGCCTGAAACGCATCACGAAATTCCGCGGCTTTTTCATATTCCTGTGAAGCAGAGGCTTCGATCATTCTTGTTTTCAGCCACTCGAGCAGATTTTCGTTGTCGCCGGAAAGAAGTTCTTCCACCTTTTCAACGATTTTGCCGTAGTCCTCTGCCGAGATCTTGCCTGCGCACGGCGCTGAACACCGGCCGATATGGTAATAAAGACAAGGATATTCGCGCTTTTTAAGCTCTCCGCGGCACTTCCTGAGCGGAAAAATTTTCTCTATGGTTTCCATGTAGATATTCAGAAGTCCCGCAGACGGAAACGGTCCATAATACCTGGATCCGTCACGGATGACTCTCCTGGTTTTAAAAATCCTCGGAAACTCCTCGTTCGTGATACGTACCACCGGGTAGCTTTTTCCGTCCTTCAAACGGATATTGTATCTGGGGTTCCATTTTTTAATCAGAATATTTTCAAGCAGCAGGGCCTCATATTCTGATTCAGTCAGGATAGTTTCGATTTCATGGATTTTCGTGACAAGTACTGTAGTCTTCGGATCACGGTTTTTAAGAAAATAAGAGCTGACCCTTTTTTTAAGATTTAAAGCCTTGCCGATATATATTATTTTGCCGTTCTTGTCCTTCATCAGGTAAACACCCGGTGAATCGGGAAACTCCGAAACAGCAGCTTTCAGCCTTTCCATTGTTGTGCCTCTTTCAATTATAACATAATTACTATTATGAATAGCGGCAATATTACCGATTAATAAAAAGAAGCTATGTACGTAAGAAAGACAGTTCTGGTATTAATACTCACCATCTCTGCAGTGTTTCGGCTCTATTCAGAGCAGCTTGTCATCGGCGGTGACCAGGGATGGGGCAAAATTTTCAGTATGGAAACGCGGCTTGCAGACGGTCCCAACGGAATGGCGACCATGCAGCTCGCAGACAATGAATACATTCCTGATCAGAGTACCGAACTGCTGATTCAGTTCAACAACGGTATTTATGATTCCGCCGGAACCTACACAGTTAAAAACAACCGGGGCGTTGAAATCTCCGGCTCAGTTGCAGAAAAAGGTGCGGGTGCGGCTGTTTTTTCAGGCAATCAGAATTTTCTTGAACTGATTCCTGCCGAGACGGCGTCCTTCGCCGCCGGCAGCGGAAGACTGAATGATTTTACAATAGAATTCTGGCTGAACCCTGCCCGTCTCTCAGAGGGAGAGGCTGTCCTGCATTGGTCGGGAGCTGTTGAAACAGGCAGCAATACAACAAGACAGGATCTACTGTGCGGTATTTCAGGCAGAAATCTGTTCTGGGAATTCACAAACTTCTTTCTACCCCCTGATATGTCGCAGACAAGTTTCATACTAAAATCATCCCGCTCATTAATTCCCAAACGCTGGCACCATCACCTGATCCGTTATGACAGTTCGACAGGTCTGCTGGAATATCTTATCGACGGAATTCCCGAGGATTCAGTGTATACAAACAGCAGCGGAGAAGAAAGCAGCGAGATATATTACCCGTTCATAGGTTCGGCGAAAGCAGCAGTCATCCTTGTAGGCAGAGGCTACACAGGTTACCTCGATGAGCTGAGAATTTCAAATTCCTTCGAATCTCCGCTGCTTAACAAATACAGCATGGAAAGCGGCACAGCAGCATCCGAGGTCCTGGATCTGGAGTATTCGGATACCAGATTTACCCAGCTTTCCGCGGAATACAGTACTGCCGGCAGAACACAGATATATTATTACTACAGGATATCAAACAAGTACTTCAGCCCGGCAGCTGCATATCCGAAATGGAACCAGATTGCCCCCGGTGAAATGCTTCCGCCCGAAACGAAGGGCAGATACCTCCAGATAATGACGGAACTGTTCCCGGACGGCACAGGAGTGAATACGCCGGTCCTTAAAAGCATTAAACTTGACTATATAAAAAATCTGCCCCCGATGCCGCCTAATTATCTTACAGGGAAGGCTGGAAACGGAAAAGCGGTGCTGTCATGGCAGCCGGTAACTGATCAGGATATTGCAGGTTACAGAATATATTACGGAGACAAACCAGGATACTATTTCGGAGTCGACTCAATTGCGGGAAGCTCTCCCGTAGACGCCGGAAATGTTGTTACTTTTGTGATTGACGGTTTGAAAAACGGCAAGTTATACTATTTTGCCGTAACATCGTATGATAATGCCGAAATTCCTCATGAAAGTACATTTTCGAGAGAAATCAGCATCCGGCCCTCAGCAATTCTCAAGGAAGATTAATGACCGAAGACCTGCTTAGCCGATCCCGCTATGCGCTTCTTACAGGAGACCTTTCCCAGGCGGAAACACTCTGCCGCAAGCTTATAGAACGAAGCCCGGAGCACAGTGAGGGGCTGCTGCTGCTCGGCAGCATATATATTAAAGAGGGAAAACTTCAGAGCGCACAGAAAATATTCGAGACCCTGATTGAACTGGAACCGGACAACGCCGATGCATGGATCAACCTCGCTCTGGTAAACCGAAAACGCGGCAGGCTTAAGACCGCCCTGAACGCAGCCCAGAGTGCGTACAAACTGGCCGAAGATCGTGCCGACATAATCTTTAATATCGGTAATATATACAGAAAACTCGGTGAACTCACCAAGGCTGAACAGCTGTACAGGCTGGCCATAGAGAAACAACCGGAATTCATCGCATCATATAACAACCTCGCGCTTCTTATGTCCAGCGCCGGCAAAAAGCAGGAATCGGAACAGATCCTGAAACAGGGGCTTTCTATTGACGAAAATAACCCCGGGCTGCATTTCAACCTCGCAAACCTGTACATCAGCGCAGGCAAACCGTCGGCAGCTGAAAAGGAATACAGAACAGCATTGAAAATAAATCCGGGCTGGGAGGAGTGCCTGCTTCACCTGGGCAGCCTGCTGAAGAAGGAAAACCCTGAGGAAGCACGGAGAATTTTTAAAAAGGCGATGGATCTCTCCCCCGATTCCCCGGAGGCAAAATGCCGGCTTGGCGAGATTGAGTTTGACCGGGGCAGGTTTGTTGAGGCGGAAGTCATCTTCACTAAAATTCTTACGGACACACCCCAGTACACTCCGGCAGCAATCAATCTTGCAGCGGTCTTTTTTTCTGAAAAGAAGCTGGCGGAGGCAGAAAAGCTTCTGAGGGAATACCAGGACAAAGAACCTGAAAACCTCGAACTGAAACTTCTGCTTGGGAACATTCTGCTTGAAAGGGGTAAATATAATGAAGCCTTTTCGAGTATTCGCTTCGTTCTTGACAGAAACCCCGAAGAAAGCCGTGCATGGTTTTCAATGGCAAGACAATACAGCCTGAGCGGAAAAAAAGATCGCGCGCTAAATACCTACCGCAAGGGGCTGAGTATAGCCCCCGATTCCCATGAAGCACGCCTTCAGCTTGCGCTTATACTGAAAAGCCTGAATAAAATCGATGCCGCGGTATCGGAATGTGAATATATATACAGCAGAAAGCCTGAAGATTTTGCACCGGCCCTGCTGCTTGCAGAGCTTTATCTGGTTAGGAAGAACTATAAAAAGGCCGCTGCAATACTTGAAAAACTTATCGAGACATCCCCTGATGATTATAACCTCCTGCAGATGTACGCGGAAACCGCTCAGAAAGCCGGCAACCCCGAGAAAGCCCTCCAGGCTGCGGAAAAACTCACAGGATTGAAGCACGGAGATGACGACACCGAAATAGACATTGATAAGCTAAACCAGAATCTCGATTTTTATGATGATATGGCCGAGAAATACGCTCTTGAGTACGGTAACCGCTGGAATAAAAACCTCAAGGCCCTTGCCGGAATTATGGAGTATGCGCCGAAAGATATCGAAGAAGAAAGTTTCATACTGGAAGGCCTTCAGGATATAGCCGGAGAATTTGTACCGATTCTGGACGTCGGCGGAATCGATCCGGTAATTGTTTTCGATGAGGAAGAGGAATACCTGACCCTGACTGACGAGGATGAGTATATTCCCCCGCCGGATGATGACGAAAAGGACTCCGAACCCGACATAGTCGAGAAGCACGAAGAGATCACATCGAATGTCACGCAGTCTGCACCCCGGCCCGCACCGCCGATAAACTTCGAAACCCCGCTGACGATCAAACTTGAAGCTCAGCCCTTTATAATAAGGCAGGAACCTCCGCAGCCTGAACCGGCTCCGAAGGACGAACCGAAACAACCGCCCGTCGAAGAGGAAGAGTTCATCCCGCTGCCGGAACCCGGAAAACCGGATATTCCGGACAACATCTTCGGATACCTCGACAAACTCACACGTTTTCTTCCGGCGGACAAACGCCGCGAGTATGTCAACAGCGACATCAGGCTCAAACTTGCAGCCTTAAAAGCAAAAATGGCCGGAGATCCGGGTCTGATATTCAAAATCAATTCTGAGCGGGAAAAGACCGGAGGCGGCTCCGATCCCGGAACAGTAAAATTGACAAAATCAAAGATCGGTAATACTCTGAATTTTATGACGGATCTTGCCGCAGCACTGCCGGACTCTAAAATAGCAGAGTCTCTCGGCGGAAAACTGAAGAGCATTCTCAGCAGACTTGAATCAGAAAAGGACAGCCCTAATGATGATAAAGGCGATTGAACGATATATCGAGAAGATGCCGAGCCTTCCCACAACAGTCACCAGGGTGATGGAGATCTGTAATAACCCGGCAACATCACCGGCTGATCTAAACCGCGTAGTCGGGCTCGACCCGGTACTTATGGGCAAGGTTATGCAGCTGATCAATTCGGCTTACTACGGAAGACCGAACAAGATAACCTCTCTAGTCAGGGCAATTATTCTTCTTGGACTCAACACCGTAAAAAACCTCGCACTGAGTACCGCTATCCTCGGAAACCTTACCGGTCCGGGCGATCACGTACTGAACATGGACGGATTCTGGGAGCACTCGCTCTGCACCGGGGTAATCGCAAAAAAAATAGCAGTTCAAACCAAAATAGATTCGAAGCGCCATGAAGAGTTTTTCATCGCAGGGCTTCTGCACGACATCGGCAAGATTCCGCTCGCAAACTGTTTTCCGCAGGAATACCTTGCTGCTGTTTCAAAATCCGACAGTGACCGGACCTCGCTGCATAATATCGAACAGGAAATATTCCAGTTCGATCACCAGGATACCGGCATACTCATATCAGAATACTGGAAGATTGAGGGCTCTATCAGGGAGGCAATCGCATTTCATCATAAACCGGCTGAATACGACGGCGAGAATCTCAGCCTTGTCTGTGCCGTAGCTGTTGCCAACTATGTGTCTTTGTACCTCGGCCGCGGATTCGCCGGAAACCGCTACCCGGAAGAACCGGACGAATCTGTTTACAGTTTGTTAGGTACAAGCTTCGGCGCTCTTGAATCGATGAGTGAAGAAATCAAAAAAGAAATCGAACGGGCGCGGATTTTTCTCAAAATATCCCAATAAAAAAATTTTTCGGAGGCGATCAATGAAGGTGAAATTCTGGGGAGTAAGGGGCTCAACGCCCTGTCCGGGCCCGGACACTGTCAGGACAGGAGGCAACACCGCCTGCATCGAACTCCGGTACGGTGACGACGAGCTGATTATAATCGACGCTGGTTCGGGGCTGAGGCTGCTCGGGAACCACCTGATGAAGACAAAGAGCTGTCCGAAAAATATTAAAATCTTTCTTACCCACACACATTCAGACCATATAATCGGACTGCCGTACTTCACCCCAATCTATATTCCGGGTTATTCGATTGATATCTACGGCCCGGTAACCTATGAGGAGGAGGGGCTTGAAAAGATCATCTCGGACCAGTTCTCATACAGGTATTTTCCGGTAAAGCATTCAGAACTCAGTGCGGACATCCGCTATCACCATCTTCAGCAGACCCAATTGAATTTCGGCGATCTGAAAATTTCGACCCACTACCTGAACCATCCGATCCTGACGCTCGGGTACCGTTTCGAGTACGGCGGCAAAACAATATCTACAGCCTATGATACCGAACCCTTTTTCAACCTTTTTCCGGAAGACCCGGAGGATCCCGCTTACGATGAATTTGCCGCGGAAGAGGGAAAAAATGCGGCCGCCGAAGCCAATGAAGATATTATACGCTTTCTTTCTGGAAGCGACATCCTTGTTCACGACAGCCAGTATACCGATGAAGAGCTGAAGAAAAACTACCGGGGCTGGGGGCATTCTTCATTCGAATGGACAATTAAGCTGGCCGGCGAGAACAATATAGGAAAGCTTCTGCTTTTTCACCACGCGATGGAAAGGAGCGACGATCAGCTTGAGGCGCTGCTTGAAAAATACCGGGTTGACGCTGCCGCTGAATGGCCGGACCTGCAGATCGACCTTGCACGGGAAGGCGTTACCGAGGAATGCTGATAATTTAGGGATTGTTTTTGCCTGCCGCAGTCAGGTCAGGGGAGGAAGTCGACCTTTCGGCCCTGTCCGAAGATTACGTCTCTCCATAAGTCTATATTAAACTGAATCCTGACAACCGATCCCGTGGGCATCAGAATGCTCCTGTCGCCGCAGAATTCCTGGGCGGCCCAGCTGATTCCGTTATTATGTGAGAAAATAAAAACATCCGAGAATGCATTGTCCAGGCCCCTCGCACAGTCGAGGATGTCGCCGGGTGATGGCATGTACAGGTTTTCGTCCAGAAGAATTGAATCCCGGGTAATTCCGCAGCCGGATTCCTCGGCGTATAGCGCAGCTGTTTCAAATGCCCTGGCCGCGGGGCTGGAAACCAGAAGGTCGGGCCGGTATCCTCTTTCATTACATTGTTCGGCAATAAATTTCACCTTGCCGAGGCCCTTCTCCCGCAACGGACGTTCAATATCACGGTATGATGAATCATGCACCGCGGAAGCATGTCTCACAAGGGTGAGATACTTCATCTAAAGCAGCTCCAGTTTCATTTCTTTTTCATTTCCGTGAAATTCCCCGGTATCAACAAAACCGAGACTTTTAAAAAATACCGATGCATTGCCTTTCTCAGGAACATAACACAGGTAAATTTCCACGCAGTCCGGAAGATTGTTAAGAAATTCTATAACCATCTCCATGGCCTCTTTTCCGTATCCGCGGCCCTGGAAATCCTTGTCTACCATTACTCTCCAGATCTCGTAATGCGGTTTGTCCGGATCAAGGTAAAGAAGAACATAGCCGACTGGAGTTTTATCGGCGTAAATAGCCCTCATCCATGAGTACCTGGAAAAGTGAGCCTGCGCTATCGATTTTGCATTATCGGTAACCAGATGACGCTGATCCTCAGCTACTTCCAGTGAAATAATATCCGAAAGTGTATCCTCGGTAATTTCCTGAAGGGTGATTTTAACCTTACTACTCATAATATTCCTCCAAGGATATGATAAATATATTATAACAGATTTAACAAACCATTAGCAAATTTGTTGGTAATAACCTTATTCCCTGCGCTTAAGCTCTCTGAACAGCTCTTCCGGATTAATATCGGCAGCAGAGAGTAAAACCAGCATATGATAAATTAAATCCGAGGCCTCATAGATTATTTCACTGCGATCCTCGGCAAGAAGCAGTTCGACCGCTTCCTCTCCTGTTTTCTTTTTTATCTTCGACATACCGGAATTGAAAAGGTGTGTCGTATAAGAGCCTTCCGGCATCTCTTTCTTCCGCTGTTCAATTACGCCGAAAAGTCTTTCGATTATTTCCGAACCGCTGCCGGCCGGGTTTAAAGATGCCGGATCGGGACCGGGTACCGGTTTCTCCGCTGCAGTCTGCAGTCCCGACGCCGGGTCGGCGGCTGACTGTACAGTTACTTCGTACCAGCCGTCTTTTTCGCTGAAACCCTTAACGATGCCGAGATCATCCACCGGCAGAAGCCTGTCGGTATCCGGATTGACCGCCCATATCCGGTTGTTTTCTATACTTTTCCTGTAACCCTTTTCATTCGTCTGCAGCATCTTAAGAATGCCGCCGTTTTCAGATAACACCGCATAGGGGAGAACATTGCTATTCATCTACCACTCCGCCTCCTGACCGCCTTTCTGGTACAGGGAAATCACTTTTTCCAGATTGATCCTGCCTTCATATATTGCCTTACCGGTTATTATTCCCGCAATCCCGCTGTCCGCAGCATCCAGTGTGACAGATCTGAAATCTTCATCACAGCTGATTCCGCCTGAAAGGATAACCGGAAGGCCGGATTCCTGTGCAATGCGGACTGTATTCTTCAAATCCGGCCCGCTCAGAGTCCCGTCTTTCGCTATATTTGTATATACAATGCTGATAATTCCTATTTCAGCGCATGTCTTTGCGAGTTCGGTATCACTCAAGCCCGATCCTTTTTCCCAGCCCGAAACCTTGACCTCACCGTCAAGCGCGTCGATCCCGGCAATGAAGTACCTTCCGAATGCGGCAATCCAGCCGGCCACAAGGTCGGGTTCTTTCGCGAGAACTGTACCTGCGATCATCCTGTTGATTCCGCAGTCCACTAGCTCTTTTACATCATCAGTAGTCCTGATGCCGCCGCCGGTTTCGACGACACATGAAACCGATTCGCGGATTTTTTTAATTACCGGACGATTGTTGCCGTCCCCGCGGGCCGCATCAAGATCAACTATATGAATCCGTTCAGCCCCTGCGGCCTCAAACATCCTGGCCGTCTCGACCGGGTCATTATTATATACTGTCGATTTGCTGTAATCACCCTTGTACAGCCTTACACAGCTGCCGCCTATTAAATCAATTGCCGGAATAACTAACATTTTCAAAGATTAAACCATTAAACCAATGACTTCAAGCCGGTTTATTAATCCGGAAAATTTGTAAACTTATAAAAAACATCTTGAATAAAAGACATGGTTAGGCTAACATAATAAACATATTTACAACTAATATCGTAGACAGAAAGTCCCAAAAAGAACAGAATATGGGTCTTGATCTAAAGCAGCGCCTGAAATAAAGTGACACTTGTCAGCCGGCAACCAAATCGGCAAAAATGAACAGGAGAAAAAAATGAGCAGTAAAACAGTTCCGTTTACCAAAGAGAAACTCGACGAGATTATCAGGAAATACCCGACCCCGTTTCACATATATGACGAAAAAGCCATAAAAGAAAACGCGAAACAGCTGTACAAACTGTTCGAATGGGTCCCCGGCGGATTTATGAACTTCTTCGCCGTAAAAGCATGCCCGAACCCCTATATTATGGACATCCTCAATAAAGAAGGAATGGGCGCCGATTGTTCATCGCTGCCCGAACTGCTTCTTGCCGAAGCAACCGGACTGAAAGGCAAGGAGATCTTCTTTTCGTCGAACGATACTCCGGCTGATGAATACATCAAGGCGAAGCAGATGGATGTCATAATCAACCTTGACGACATCAGTCACATAGACTACCTGGAAAAAAATGCAGGAATACCCGAAGGAATCTGCTTCAGGTACAACCCGGGCCCGCTCAAAGAAGGCAATGTTATTATAGGCAAACCTGAGGATGCGAAATACGGTTTTACCAGGGAACAGCTTTTCGACGGATACCGGCGCATGCGCGACAAAGGTGTAAAACACTTCGGCCTGCACACGATGGTTGCATCGAACGAACTCAACTGGGAATATTTTGTCGAAACAGCCGATATCCTTTTCAGCCTGGTAGCCGAACTAAGTACAGAACTCGGGATAACCTTTGATTTCGTAAACCTCGGCGGCGGAATCGGCATACCCTACAAACCAGAACAAAAACCGGTTGATCTTGAGAAGGTTTCAGCGGGAATCAAAAAGCTTTATGACGAGAAAATAAAAGGCGCAGGGCTGCCGGACCTTAGAATTGTAATGGAATCCGGACGAATGATTATGGGGCCCTACGGCTACCTGGTTTCGAAGGTCCTTCACAAGAAGGAAACCTACAAAACCTTCATCGGTATGGATGCCTCGATGGCAAACCTTATGCGGCCTGCACTTTACGGCGCCTATCATCATATAACAGTAATGGGAAAAGAGAACGCGCCCCTGGCCCGGCCTGTTGATGTAACCGGTTCACTCTGCGAAAACAACGACAAATTCGCTATCGGAAGGGATTTACCGGAAATTGAGCCAGGCGACGTGCTCGTTTTTCACGATACCGGCGCACATGGATATGCCATGGGTTTCAACTATAACGGGAAACTAAGGAGCGCCGAGCTTCTGCTGAAAGAAGACGGCTCAGTCGTACAGATTAGACGGGCAGAAACCCCGGCGGATTATTTCGCAACTCTCGATTACCCGGGCCTCAGGTAAAACTTTTAAAACACGGATCAGTAGGGCTTTTCCCGCGGATAAGGGAAAAGCCTTTTTTAATGCTTAAAAATCAAAGCAGCAGAAAAAAAAAGAGCCCCGAAAGGGCCTTGCTAACACTTAACTTCAAGCCTCTCAAGGGCCTGACGGAATTCGAATTCTATTTTTTTCACATCGGTCATTGCAAGTATCTTTTCCCTGAAAATATCGTCTCTTAGAATCCTGCTTAAACCGGAAATAAGGCTCAGATACTCTATATGCCCATCCACCGGGTTTGCGACAATAAACAGAAGGTGAACCGGTTTATTATCAAGAGCTTTATACTCAATGCCCTGTCTGGAAATTCCCAAAGCAATATACATTGAATTTACCGCGTCAGTTTTCCCGTGGGCGAAGGCTACGCCGTGACCGAGACCGGTGGAAAGCTTCTTCTCCCGTTCAATCACAACCTGCTCAAAGGCGGAAAGATTATCTATCTGTTTAAACACAGGTGCTTTTGAAAGAAGTTCATGGATCGCCGAATATTTTTCAACAGCCTCCAGATCACAGACAACCGACCCGTCTTGAAAATACTGCATTACATTATAACCACTTATACCACCTTAAATAAAATTCACCTGTTAGTCTATATGCCTGTCCGCTTAATTATTGATTAAACATAACTTTAGGGTTATAGCGCAGAGAACATATTCTATCTTATCCCGTGCCTCATTGAAAATATCGGGTATTTTCTGTAGGATATTCTCACAATTATGAGAATGGAAGTATTTTTCAAGGACCCCGGACTCGACGGCAGATCACACAAAATTGTCGACAGTCTAAGAACATCCGTTTCCGCATCAATAGAGAATATCTCTATTGCGGATATATACATAACTGATTTCAGCGGGCTTGATCAGAAAACCGCGGCGGAGATTTTTTCGGATCCTGTCGCACAGAAGGCCGCGTTTGAAGTTCCTGCAGCTGAGGAAAGAAAAGGAAGCTGGCGTTACCTCTTCGAAATCGGTTATAAAACCGGCGTAACCAACCCGACCGCAATAACAGCCCGAAGCGCAATCAGCCTTGCTTCGGGTACTGCGCTTCCGAGGGAAGTTATCGTTCAGACGGCACGCCAGCTTATGATTGACTGCGGCGAACTGTCCGATGCCGAAATGATCAGTCTGAAAAAACATCTTTACAACCCGCTGATTGAACAGGCTGAAGTGATCACCGCCGGTGAATGGGAAGCGGGAAAACGGTTTCCGGAAATTTACCCTTCCGTGGTAGCTGAAAGCAGCATTGAAATTGAGCGTTTCGATATTTCCGCAATGAGCGATGAAGAGCTCCTGCAATTTTCCAGGCGGCGGCTGCTCGCTCTTACCCTCCCCGAAATGACGGCGGTTAAGGACTATTTTGCAGGAAGCGAAACCTCAGCAATGAGAATCGCCCGCGGGGTCGGGGCAGAGGCAACTGATGTCGAAATTGAAATGATTGCGCAGACCTGGTCGGAACACTGCAAACATAAGATTCTCAATGCCGCCGTTGAATATACGGACCTTGATGCCGGGACAACCGAACAGATCAAATCGCTTTTCAAGGAATATGTCCGCGATACAACAGATGAAATCTCCAAAACAAAGAATTATCTCCGCTCCGTTTTCCATGACGACTCCGGTGTAATTGTGTTTGATGAGGATTACCTTATCTGTTTCAAGGTCGAAACACATAACTCTCCCTCGGCCCTTGACCCATACGGCGGCGCAATTACAGGAATTGTCGGCGTCAACCGCGATATTCTGGGAACAGGAAAGGGCGCCAAGCCGATTTTCAATACAAACTACCTGTGCTTCGGCGATGTCAATGCCTCCGATGATCAGATTCCCGGGGGACTGCTTCACCCGAGGCAGATAATGGAAGGCGTACACCGCGGAATAGTCGACGGCGGAAACCAGTCCGGTATTCCAGTAGTCGGCGGAGGCTTTCTGTTTGACGAGAGCTACACCGGAAAGCCGCTTGTGTTCTGCGGAACCGGCGGAATACTGCCGGCCGAAATAGCCGGAGAAGGCTCCTGGATTAAACACATCAACCCGGGCCACAAAGCAGTCATGCTCGGCGGAAGAATCGGCAAGGACGGCATTCACGGGGCAACTTTCTCGTCGCTTGCGCTGGATGAAGAATCACCGACATCCGCCGTACAGATAGGCGACCCGATTACCCAGAAAAAACTCAGCGATTTTCTGATTGAGGCCAGGGACCGCAGACTCTATCAGGGGCTGACAGACAACGGCGCCGGCGGGCTGTCATCTTCCCTCGGCGAGATGGCTGAATTCAGCAACGGAATCAGGATCGATCTTGATAAATGCCCGCTGAAGTACGCCGGTCTCGCCCCCTGGGAAATTCTCGTTTCTGAGAGCCAGGAACGGATGAGCCTTGCCGTACCGGAAGAAACGCTCGACGAGTTTATAAAACTTGCCGCTGCGCGCGGTGTTGAAGCGGTAGAGATCGGCGAGTTTACCGACGACGGCTACATCGACCTGCGCTACGGCGACAAAGTTGTCGGCCTGATAGAACTTACCTTCCTGCATGACGGTCTTCCGAAAATGAACCTCAAAGCCGAATGGAAAAAGGCCAGAACAGGCATCGTTCCTCTCGAAGGCGAGGCTGCATCGGCCAGGACCGATATCAATACCGGACTGCTTCTTAAACTTCTTGCTGAACCGAACATTGCATCAAAGGAAGACCTCATAAGACAGTATGACCATGAGGTCCTTGCCCAGTCGGTTATGAAGCCATTCATCGGTGAAAAGCATGACGCGCCATCTGACGGGGCCGTGTTAAGACCCGTTAGAAATTCTCTTCGGGGCGTTACAGTAACCCATGGCGTCTGTCCGAGGGTGGGAGACGCCGACGCCTACGATATGGCGATGTGCGGCGTCGACGAGGCCTACAGAGCCCATATTGCTATAGGCGGAGATCCGGAATATACCTCAGCGCTCGACAACTTCTGCTGGCCGGACCCGGTTCAGAGCTCCGACAACCCCGACGGCGAATACAGAATGGCCCAGCTTGTACGTGCCTGCAAGGGCCTGAAAGATGCCTGCGTCGCATACGGAATGCCGCTGATCTCCGGCAAGGATTCAATGAAAAACGAATCAAAGATCGGCGGAAAGAAGATCCCGGTACGCCCGACGCTGCTTATCTCGCAGATGGGAATTATCGAGGACGTGACCAAATCCGTGACGTCCGATTTTAAGAACACCGGAGATCTTATCTACATACTCGGTGAAACACGCGGAGAACTCGGCGGAAGCTTTCTCGAAAAAATTCTCTCCGGCAGTTCATCTGCAGGTATAGATTTTCACCTTGGAAACTGTCCTTCAGTCAAAACTGCTGAAGCCCTTCCGCTTTACCGGAAACTTCATCAGGCGATGAAGGAAGGGCTTGTTGAATCATGCCACGACCTTTCCGACGGAGGACTTGCGGTTGCTGCTGCAGAATCTGCGCTCGGCGGCAGGCTCGGAGCCGAAATCAATCTTGATGCGGTTCCTGCTGATTCTGAAGGCTACGAAACAGCGAGGATGCTCTTCTGTGAAACACCTTCACGGTTTATAGCCAGCGTTTCTGCGGAGAACAGGGAACGGTTCGAAAGCATCATGAAGGGCACCGCAACGGCAAAAGCCGGTAGGGTCAGCGGAAAAATAAACGACAGCGGAAACAGACTTCAGTTCACCAGAAACGGCTCAGTCTGCATAGATACCGGCCTAGACAGCATTGAAAATGCGTGGAAGAGCTTCAAATAGGAGTCAGGAATGGGAGAAAAAATGACAGTAAAAACCTGTATAATAACAGGCTTCGGCATTAATTCCGACAAGGACCTCGCGGACGCATTCAGATTGTCGGGGTCGGAGGCGGAACTTCTGCATATAAACGATCTGATAGCAAACCCCGAACACCTGAAAGATTTTCATATTCTCGGTTTTCCCGGAGGCTTTTCGTTCGGAGATCACCTCGGTTCGGGACTTGTCTTCGCGCATATGTTCAAGAAGAGCCTGAAAGCGGAGGTTCAGCGCTTTGTCGACGACGGGAAGCTGATTATAGGAATCTGCAACGGCTTCCAGGTGCTTGTAAAGATGGGCGTCCTTCCGAACATCGGCGGCGACTGGAATCCTGAAGTAACCCTTGTTCATAACGAAAGCGGAAAATTTATCGACAACTGGGTGAAGATGGATGTTAATCCCGGCTCATCCTGCGTCTGGCTTAAGGGAATCGAATCAATCGAGCTTCCAATCCGCCACGGCGAGGGCCGATTTATAACCGACAGTCCGGATGTACTCAGCTATATTACTGAAAACAACCTGGACGTCCTTAAATACTCCGGCTGGAATCCAAACGGCTCTGTCGAAGATATTGCCGGGATTACCGATAAAACCGGCAGGATCCTCGGACTTATGCCTCATCCGGAAGCCTTTATTCACCCGGAAAATCACCCGCTCTGGACGAGGAAAAATATTGACCGCGGATTCGGACTTGATATAATAAAGAACGGTGTAGATTATTTTAGAAACAAGTAAATATTTTTTAACGGAGAACTTATGAAAGCGATACAGATTGCAGACAATGTATTCAGAATAGCCGCCAATATCGGGGATAAGGATCTTTTTGAAGGGATCTGGCCGATACCGGACGGGGTCTCTATAAACTCCTACCTGGTAAAGGGAGAAAAGACTGTACTGATCGATCTTGTCAAGGACTGGGACAATGCTCTTGAACAGGTAAACGGGCAGCTTGCCGACGCCGGGACATCCTTAGGCGGAATCGATTACCTTATAATAAACCATATGGAACCCGACCATACAGGCTGGCTTGCCGATATGAAGAAGCAGAACCCTGAGCTGAAAATATACTGCTCGAAAAAATCCGTACCGCTGATTAAGGCCTTCTATAAAATCGAGGATAATGTATTTCCCGTCGGATCGGGCGACAGCCTGGATATCGGAGGCGGCAAGACTCTTATTTTCGAGGACGCGCCGAATGTTCACTGGCCGGAAACTATGGTCACTTATGAAAAATCTACCGGTGTATTGTTTTCCTGCGACGCTTTCGGATCGTTCGGCCGTGTTGAAGAACATGTGTTTGACGATGAGCTCACCGCGGAGGAGGCTGAGTTTTATGATAAAGAGACCCTGCGCTATTACGCGAATATCGTCTCTACATTCTCCAGTTTCGTTCTGAAGGCAATCGACAAGGTCAGCGGACTCGATATTAAGGTCATTGCCCCGTCACACGGAATTCTGTGGAGGAAAAATCCATCCAAAATCATCGAAGACTACCGCAGGCTGGCGTCATATAACACAAACCCCGAGGAAGATGAAATCACCTTTATATGGTCAAGTATGTACGGCAATACGGAAAAGCTTGTAGAACCGATTATCAGGGCTGTTGAAGAAGAAGGCGTAAAAATCAATGTTCACCGGGTACCGCAGACGCATGTATCTTTCGCTCTGGCGGATGCATGGAAATCAGCAGGACTGATTTTCGGCATGCCGACATACGAATACAGAATGTTTCCGCCGATGGCCTATGTTCTTGATATTTTCGACAGAAGCCATGTCATGAACAGAAAGATTTTCCGCTTCGGTTCGTTCGGCTGGTCCGGTGGTGCCCAGAAGCAGTTTCAGGAACTGACGGTAAACCTCAAATGGGAATGCATAGAACCGGTTGAATGGCAGGGTGCTGCCGACGAGGAGACAATTGCCAGGGCAGTCAAACAGGCAAAAGCGCTTGCCAGATCAATTAAGAAAAGCTGATCCTCATTTTACAGCATATGTGCAAAAAGCCGTTCGATTAGACGAACGGCTTTTTTATCAATCAGATAATCGGTTTTCTGAATTCTTCAGTTTATTTTACAGCCAGAAACAGCCTGTTTCCGTCTTCATTATAGACCAGGATCGCTTTTTCCGGTCTTCCAAGCTGGTCCCATAATTTCTGGGCCATTTCAACATTGTTCGGTCCACATTCATTCAGTAGCATAATGTCAACGCTGCAGAACGGTTCAGCTGTACCGTTCTTGAACTCTTCAATTCCTGTATTTATATAGAGATTCGATACATACTTGAGCTGCATGAAACCAAGATCGAACCCGGTGTTCGGATGAATAACTATCCTGTTAACCGGAAACGCGGTATCATGCAGTATCTTCAATAAACCCGTGCGCTTCATGCCTACCTCCTGCGGGCCTGTTACACCATTCTAAGTAATTCTATGAGGAATTTCCACGTTTTTTTTACAGAATCGATTTTCATTTTTTCACCTGGTGTGTGAACATCGGCAAGTTCAGGCCCGAATGAAATCATGTCCATTGTTTCAAATTTCTTTCCGATTACACCGCACTCCAGCCCGGCATGAATTGCTTTTATCTTTGCATCGGTTCCGTTTGCATTTTTATATGCGGCTTTAGCCTTTTTAAGGATTTCAGAATCCGGGTTCGGGTCCCATCCCGGGTATTCATGGCAGAATTCCGACCTTCCCCCGGCAGCGCTGACGCAGGCAGCAACACGGTCGGAAATATCGTCGCATTCAGTGTCGACCGAAGACCGGTTACATGAGAGGATGAAAAATTCGGTTTCTCCCGTATCGTTTACCCCCTCAACGCCTTTGCCGTTCACCAGAAGTTCTATTCTGGCGAGATTTGTCGATGTTTCAACAAGATTTTCAAGAACCCGGCTCATCTTTATAACTCCATGCGGAATTGAATAAACAAGATCATAGATTCTTCTCTGAGAATCGATCGAATAAACCTGCTCAGCTTTTTCATCACCCGGCTTCGCCCAAAACTCAAGGTTCGGTTCGGGAATCTTAAACTCTGATTTGATTATACCGGCATACTCCGCGGCATAGACTTCAAAGCCTGCAGCGTCGGAATTTTTTACCAGAAGAGTCGCGAAAAATTCACGTGGAATAGCGTTGTGCTTGCCACCGCCTTCAATAAAAGCAAGCCTGGTATCAAATTTCTCTGCCGATTTGCGCAGGAAACGGACACCCAGAATGTTTGCATTTCCGCGGCCCATATGGATCTCTCCGCCTGAGTGACCGCCCTTAAGCCCCTTGAGCACTATGCTGTAAGTTTTATAGCCGGCTGGTACCGCATCAAAGTCGACAGGAATAAATCCCTCAGTGTTCTTTCCGCCGGCACAGCCTACATAAATGACGCCGTCTTCCTCGGAGTCAAGATTAATCAGGATCCTTGAATCAACGATTGATTCGTCCAGCTCCATAGCACCGGTCAGCCCGGTTTCCTCGTCGACGGTAAGCAGTACTTCGATCGGCCCCAGCTGTTCATCCGATTCCAGCACGGCAAGCCCGGCTGCAACTGCTACACCGTTATCGGCACCGAGTGTGGTTCCGTCGGCCTTGAGCCAGCCGTCTTCAATAACCAGTGATATCGGATCAACAGCAAAATCATGGACCTTGTCGCGGTTTTTCTCGCAGACCATATCCATATGGCCCTGGATCACCACCGAAGGACTGTTTTCCTTTCCGGGAGATGCAGGCCGCTTTATAACTATATTGCCAATCACGTCAATTTTATATTGAAGGCCGTGCCTGTCGGCAAAATCCGCCGCGTATTTTCTGACGCCGGCCTCGTTACCGGATTCGTGCGGAATCCGGGTAAGGTTATAAAAATGTGTCCAGAATGTCTCCGGCTGAAGACCGTTGATTATTTCCATTATATTTCCCGCTGATATTTATTTGTATTCGAGAACCGAGGGATCGTATCCTTCGGGAGCCTCATAACCAAGAAACTCAATAATTGTCGCGGCAAGCGAGCTGATTCCAAGGCCTTCACGAAGATGACTGCTGTATTCACCCTCCCCCGACGGGTCATAGATTATACATGGTACAGGGTTCAGCGAGTGCGCCGTCTTTGCCTTCGGGCTTCCGTCTGCATTCTTCTTGACTGCGCCTGTCTTAGCATCATGCTCATACATGTCGTCGGAATTTCCGTGGTCAGCCGAAAGAATCAAGACCCCGCCGGCTGCTTCAACGGCCTTTCTGAGCCTGCCTATGCAGAGGTCCAGGGCTTCCATGGAACAGACAACAGCCTGAAATACGCCGGTGTGTCCGACCATATCGCCGTTGGGATAATTCATCCTGATAAAATCGTATTCGCCGCTCTTGATCACCTCAAGAACACGATCAGTGATTTCCGCGCATTTCATCCAGGGTCTCTGTTCAAACGGCACGATATCCGAGAGTATTTCTTCGTAGGTTTCCAGGTTTTCACTGAACTTGCCGAGCTTGTTGCCGTTAAAGAAATAGGTTACATGACCGTATTTCTGGGTTTCGCTGATTGCAAATGATTTGACCCCGCTTGCGGCAAGGTATTCGCCCATAGTCCTGTCGATTGCGGGCGGTGATACAAGGTACTGTGCGGGAATATGCATATCGCCGTCATATTCCATCATCCCTGCGTATTCAACTTTGGGAACCCTCTTCCGGTCGAATTCGGTAAAATCATCGCCTGATTCAAATGCCTTGGTAATCTCGAGTGCCCGATCGCCCCTGAAATTAAAAAATACAACCGAGTCGCCGTCTTCTATGGTTCCGACAGGCTTTCCGTTTTCGGCTATTACGAACGGAGGAAGGTCCTGATCAATCGCACCGCTTTCCGTCCTGAGCGTCTCTATAGCCTCATGCGGTGCGGCAAACATACGGCCCTCGCCGAGTACATGAATTTCCCAGCCGAGCCTGACCATCTGCCAGTTTGCCCCGTAGCGGTCCATTGTTATTACCATACGTCCGCCGCCGCTGGCGATCCGGGCTGAGAAACCGTCTGTACTGAGTCCGGCGCAGAACTCTTCAAACGGATCAAAATAATCAAGAGCCGAGGTTTCGCCTACGTCACGTCCATCGAGCAGGGCATGGACCCTGACTGTCTTAACACCGTCGGCCTTTGCCCTTTCGATCATTTTTCTGAGGTGATCTATATGTGAATGAACATTACCGTCGGATAGAAGCCCGATAAAATGCATTGTCGACCCCTTTTCTGCACAGTTTCCTGTAAGTTTTTTCCAGGTCTTCCCTTCAAACATCGCACCGGTCGCAATCGAATTCGAAACAAGGGCCGCGCCCTGTGAAAATACACGCCCGCATCCGATTGCGTTATGGCCTACCTCTGAATTACCCATATCGTCATCAGACGGAAGCCCAACCGCCTTTCCATGGGCTTTGAGTTTAACAGTCGGCTGCTCAGCCATAAGCTTATCGAGATTTTTTGTCATGGCAGCCTTGAAGCCGTCGCCCTCTTCATATTTCCCATAGCCGACTCCGTCCATGATTACCAGCACAACGGGGCCCTTTCTCTTTTCTATTTTGGAATTTTTTTTCAACGGTTCTACCATTTGTATCTCCTGATCTATAATTCACTCTGATTAATTCGTCCAAAAGGCAGTATACTAATCGAGGCTTTCCTCTGTCAAACCATAGCACTCATCGCCCTCGTAGTTTCCGCCTGGTTCCACATGGACCAGCACATCATACAGGTTTTCGATATTTGCCCTGAGGGCTTCTTCAGCCTTCACAGCAAGCGCGTGGCCTTCCCTGACGGAAAGGCGGCCGTTCACTTCGATATCGAGATCTACAACATACATGTTGTTGATTTTTCTGATTCTTACCCTGTGCGGATTAGTTATGCCCTTGACATCCTTCAGAATCTCAAAAACCCTTTTATATAACCTCGGATCTCCGGGCCCTTCCATAAGTTCATCATTTGAATCCATAAACAAGCTGATTCCGTTCTTCAGAATCCACAAGCCGACGCCTACTGCCATGATCGTATCTATAACCGGCAGGTCGGCTATCAGTGTTAAAAGAAGCCCTATCAGTACAGATGTAGAAAGTACGATATCAGCCTTCATGTTCATCGCATCGGCAATTACCATCTGGCTCTCGACCCTGCGCCCGATTCTGATTTTGAATAAGAAGAGGAAAACCTTTGCGAGGATTGCTGCAATGGTTATATAGACAGCATACAACGCAGGCAAAAGCTTTTCTTCACCGCGGATCAGTGATGAAACTGAAGAGATCAGCAGCTGAATACCTGCCGTGATAATAATGAAAGACAGAAGTTTGGCCGCAATTGTCTCAGCCCGGCCGTGCCCGTACGGATGCTCCTGATCAGGCGGTTTGTCGGCAATATTAGCCGTAACAAGGGTTATCATGGATGTAACGATATCGGTCGCCGTATCAATCCCGGCTCCGACAAGGGCTGCGCTGCCGCCGAGAGTTCCGAAGCCGATCTTCAGAACCGCAAGAATGCCGTTGCCGGCGATTCCGGCCCAGGAAGCCTTCTTTATCAGTGATTTTCTTTCCTGATCATTCATCCCGGACCATCCCCGCTAATCCATTACTTCAGGTCTGATAAGATTAAGCATACGATACACACCCGGACAAATCAGACTGTTCTTCAGGGTTATATGAAGCCGTTTCTGCATATTAGGGTAATCGGTATGCGGGTACTCTTCGCAGGCCTTCGGCCGTGCTTCATATACACTGCAGAAATTGCCTTCTTTCAGAAACGGACATGGCATCGACTGAAAAACAAAATCATTGTCCTCATCGACATCGAGGTAATTTTTCCTGATTTTTCCGGGCCGCATATTAATCTGCTTTGCAAGTCTTTCGATGTCCCGGTTATTGATCTTCGGACCGAGCGCACTGCAGCAGTTGCCGCATTCCCTACAGTCGATCTCGGCAAAAACCTCTTCGTGGGCCTTTAAAAAAAGGGCATCCAGGTCCTTCCGCTTCCACCGCTTAAGCTGTTCAATGAGTTTTTTATTTTCTTTAAATACGTTCTGAGCTTTCTGCAGCTCACTCTCTAATTTCAACAAAATATTTCCTGTAATTTAGAAATTAACCAATCTCCACAGCTGTTTCAAGTGCAAGAAGGATCATTTCATCAAAAGACCGCTCCCTGTCTTCGGAAGAAAGAAGGGTCTCATTCACGATGCTGTCGCTGACTGTGCATATTGCAAGAGCCTTCACTCCCATCTTCGCCGCAAGGGTATAAAGCATGGAGGTTTCCATTTCAATTGCGAGTACCCCGAATTTAGCCCAGAGCTTCCAGATTTCGGGATCATCATCATAAAAATTGTCGGAGGACAGGATGTTTCCGGAATGTACCCGAAGCTTCATTTCTTCCGCCTTTTTTGCGGCAGTAAGAAAAAGCTCCGCGTCGGCACAGGGCGCAAAATCCATTCCCTTGAAGATGTTCCTGTTGTTTCCGCCGTTAGTTGAAGCGGACATGGCAAGAACGATATCGCGCAGCTCTATCTGCGGCTGGACAGCGCCGCAGGAGCCTATTCTCATTATAGTTTTGGCACCGTAAAACGACATCAGCTCGTACGCGTATATACCTATTGAAGGCTGCCCCATTCCGGAACCCTGAATCGAGATCCGTTTTCCCTTGTATGTTCCGGTAAAACCGTACATTCCCCGTACTTCATTGTGACAGACAGCATTTTCCAGAAATTTATCCGCCGCGTATCTGGCCCTCAGGGGGTCTCCGGGCATAAGGACCGTTTCGGCAATTGCACCTTTGTCTGCGGCTATATGTAGACTCATAGAATCCTCCTGTAATAATGTCGATTTCGGATAGGCACTGTGGGTTATTGTAAATCAAAATGCAATGCTGAACAACCAATAAATAGCAGCCGCAGTAATTCTGTCTGTTTTCTTACACAGACTCCGTACCGGAGCGGCCGGCCCTGCCGATAAGCTTGCAGACAATTATTATCAGGGCAATCAGCCCGGCAGCCACAGCAGCAAACCTGAGATCACGGCCTTCGGCGGCCTGGTAAAAAAGCGTCGAAACAATCCAGGCCAGAACGGTCAGATATAAGGCCTGCAGCACTCCGAACAGCTTTCCAATTTCTTTCATGGCAGTGCTTACCGCAGCTATGCAGGGCATATACAGAAGAATAAACAGCAGGTAGGCATAGGCTGCCGCAGGTGTAAACCGGGACGTGAGTGCGGAGAGGCCGGCACCTGCTGCGGTTCCGTCTATCTGACTGTATATCGCGCCGATTGTTCCTATTACGGATTCCTTGGCAAAAATACCGGTGAACAGTCCCACCGTTGCCGGCCAGTTATCAGCTGTGATTCCGATTGAGGTAAAGACAGGCGTTATTGTCCTGCCGAGCAGCGCAAGAATTGAGCCGGCGACATTTTCCGGGTCAAACCCGCCGGTTAATGATAATGCGGAAAAGATCGAAAGCAGAAAGACTGCGATAATAATTACCTTTCCGGCGCGTTTTATAAAATCCTTCACCCGTGCCCAGGTGTGAAGCAGAATATGCTTTGCCCTCGGCACGTGATATCGGGGCAGTTCCATGATCAGGTGCGAGGGTTCTCCGTGAAACATCGTCAGCTTTATCAGTAGCCCGGACAAGACCGCGATCAGAACACCGGCCATATACAGCGAAAACACAATCAGACCGGCGTTGTGCGGGAAAAAAACAGCCGCGAAAAGGGCGTATACAGGCAGCCTTGCGCCGCATGACATCATAGGTACCATAAAAACGGTGATCATCCTGTCCCGTCGGTTGTCCAGGGTCCTTGTTGCAAGGATTGCCGGAACCGTACAGCCGAAGCCGACAATCATCGGAACAAAGGCTTTTCCGGGCAGACCAATCTTTCCCATAAACCGGTCCATTACAAATGCAGCCCTCGCCATATAGCCGGAGTCCTCCAGCAGCGAAAGCATCAAAAACATGAAAAATACGAACGGGATAAAAGAAACAACCATCTGAACGCCGGCCCCGATTCCCTCTGCAATAAAAAAGGTAATTATTTCCGGAGCACCCATCAAATCAAGAAGATTCCCGAGGCTGTCTACAAAAATAAAGCCTGCCGCCGCATCAAACCAGCCGACAAAGATGTTGCCTATTTCTATTGTAACCAGAAAAACCAGAAGCATGACGCCGAAAAATACAGGAACGCCGAGAACCGGATGCATTGCAAAAGTGTCGATTATATCACTTACTGGTTTCGACTTTTTTTCCCGCCTGACAACCTCTCTGCAGACACCGTTTACCGCACCGTAAACATAATCGGCAATGACCATATCGGGTGATTCCGTAAGTATGCTTTTTATTCTCCCGAGTTCGCTCTCAATATCTGTGAGCGTAAAAATCCCCGAGTCGACCGCTTTTTTTATGATGTCGGGATCTTCCTCTATCAGACGCAGTGCCGTCCATCGCGGGTTGTATCCGAGACGCCGGGCTAATGGCTCAAGTTTTTCTTTCCAGGAACAGACGAGGTCTTCAATTTCGTTCGGATATTTCAGTTTAACATCTGACACTTGAGGATTAAGTACGCTGTTTTCAATAAAATCCTTCAGCCTGCGGATGTCGCCCTGCTTAACTGCGCTGACACCGATAACCGGACATTTCAGATGGGCAGAAAGGTGTTCGACATCGATAATAATACCGCTGCTTTCAGCAAGATCCATCATATTCAGAACGACAACTACGGGAACCCGCATTTCTATCAGCTGGGCTGTAAGATAGAGATTTCTCGAAAGATTTGATGCATCTATTATATTGACAATAAGGTCGGCATTTCCCGAGAGCACATAATCCCTCGAAACCTTTTCATCCTCCGAGTTAGGCGTCAGTGAGTATATTCCCGGTAGATCGACAATTTTATAGTTTTTCTGATTATACTGGTACTGCCCTTCCACAAGTTCAACAGTAACACCCGGCCAGTTGCCGATCTGCTGCCGGGCCCCGGTCAGTGCATTGAAGAGAGTACTTTTACCGCAGTTTGGATTTCCGGTAAACGCTATTGTGCTGTTATTTTTGTCTGACATAAATCTGTCTGGCCATACCCCGTCCAATCATGATCTGAGACCCCTGGACACTCAATACCATTGGTCCCAGTCTGCTTGCACGGACGACATCGATCTCCGACCCCGGTAACATTCCGAGGTTAACGAGCCGCTGCCGCATATGCCTGCCTCCGTCAATTGATTCGACAATCGCACTTTTTCCTGCTCCAAGTTCCGACAGACTCATCTTTGCTCCCATAACCTAAAAGGTTCTCCTGTAACCATAACATTTTTAATACTTAATATATATTAACATTTTGGAAATTATTAGTCAACACTAACAAAAACTGTATAGTCTTTTAATGATATTGAAAAATTCGGTCTGTCCTGATAGAGTTCATTATGGCAGAATATCTTCTAAACGTCCCGGTGTTAATAAAGATTCTGGTTTCTCTCACGGTTATAATTACCGTAAATAAACTTTTGTCGAACCAGATTCTTGGTGTACTTGCAGGAACCATCATCCTGTCTGTCTGGTCCGGTCATACCGCCGCAGGCATATTATCAATTTCATGGGAAAGAACCTCTGATATAAATAATATTTTTCTGCTGATAGTTGTTACCATTATCATTGTGCTTTCGTCTCAAATGAAAGAAACGAATATTATGAATGATCTTGTGACCAGCATTACCCGCCGCTTTTCACGGAACAGGTCAATGGCCGTTCTTCCGGCAGTAATAGGTCTTCTGCCCATGCCCGGGGGGGCGGTTTTTTCAGCACCCCTTCTTGACAGCTGCGACCCGGAATCGAAGATTGATCCGCTTCTGAAGTCAAGAATCAACTACTGGTTCCGCCACATATGGGAATACTGGTGGCCGCTTTACCCGGGAGTTCTGCTGGCAATCGAGATTTCCGGACTTCCTGTTCCGGTATTTATGGTACTGATGTTTCCGGTGACCCTGTTTTCAATTACAGCAGGCTGGTTTTTCCTTATCAGAAAAGCCGGAAAGGACACCAAAGCTGAAATCCAAACGGAAAAACCGGAGAAGTTATCACACGTACTGTTCCTGTTGTCCCCGATTATCATCATAATCGGCTCATATGCAATTTTAGGTTCACTTTTTCCGGCACTTTCGAATATCAGCAAATATCTGCCGATTACGATCGGTATTGTTATCTCTCTCATTTATATTCAGCTTGTCCGCCCGCTTAAAGCCGGTGCCTGGAAAAAGATTCTCAAACCCGGCAAATATCTCAATATGGTAATTCTCGTCGCACTAATCAGAATCTACGGCGCTTTTATCGAGGGACAGCTTCCCGACGGGACGCTTCTTATGAGTGCGCTTCAAAGCGAACTCGCTGCAGCGGGGATTCCGGCCGCTTTGCTTATAGTACTCATCCCCCTGCTGTGCGGAATTTCTACCGGTATTGCCGTAGGCACGGTTGGGGCTGCATTCCCTATTGTAATGAGCCTGATTGGGCCTGATCCTTCATTAGCCATGGTTGCCTCGACAACTGTAATCGCATATGCATTCGGCCATGCCGGGCAGCTGCTGTCTCCGGTTCATGTCTGCCTGCTGGTATCGAATGAATATTTTAACGTCGGGCTGGCGCGAAGCCTCAAAGGCTTGCTGAAACCGACTGCAATTATACTTTTCGCGGGTTTTATTCTCTCAAGACTGTACATGGCAATTCTTTAATAGTAGTCTTACAGATATGAAAAACCGTTTAGCCGCATTGTCAATCCTGCTGCTCACCGTATCATTCATGTCCTGTTCAGACGACAAGGTACCATACCTTCAGTTTGATAATCGTGACGGCGTTATACGCCCGGGAATGACTGCTGAGATAGTACTCACTGTAGGTTTCGAGGACGATACGACTCCATTAAAACCCGGCAGGACTTTAAAGAAGCAGTTTTCTGAAGCTCCGGCTGTTTCCGTCTCCGATCCGGGATTCAAGATTGTTTCAGTTAAACAGAACATTTCAGATGAGGTTATAAACGGCACCATAATCATCCGCGCCGGTGATGAGCTTATATCAGGCCGTTCGGCAGAGATTTCCGCCGTATGGGGAGGACTTTCCGCGGGGACTACTCTCAATGTCAAAAAAAATCCGGCGGACTATCTTGATTCGGACGGGGTTGTCACGGATCCCGCGGCATATGATGTACTTGTAAACAAAAAGCGAATGCTTCCCGGCAGCTACATCCCGCCAGATCTGGTCAGGGTTGATGTTCCGACAATTCTTGTGTTTGAAGAAGTCAATCATCTCAGAAAACCGGCATCAGACGCACTGAACCGGATGTTCGCGGCGGCTGAGAAGGAAAAGGGCTTCTCTCTTCTTGCCCGGAGCGGGTACCGATCCTATAAAACACAGGTCAGTCTGTACGACCAGAATGTTGCCGAATACGGGGCAGAATATGCCAGCCGGATAAGCGCAAAACCGGGAACAAGCGAACACCAGAGCGGGCTTGTGATGGATATAAGCAGCCCTGTCGTAAATTACCAGCTGACCCAGGACTTCGGTAAAACGGCCGAGGGAAAATGGGTTGCAGAAAACGCACACCGGTTCGGTTTCATTCTGCGTTATCCTGAAGGTAAAGAAGAAGTAACAGGCTATACCTATGAACCCTGGCACCTGCGCTGGGTCGGAGAAGAACTCGCCGGTAAAATTTATGCCGAAGGACTAACTCTCGAGGAATATTTCGGTCAGTGAACAACCGCCGGTAATACAGGCTGCACTCATCTGTGAAAAAAATAATCAGTCCTCGATCAGGTTCATCACCATATAGCTTTTTACAAAAAGAACCGGCGGAAGATCCTTGTAGCTCTTAATTTCACGGTCGAAAAACAACTGGTTAAGGTTGAATACATTACTCGTTTTGTTTTCATAATTTCCCGGAAGTCCAAGCATGATCAGCGACGCTCCTCCCGACGTTTCGGCAAGAATTTCATGAAACCCGGTTTCATTCCAGGGCAGAATCAATATCTCTCCCTCAAGCCTTGAAAGCTTCAGAAGTCTGTCGATTTCTTCCCTGGCAAACTCTTCCGTCTGGTCCTTATCAAGCCGACGGATAATCCTGATGCTGTACGGCGCAAGCTTTCGGTCCCGCAGATAGCGGTTAATAATATATGCAAGCAGAACCATCAGGTTCCCGTTGCGTTCCCCGCGCCACCAGATGTCCAGCCTCATCCGTCCGTTTGCAGTGATTCCCGGCTTGTACATTAAAAGGTTCTGGTGTCCGTCGATAACCGACTTAATAACCTTTACATTGTTTATTTTACTGTTGTACGCAAGCAGTATCGTATTGTTGGCAATTCCGGTTACATTGGAGCTTTGCAGCAGGGTAATTATCGAATCAGTCATGCTGCCTGTTTTTATAAACGACACAGGAACTGTTGAATCAAGATCGGTCAGGATCTGATCTTTTCCATCATCCTGCGGATTTACAAGCAGGTTGCAGCTTACAAGCCCCTGAAACGACGCTATCTGCTCAGCAAGTTCTATTACAGCCCTGCATTCATTCTCATTTTCAGGAAAGCCAAAGGCAGTTAAAACCGGCCTCCAGTTTCTTGTTCCCTGAACTATCTTCTTTAAACGCGCAAGCCCGCCGGTGATAGAAGAAAACACAACGCCCCACCAGACACCCTCAAGACGACCCTGTGATTTATACTTCAGAATCAGCCTGAACATAAAGAATTGGCTGACAAAAATTATAATTCCGACAATCCAGTTGAACAGGCAGATTGCAATAATACAGGCTGCGAAACCGTAAAACGAAATCAGCCAGTGCCCCCTGAAAGTGGGCCTGAATGTAGGGTTTTTACTGATACGCTCAAGAAAGGCAGCTCCGTTAACCCAACCGTATACGACCAGGAACAGGATTCCGACAACCATCGAAGCAAAATTGATGCTGCCCATCCAGATGATCACAAGGCCAATAAAAAACGAGACTATTATCGCGTAGCGCGGTTCGGTACCGGCGGGAAAAAAATCCTTTTTTAAAAAGGCAAGCGGTTTCGGAAGAATTCCGTCGCGTGCCAGAAACTGAAGCGTACGCGGCCCGGTCATAAAAACACTCAAAGCTGAAGAGCATGTCGCAAACAGAACCCCGGCAAGAATCAGAATCCCCGGCAGGTTATAAGGAAAAGCCCGGCCAAGCCCGAACAGTTCGGTAAGGATGACACCGACCGGGTTTCCGCTGCTGTAACCTGTTATTAAAACATCTTTGCTGATTAACGAGAATACAACCGTCGCCAGCACATATACCGCCATCGTAATAAGAATTGCACTGAAAGTTCCAACAACGATACTCTTCCTCGGATTTTCAAGATCTCCGCTCATACCTATTCCGGAACTGATACCGGTAACTGCCGGAAAAAACTGGGTGAAAGTCATAAAAAATATCCCGGTTGTCAGCGCCCTGTTGCCGGTAATATTGATCGATGAACTGAAAACCCCAACCCCGTTGTAAACCGGTTTTATAAACGGCGCGGCGAAGATTGCAAGTATCGAAATTAAAAGAACAAACAGAATAAGTATCTGAAGCTTGAGCGTAAAATCCGCTCCAATCATTACAATTACAAAAAAAACAGCCATAAAAACGGTGGCAAGGATCTGCTTCTGCATAAGCACCGCTTCCGGCGAGGTTTCCGCGAAAAAGCTTATGTGCCCGGAAAGCCAGGGTGTTAACAGGCTGTGCAGAGGTTCGGCAAAACCGATACAATAAAACCCTATAGACGCTGCCTGGGCAAGGTATAGCATTATTCCGATTGACCCGCCCATCGCACTTCCCAGCGACTGCTTTGACAGGGCATAGAGCCCTCCGCCTTCAATTCTGTTCAGGTTGGTAGCACAGTCGGACAGGGATGATGTCGTTGACAGGGTTACCGTATGGGCAATCAGTACAATAACGAGCATTACAGGAAAACCGACATCTGCTGTTAGCAGCGGCATCAGTAGAAACAATACAGTTCCGAGAATCGCTTCGGTAGAAGGAACAAAGACCCCCTTAAAGGTCCCGAATTTTCCAGCCATACAAATCTCCTATTATTCTGCCTTCGGCATAAGCAGTTTATACTAACCTTTTGCCGCTTCCTCGGCAATAACATCAAGGCCGCGCTTAACTTCGCTGAAATCTCTGGAATAATTAACCCTTATGCACTGGTGCCTGTGTTTCCAGTCTTTGTCTTCATCCGGAAGGCCGAAAAAGAAGTACTCTCCCGGGACAATGATTACACCCCGCTTCTTGAGCCTTTCGTAAAGATCAAGAGATCCGGATTCAAGGTTTTTAAACCATATCCACAGAAAGATTGCACCCTCGCTCTTGTGTATAGAGTAATCAAGATCTCCGAAACTGCTTTTAATATAATCAATTGTCTGCAGGGATTTTTTTCGGTAATAAGGCATAACTATGTTCCGGCTGATGTCCAGCAGACTGCCGTCTGTCAGCATCGGCTGAACAATATCCTGGCCGACCCCGGAAGGAGCAAGGCTTGCAACTGCACTTACAGCAGACAGGGCTTCAATAATCTTTTCGGATGCGACCACAATACCTGTCCTGGTTGCCGGCAGTCCAATCTTCGACAGGCTCATGCTCAGTATGACATTTTCATTCCAAACAGGTTTGACATCCTCAAAGATTATTCCCGGAAACGGCAGGCCGTAGGCGTTATCAAGGACAAGCGGGATTTCATGTTCTTCCGCCAGAGTACACAGCCGTGCAATTTCACCATCCGTCAAAACATTTCCGGTCGGGTTGGTCGGCCGGGACGCCGTAATCGCGTTTACATTCTTCATATCGATGCGGTCAAAATCAACCTGGTATTTAAACATATTCGGAGCGTATTGATTTATTTCAGGCCGGCATGATACAAAAGAGTCAGGATCAATCGTCTGATCGGCGTAGCCGATATATTCGGGCATGAGAGGCAGCAGAATCTTTCCCCTGCTGCCGTCGGTCAGTTCTCCCGAAAGCATATTATACAACAGAAAGCAGGATGTCTGGCTGCCGCTGATTACGGCAATATTCTTCCCGGTGACAGGCCAGCCGTATTCTTCATGCAGCATTTCAGCAAGTGCATCGAAAAATTTCAGACTGCCGATGGAAGTACCGTACAGCCCCAACATTCTTTCGAACCTGTTTCCTTCATTCAGGATCTCGTGCATCCTGCGGCGCCATATTTCGTTTACTTCCGGTATCAGTGCCGGATTTCCGCCGCCGAGCATGCATGTTCCTTCAATTCCGGCATATTTTCCAAGGTCGTCCACAAGGTCCTTTATTCCGGTATTATTTATAAACCGCTCTCCGAACATTGAAAATTTCATGTTTTCCGCCATTTACTTCTGAATTTTAATTATCTTATAACAATCAGGTCAGATCGTGTACCCATTTTCCTGATTTTACCCTGAGGGTATTGAATACTGCCTTAAAAACTTCTTCAAGGCTGACAAACGCGTAAACAAAATATATTGGAAAATCAAGGTAGATTCCTGTTACAAAGGCAAGAACAACTCCTACACCCCAGACACCTGAAATTTCAATCAGTGCGGCATACAAAGTATCGCCGCCGCCGCGGAAAATACCGACTATCGTATGCAGGTTGAAGGATTTGAAAGGCAGAAATCCGGAAAAAATCAGGATAATAAGCGAAGCACTATGCTTCAGTTCGTCGGAAACATTGAATGGTCCCGGAAGCACCCCGCTCAGCAATGCACCTGCCGCCGCAATGACCACACCTTCTATCACTGCAAGCCTGATAAATTTTATGCCGTTCCTTCTCGCTGCAGAATAATCGCCTTCACCAATCGTTTTACCGGTAAGCACTGCTGTTCCTGTGGCCGATCCGATCAGCGCAACAAACATCAGGTTCATTACCGCTTCAGCAATATTAACCGAGGCCAGCGCTGAAGTACCCATGCGTCCGTAGACAATCTTGAATACTGTCATCCCCAAAGCCCAGAAAAGTTCGTTAACAATTACCGGCGATGCTGTCTTCATAAACTTTTTCAGAAATTCAGATGAAAAACCGAACATTTCACGAAGCTTACCGGCCGCAGGATTGGTTCCGCTTTTAAAGACCACAATAATTATCAGAAGACACTCCGCAGCCCGGGCAATTGTAGTCGCTAGCGCAACCCCTTTTACTCCCAGCGCAGGGAAACCGGCTTTTCCGAAAATAAACAGGTAGTTCAAAAGGGTATTCAAACCCAGAGAAACGACAGAAACAACAAAAGGAACACCGGCGCGTTCGATGCTCCTCTGAATCTGTGACATCGTAATTGTAACCGATGAAAAAAGGTAACTTATCGCAACAAATTTCAGATATTCGGCGCCTAGTTCGATAACCACCGAATCCGTCGAAAAAATTGAAACGATCTGCCTCGGAATCAGAAAGGACAGCAAAGCGAACGGCAGCGCACCTATAAAGCCGAGGCTGATGCTCAGGCCTGCAGTTCTTTGTATATTGCCATAGTCCTTTTTTCCCCAAAACTGGGACACAAACACACCGCTCGCACTGCCGATACCGAACAGAAGCAGTGTATAGAGAAAGAACAGCTGGTTACCGATGCCTACAGCAGCTATCTCAACCTCTCCAAGCTGTCCGATCATCAGGGTATCGACAAAGGACAAAGATGAAATAACAAGATTCTGCAGTGCAACCGGTGCCGCAATTTTAAAAAGATTCCGGTATATGCTGTCCTTGAGCAGGGCTGCGGGTTTATAATTTTTTCTCATTAATACCGACTGGTTTTCAGACCTTTCCTTTTCTTGCCCGTTCCGCAAGCAGAATAAGGTTGCGGAGATCATCAACAGTTTTTACTCTCAACCAGTTGGCCAGGAAATCCGGAGACTGCACAATCTGTGCAATTGCCATAAGAGCCTTCAGATGAAAATTTCTTTCGTCTTTTGTTCCTGATAAAGCAAAAACTACGTTAACGGGCGTTTTTGAACCGCTGAATAATACACCTTTTTTTGCGCGAACGACAACTATATCAAACTGATGTTCTCCTTCAGTAACTATATGGGGTATAGCTAGTCCGTCCTGGATAACAGTAGTTGATTCGTTTTCACGTTCGTACAGCATTTTCAGAATATCGCTGTCTGTACAGCCTCCATGACAGGAAAGTTCTCCGGCCAGCAGTCTGAATAACCCGTCCATATCTATCTCTTCTTCCAGATCAAAGATTTTTGCATCCTTGATTATGCCGTCAAACCTGTCTTCGATAATTCCGTCACGTTTCTGCAGAATCTCACGCAGCTCGTCCGAAAGTCCGGTAGATTTAATACTGCTCGATGTTATTCTTTCGACTATTTTGACAAGTGCCGATTCCTTTTTATCTCTCGATCTTGCATAAATCAGAT